>NZ_JBXCIY010000004.1:0-367329 GCF_056786395.1 Paenibacillus sp. Y951 | reverse complement strand
TCCCGTAGGAGTCTGGGCCGTGTCTCAGTCCCAGTGTGGCCGATCACCCTCTCAGGTCGGCTACGCATCGTCGCCTTGGTGAGCCATTACCTCACCAACTAGCTAATGCGCCGCGGGTCCATCTATAAGTGACAGATTGCTCCGTCTTTCCCGTTTCGATCATGCGATCAAAACGCGTATCCGGTATTAGCATCCGTTTCCGAATGTTATCCCAGGCTTATAGGCAGGTTACCCACGTGTTACTCACCCGTCCGCCGCTGAGTTTGAAAGAAGCAAGCTTCTTTCAAACTCCGCTCGACTTGCATGTATTAGGCACGCCGCCAGCGTTCGTCCTGAGCCAGGATCAAACTCTCCATTAAGGTGTTTGACTTGCTCATTAGTGAAGTCTTTTCGATGCACAACGTGCTCGGAAAGATCTTCGTGTTTCGCTTGTTATTAACAATTTCACAAAGGTGAAATTGTTAATGGCAGTTCTTACTCGTTGTTCAGTTTTCAAAGATCAAAGAAGTTTTTCGATGAGCTTACGCTCGGAAAATCTTCAAGGAAGGTATGCAATGAACTACGTTCATGTTATCTTCGTGTTAGAAACTCAAGTGAGTTTCTCGTTACATTGTGTAAGTTTGAAGCTCGTCTTGTTTTCTTCGTGTGTCTCGCAATCTCTCGCGGCGACAAGAAATAATATACCATAGCGGCCTAATGGAATGCAACCCTTTTTTAAAACTATTTTTAATTTTTTTGTCGAAAACCGCGAAAACCCCCGTTGTTACGCGGTTTTTACAATATAATATTTTCATCCAATTAGATACTGCGTCCCCATAAGTAATGCTACACCAGGTAATCCTAGTACTGCGGTAGTACCAATCGTCAATGGATTAATCGGCAGGGCATAAGGTTGGGTGATTTCAAGATAATTCATTAGAAACAATACCGTCGCCGCAACAATCCAATGTACAATAACTTTTTTCAAGCTCAATCGCGATAATTGATTACGCAAGAGCACCACAATAAGCGCTAGACTAGAGACAGCAAATATAATCATCCATATTAGGTTCATATGAGATATCCTTTCACTTTCGACCAATCAATATCAATATCTCTTGCCTTATTCAACAACATGCGATATTTCTGTTCAGCCATCATTAATGAATAGATCGCTAATTCAACTTCATCATGACCGCATGCATATTGAAAATGTAGCTCGGCAGATCTCCATTGCAATAGCGAATCTTTAATTTCTATACGAAGCTTGTCTACCTCAATAAGCTCATCTTTACTCATCGGATCACTTTCGTACCATTGACTCGTTAATTTACTCGCTACATATTTGTTCATCCTTCTCCCCCTCATATATACATGCCTTATTCATATGTATATTGCTCAGGATCAAAATAGAACTAAAAAAGTCGATATTCATGTGGTAAGACCACAAAAATATCGACTTTTAGATTACATTTTAATTAGAATAATTCACGGCGGCCTTCAAGAGCCTTCGATAAAGTTACTTCATCAGCATATTCCAAGTCTCCCCCGACAGGCAAACCATGAGCAATTCGAGTTACTTTAATACCAAAAGGTTTGACTAATCTTGAAATATACATCGCCGTAGCTTCCCCTTCAATATTAGGATTGGTCGCTAGGATCAGTTCCTGGACAGTCTCATCACCTAGGCGCTTTAATAGCTCCGCAATTCTAATTTGATCGGGACCAATTCCTTCCATAGGAGAAATCGCACCCTGTAATACATGATAATAGCCGTCAAATTCCTTCATTCGTTCCATTGCAATAAGGTCTTTAGATTCTTGCACGATACAAATAATTTCACTGTTTCTACTCTTATCCTGACAAATGCGACAAGGATCTGTATCCGTTATGTTACAACAAATAGAACAGTAGAACAGATTACGCTTCACACTGACAAGAGCTTTAGCGAAATCAATCACTTCATCCTCTTTCATACGCAACACATGAAACGCTAAGCGCCCAGCCGTCTTCGGACCTATTCCAGGCAAACGAGTAAAGGAGTCTATAAGTTTAGCTATTGGCTCTGGATAATACACGTGTAGGTACAGCTCCTTCTGAATAGCTAGAGTGATACTCTTATCAACTCTGAATCTCTCTGTTAATGAAAACCCACTCGCGATCCAACATCATCACAAGTGGGCTTTTTGAATTTTATCTTCCAATCAACATTCAAAAAGATCGTTAATCGTTCTTTTTGAATGTCCGCTTTTCGAACCACCTCATAAAATGAGAGTTCAAAAAGTGGGCTTTCAGAACCGAGAAGATGGAGTGCTACTTGAGAAAGGTGGAAGCGCAAGTGTACGTTATTGGTACACGCGAACCGCACTTTCCAAGTTCACTTCAGCTTCGACGTCGAGTAAGCTACAACGCATCTCATCGTTATCAAAGTCCATTTTTTGAGGTTTCCCCTCCTAGAACAGACCTGGAATCTTCATTCCGCCTGTGTATTTACCCATATCCTGATTAGCTAGTTCTTCCGCTTTAGTAAGAGCATCATTAACAGCAGTTACAACAAGATCTTGTAACATTTCAATATCCTCTGGATCAACTGCTTCAGGACTGATCACAATGTTAAGTAATTTTTTGTGTCCACTAATCGTAACGGTTACTACTCCGCCACCTGCACTTCCTTCAACTGTTTTACCTTCCAAATCTTCTTGGGCCTTAAGCATTTGCGCTTGCATCTTTTTAACTTGCTTCATCATTTGGTTCATATTGTTCATTACATTCACCTCATTAGATTATTTGTCTGTTACCACAACTAGATCTTCACCGAATAGCTTTACCGCTTCCTCGATCCAGATCGGCTGTTGCTTGGATTCATTTATAGAAATATCCTCAGGCTCTAGCTCCAATGCTTCTGTCGGAGATTGTGAAGCCCCTTCCAGAGCAGATTGCCAGTCCTTGAGCATGACGGTAACCAATTGGTAAGTTTTACCAAGTACTTCTTGGGATACTTGTTCAATCAATTCTCGATGAGTCGGCTTTTCTGTTGTTTCGCGATGGATTTCATTTTTGAACGTTAATAGCAATTGTTGATTTACTGCAGACACTAGTTCGCTATCTTTCAACCAAGCATGTACCGTCACTTTACGATCCTTCACTCGCATTAACACATCACTCCAGTTCATACGAGCTTGATTAGTCTCTTGTGAACTAGCCGCAACAACGTATTGATCTAGCTTAATTTTCGGACGATTAACGCCCGTACTCGAAAATGCTTTACGTGGGACCGTTCGATCAGTTGCATTCGTTGTAGCTGGCGCCACTTGTATCCCCTGCTTCATTAATTGCGCCAATTGCCCTTCTAATTTGTGAACATGCTGGCGAAGTTCTACCAATTCATGACTACTAGCAGCTGAAGCACCATCTTGAGCACCCGAACTGTTTAATTGCGTGGTCGAGCAAAGCTTCAACAATGCAACTTCCAACAATGTTTGTGGCTGAGCAGCATGCCGTAACTCTTGCTGATAATGATTCAACGTTTCAATCATAATAAACAATGATTCAGGGCTATACGACTCTGCCATCTGCACAAATCTCTCGTGATCTACAATTCGCTCTGTTACTGCATTACCTTGTGGTGCAAGCTTCAAAACTAATAAGTCTCGGAAGTAATAAATTAGGTTTTCCATACACTTATCTGGACTTTTACCACCTTGCATAAGCCCCTCAACTAGTGGCAGCATCTTGGATACATCTCGCTCCTTGATCGCTTCTGCTAATTGGTAAAATTGTTCTGCAGCAATACCACCAGTGACATCTATTGCAGCTTCTAATGTAATATTGCGATCAGCAAAGGCAGCAGTTTGCTCTAACAAGCTTATAGCATCACGCATACCACCTTCAGATAATCTTGCAATATAAGCAAGTGCATCATCAGTTGCTTCAATACCTTCTTCTTCACAAATCTCTTGAAGTCTTTCAACTTGCTCAGAAGTGGATACTTGCCTAAAATCAAAACGCTGACAACGTGAAATAATTGTAGCAGGCAACTTATGTGGTTCTGTAGTTGCTAATATGAATATAACATGCGGAGGCGGTTCTTCCAACGTTTTCAGAAGTGCATTAAATGCTTCTGCTGTTAACATATGGACCTCATCGATAATATAAACCTTATATCGAACTTCCGTAGGAGCATATCTTACTTTATCGCGTATGTCTCGAATTTCGTCAATACCACGATTTGATGCCGCATCAATTTCTACAACATCCATAATAGTCCCTTCTGTTATTCCAATACAATTATCACATTGATTACACGGCTCAATAGATGGGCCCTGCTCGCAGTTTACAGCCTTTGCTAATACTTTAGCTGTTGTTGTCTTACCTGTACCACGAGGTCCGTTGAACAAATATGCATGTGAAACACGATGTTCACGTATCGCATTTTGTAGCGTCTGTATAATATGCTGTTGTCCGACCATATCCTTGAACATCTGCGGACGCCAAGAACGATATAGAGCTATATGTGACACGTTACGTTCTCCTCTAATTTCTATATAGTAAATCATATAGTTATTTCGTCTTCTCATTATACTACATGAATTCTCTTAACAACATGTTTTCATACAATTACACACAAAAATACCTGCCAAATACTAAGAGTTCACTCTTACCATTGGCAGGTTATTTGTAGGCTACGCCTTTTGTTCATCAATTAAGTACCGTGCACCTATCTTCGATAGAAGCGATCCGAGCGACTTTCTTACTACATAGCTCGAGCAAGGCACTCCCTCGGCACATGAACTAACTTACTTATGGCTGCTTCCTTCCGGACCTGACCAGATTCATAAGCGTCCATTGCGAAGGACCCCACTGTCAACACTACTTGCAAGCGTCAGACCTCACATCGACAACACCTAGAATAGGAATTCAACCTCGCTGTAGCGGATTGCGAGTTACAGGGCACCGCTACCTCCCCATCTAGCACGGCAAGAATCAGTATATTACAATATGAACAAAAGTGCAACTCTCTCACACTCTGTTCACAAAGACATGCTACATTTATTGGCTATATACATTGATTTCTTACTAAATTAGTTACTTTTATTGTTCAATTTCAATCTACATAACAAAAAAGTTCTTGGTGGCTTGTACAAGCCACCAAGAACTTTTCTATGTCACCTATACTAGGCACACATACGATATGGATTAGATACCGTATTTCTTTTTGAATCGATCTACACGACCGCCTGCATCCAGGAACTTTTGCTTACCCGTGAAGAATGGGTGACATGCGGAACAAACTTCTACTTTAAGAGCCGATTTAATCGAACCTGTTTCGAAAGTATTTCCACAAGAGCAAGTAGCTGTAACGGCGTGGTATGTCGGATGAATACCTTGTTTCATCTCGTTCACCTCTTTCTGCCCTGAATCTCATACGGACCAGAGTTTTATGCACATGAAATGATTTTAACAGAGTGAAGGTTCAATTGCAATGGAAAAGATGCGCAACCTATCTACGTCGATATTCCATTGGCGGTACATGTGTATACGAACCAATTACAACGTCAGGCAATTCTTCACGATATATTTGTAGCATCTGTTTCATACCGTAAATTTCACCTTTTGCTTTCGGAATAAGACTCAAATAACTTTCAGGATCGATATTAAGATTTCGCATTTGAATCATCTTAAGCTTCGTCCGTTTGCAGAAATCAATCATCGCTTCCATCTCTTCTTCACGATCGGTAACACCAGGGAAAATAAGATAGTTAATTGAAGTATAGACACCTTGCTCAGCAGCATAAATTAATGATTTCTCAACATTTTGTAGTGTATACCCTCTTGGACGATAATATGCATTGTAATGATCTTCTAACGCGCTAATCGTACTCACTCGCATTAGATCAAGTCCTTCATCAACAATCGCACGAATAAAGTCCGTTATGCCGGCATTCGTGTTGATATTAATATAACCTTGATTTGTCTGACTACGAACTTGCTTCATAGCTTCAACGATGATTTTCACTTGAGTGGAAGGCTCACCTTCACAACCTTGTCCGAAACTAATAATAGAATCGGGATGTTTCAAATGTTCAAGCATAACTTGCGATACTTCATCTACTTGAGGCTTGAAATTCATCCGAGTCTGGGGAGCGACAAAGCCACTATCTTCTGGTTGCTCTGAAATACAACCGAAGCAACCAGCATTACATGAGAATGATACGGGCACCCCGCCCTCCCAACGATTCAAGAACGTGTTAGAAGCTGTTAGACATTCATATTCAAGAGCACAATTCGAAAGATGCTTATACAGACGATTTTCAGGGTATGTCGTTAATAACCTATCTACTTCGATTTTTAACTCATCACGATCACAATTTTCAGGATCCCAACGTTCAGGCTCATCACATTGCTCAGCCGTAACATAGAAACCTCCGTCCTTCCACACTACCGCTGTATAACCAAAGAGTGGGAATTTCTCATTCTGATCTGATTTCACATATCCAGGAATATTCAGACGAGTATATCCTTGCGGAAGCAATGCTCCTACCGCCTGTGCTCCATCACCAATCACTTGCATTTCACCTGTATCTGGATCGAGTGCAATAGGTTTACTGAATGGCAGACTGACAAGCGTCGCTCCTTCAGGTAAGGGGATTAATTCATCCTCCATAATCTCCACAATCATATCGCCACTTCGTGCTAGTGCAATATAACCGGGATGATCATACACAATTCCTTGTTCATCTGCATATACGAGATTCATGTTGCCCTCCTAAAACTTTTTGACTATTTAACGATTTGAGAGGATGATGTTGGTCTAGTAGGCGGTTTTCGCGTAGTAGCTGATGTTGCTCTTTTCGCACCAGTTAACTCTTGCTTTGGCTTATCTAGCTTTGGAACATCCACAGCAGTATCGAGCGACATTAAGAACTGTTCATTCGTTTCCGCTTCTTTAATCTTCTTAATGAATTGATCTACGAATTCAAAGGAATCATTCATATTTTTACGAATTGTCCAAATTTTATCAAGATCATCTTTGGGTAGTAACAATTCTTCTCTACGCGTTCCCGAACGACGAATATCAATAGCAGGGAAAAGTCTACGTTCAGCAAGCTTACGATCTAGATGAAGCTCCATATTACCCGTACCCTTAAATTCCTCATAAATAATATCATCCATACGCGAACCTGTTTCTATTAATGCAGTAGCTAAAATAGTTAAACTACCACCTTCTTCAACATTACGTGCCGAACCAAAGAAGCGTTTAGGACGATGGAATGCTGCAGGATCAATACCGCCACTCAATGTTCTACCTGATGGTGGAACGTGAAGGTTGAACGCTCTTGCAAGACGAGTAATACTATCTAATAGAATGACAACATCTTTTTTATGCTCTACCAAACGCAAAGCGCGTTCAAGTACAAGTTCCGCTACTTTAATATGATTTTCTGGAAGCTCGTCAAAAGTCGAAGCAATAACTTCACCTTTCACAGAGCGCTGCATATCAGTAACTTCCTCTGGACGCTCATCAATAAGAAGAATAAACAACTCAATATCAGGGTGATTCGTTGAAATACTGTTGGCAATTTCTTTCAAGAGTAGAGTCTTACCTGCTTTTGGAGGAGCGACAATAAGTCCACGTTGCCCTAGACCTACCGGTGCTAATAAATCCATAATTCGCGTGGAGATTTTGTTTTGCTCTGTTTCTAGCGTTAGTTTTTTATCAGGATATAGTGCAGTTAGTGCAGGGAAGTGTAGACGTTCTTGTGCTGTTTCAGGACTTTCACCATTAACCGCATTAACTTGAAGCAAACCATAATAACGTTCACTATCTTTCGGCAGTCTACATTTACCCGATACTAAATCTCCATTTCTCAAATCAAACTTACGAATTTGAGAGGCTGAGATATAAATGTCCTCTTTACTAGGTAAATAGTTGATCGGACGTAGGAAGCCGAAACCATCAGGTAACACTTCCAAAACGCCTTCCATAAATAAAAATCCACTTTTCTCTGCTTGAGCACGTAAAATAGCAAAAATTAATTCTTTCTTTTTCAATTGACCATAGTACTGGATTTGGTATTGTTTTGCGAGCTTATATAGCTCTGTCAACTTCATAGTCTCCAAATCTGCAATTTGAAGGTCTGACATGATCTCACCACTTTTATTATAAAATATAGAATCCGCTTTGATTAATCAGCATTGCCTGATTATCGTGAATCTATTCTATGACAGTGTCATCCGTGTTCGTAGTCGTCTAGCTATCTTCTCTCCACACTTCAGCACCTAATATACTTAAGTTCTCTACTAGCCGATCATAACCACGATCAATATATTCCACATTAGTAATCTCAGTAACTTCGTCAGGCACAGTAAGTGCTGCAACAACTAACGCCGCACCAGCACGAAGATCTGCCGCTTCCACTTTGGCAGCTCTTAAAGGGCCACCTTCAATGACAGCCGTTCTTCCTTCCACACGTATGTTCGCTCCCATTAGTACTAGCTCAGGAACATGCTTGAATCGCGTTCCATAGACATAGTCTGAAAGTAAACTTGTACCAACTGCACATGTCAGTAAAGAAGTCATTGGAGATTGCATATCTGTTGGAAATCCTGGGTAGACCAGTGCTTTCACATCAATCGCGTTATACTCCGATTTTCCGATAATACGAATTGATTCATCATATTCGATGACTTCAACGCCCATTTCTTCTAGCTTCGCAGTAAGTGCCTCAAGATGCTTCGGAATAACATTATCGATTAACACATTTCCTCTAGTAGCAGCTGCTGCGATCATATAAGTGCCTGCTTGAATGCGATCAGAGATTACAGTATGACGGCAACCCTTCATCTGGCTTACACCTTCAATTCGAATCGTTTCAGTTCCAGCACCTTTAATTTTTGCGCCCATAGCAGTCAACAATGTTGCCACGTCAACGATTTCCGGTTCTTTTGCAGCATTTTCGATAGTAGTAACACCTAGTGCACGTGATGCAGCAAACATAATATTAATCGTTGCACCAACACTAGCTACATCAAGATATATTTTCGCTCCGCGTAATTGCTCAGCCTTAATATGCAAAGCGCCTTGTTCATTCGTTACTACCGCACCTAATGCTTCAAAGCCTTTAATATGCTGATCAATAGGGCGAGGTTCAAAGTTACAACCACCTGGCATTCCAATCGTCGCTTCACCGAAACGACCAAGCAGTGCTCCCATCAAATAATAAGAAGCACGAAGCTTTTTCACTTTACCATTAGGCATTGGTTTCGATATTAATTGGGTAGGATTTATACGGATTTCATCGTCTTTTCGAGACACTACTGCGCCCAGTTCCTCGAGTATTTCTGCATAAATAGCTACATCGCTAATGCAAGGCAAATTATCTAAAACCACTTCAGATCCAGCTAGAACTGCCGCTGGTATTAAAGCAATAGCACTATTTTTGGCTCCACTAATTGTTACTGTTCCATGTAGTGGCTTACCTCCGCGTATCATTAATTTCTCCATTAATCTATTGGTCCTCCCGTTGCTTGGAAGTCTACATAGTAAAAACCGCCGCAAGCGTGCTCTCAAAAAAAAGATGAGGAAGCGCACCGACAACAGGCGGTTTACATGTGTCCCTTGTCCCATGTCTCTTATATTGTGTAGTGTGTAATAGATAACATTATATATAGGATCAAGCTATCTAATCCATATTCATTAAAATTATATCTACATTATGCTCAGCATGCGAACGTTATTCACGTTTCCGAACAAGTTCATAACGCTACGAAGCAAACTAATTCAACGATATTATAGCATAGTGTCCTATGTTTTCATACCGCGGATTAAAACTACAAAATAATAGAAGCATCGCCACAATAACGTAACGACGCTTCTATTCATTAACTTTCAGCTAGTTATGAGCTATAAGTACCTTGATTGTTCAGTTGAAAATTAACTTCTACTCGAAGCTCATCAATATCAAACGGCTTAGTAAAATGCTTTACGGCACCTAGATCTGTTGCTCGCTTGATCATATCTAGTTCACCATATGCTGTCATCATAATGACTTTGATAGTAGCATCAATTGACTTAATATGCTTCAATATTTCAAGTCCATCCATACCTGGAATCTTCATATCTAGAAGCACAAGATCAGGACGGTTATTGCGCACAAGGTCTAAAGCCACTTTCCCATTAGATGCTTGCGATGTATGATAACCTTCAGAACTAAACACCTCATTCAATAGGAGTCTAATTCCGTTCTGATCATCAACTATGAGTACCCGTTGTTTTTCCAAGCTATTTTTACCCCCCTATAGCCTTCACCTGTATATGTGATAGGAATGTTACTATACAAGAGTATTCGCTATAGGATTTAACTTTTCCTGCTAATTTATAGACTCGCCAACATTTATTCCATTTTTTGAATTTTTATTGTTGAAGTGCTGCTTGTACAAAGTCATGGAATAGTAGCTGTGGACGATTAGGTCTTGATGTAAATTCTGGATGAAATTGAACAGCTAGGAACCAAGGATGATCCTTAACCTCAACCATTTCCACTAATCTTCCATCTGGAGATGTACCTGAAATGACAAGTCCCGCTGCTTCTAACGCTTCACGATATTCATTATTGAACTCATAACGGTGACGGTGACGTTCGTATACAAGCTCATCATTGTATGCTTTATATGCATTAGTTCCTTCTACAACTTTACATGGATACAAACCAAGACGCATTGTTCCACCCATATCTTCAACATCTTTTTGATCTGGCAATAGATCAATAACTGGATATGGAGTTGAAGCATTAATCTCGGAGCTGTTCGCATCTGCAAGACCTAGAACATTTCTAGCGTACTCGATAACTGCTACTTGCATACCAAGGCAAATTCCGAAGAATGGAATATTTTGTTCACGGGCATAACGAATCGCTGAAATTTTTCCTTCAATACCACGATCGCCAAAGCCACCAGGAACAAGAATTCCGTGTACACCTTGTAGCTTTTCCACTACATTGCTATCAGTAAGTTCTTCTGCATCAACCCAACGAAGCGAAACCGACGAGTCAAGCGCAATTCCCGCATGATTTAACGCCTCAACAATACTCAAATAAGCATCGTGAAGTGCAACATATTTACCGACAATAGCAATTTCGACATTACTTTTCAGTGTTTTCACACGATCAACTATTGCTGTCCATTCTACCATATTGGCTGCAGGTGCATCTAGTTTCAAATGATCAAGTACAATTTGATCAAAGCCTTCTGCTTGAAGCTGCAATGGCACTTCGTACAATGTAGAAGCATCTCGACATTCAATTACAGCATTCGTATCTAAATCACAGAATAGACCAATTTTCCGTTTCAGATCATCCGCTAATGGATACTCCGTACGGCAAACGATAATGTTTGGCTGAATACCGATTGAACGAAGTTCTTTAACACTATGTTGTGTCGGTTTTGTTTTCACTTCGCCGGCAGCTTTAATATATGGAATTAACGTAACGTGAACGTACATCACGTTATCACGACCAATATCACTCTTAATTTGACGAATCGCCTCTAAGAATGGAAGACTTTCAATATCACCGACAGTACCACCAATTTCCGTAATGACAACATCAGCGCCTGTTTCTTTACCTGCACGGAATACACGTTCTTTAATCTCATTGGTAATATGAGGAATAACTTGAACTGTTCCGCCCAAATAATCACCACGACGTTCCTTAGTAATAACATTGGAATAAATTTTACCCGTTGTAACATTGCTGTTTTTTGAAAGGTTGATGTCAATAAAGCGCTCATAGTGTCCTAAGTCGAGGTCTGTCTCTGCTCCATCGTCAGTTACAAAAACTTCACCATGCTGATAAGGACTCATCGTTCCTGGGTCCACATTAATATATGGATCAAATTTTTGGATCGTAACTTTTAGCCCTCTGTTTTTAAGCAGTCTTCCCAAAGATGCTGCAGTAATCCCTTTACCTAAAGACGATACAACGCCGCCCGTTACAAAAATATATTTGGTCACTGTGATAATACCCTCCATACTTTAGTTATGTTTTAGCTATTCCCAAATGTTACTCAATCAAGCCTAGTCCCTTCATTTTCCAAAGGTTTTCAGCTTATCTATGGCCTGTACAAACAAAAAAAGTGACACCCGTAGCACGGGGGCACTTTTCTCACAAGGTATATAATGATACATCAATATGTTCAGCTGTTTCTATAGCCCATAGGTTAGTTTACTCTCCCATATAGCTCATGTCAAGCATAACCGCAGAAGTAATCGAGCAACCTATTATTCCTCAATTATTCAGCTAAATTGATGATCAATTATTTTTCTTCTTCTTCTTCAAGTTCTTCGTATTCTTCTTCAGCAGCTTCTTCGAGAGATATCTCTTCATCTTCAATATCCTCTTCATCCAACTCTACTTCTTCTTCAGTAGCTTCTTCTTCTTCGTCCGCTTCGCTGAATGTTTCTTCTGCACGATAAGCACCGAATTCATCTTCCTCGGCAGTATAGTTTTCCTCTTCATCTACATAAATCTCATCATCTTCATCCATATCGTCTTCGTCGTTAATAATACGAGTACGTTTTGTATTACCAACTGGATCTTCTGCACGTTCAACTGGGTACCAGCGTTTCAATCCCCAAACATTATTCCCTACGCAAGCAAAACGTCCATCAATGTTGATTTCTGTATACACTTGAGCAATGAATCTGTTGATTCCATCTTCACTAAGACCTCGAATTTTTGCAATTTCCATCATGAGGTCACGATAAAAATACGGCGTATTTGCTGCTTTCAGCACTTCAAACGCCAGGTCAACCATAGGCATTTCGCGTATACGTTCCGGATCCAATTTCAATGTGTAACCGCTCATAACGACACGTCCTCTCTTGCTATCTAAATTAAGTAAATTGTAAGCATCCTTATAACATTAGTCAAAGTATAGTAAACCTTATTTCAAATGAAAAAGCAAGTTGTTCCTATGCGAATGGATATCAAAATGAATAAAAAACAAAAAGCGAAGGGGGGGACCCTTCGCCGTGACTGTATCCTTCCTAATGATGGTAATCACCTTTAGGCATAATTGAGCTCCGAGCTCATCTTTCATTTTATGTAATAGTATCCAGTTTGACACGGATAATCGCCCATTATTTCTAAAAAAGGCGGATGCATATACACATCACCCCAACGACACATACAATATCGAACATTGTATTGGAGGAGGGAACGGAAAGTAATGAATTCAAAGCCTCTAAATGACAGCAATATTCAACTTCATACCTCCACTAGGAACAAAAAACTTATCAATAATGGCATACCTTGGGGAATCGATACCGTGAGAGCACCTCAAGTGTGGCAATATACGACTGGACGGCAAATCAAAATCGGAGTTATCGATACAGGCATTGATTTTCAGCATCCTGCTTTGAAAGGTTCCATTCTACCAGGTATTAATCTAATTAATCGGGGAATGCCCCCCATCGATGACAATGGCCATGGTACGCATATCGCTGGAACTATAGCAGCTTCCAACCCTGCGCATGGCATGATTGGCATAGCCCCTCACGCCCTCATCGCCCCTGTAAAAGCTTTCGATCAAAACGGAAGCGCATATGTCTCTGATATTATACAAGCCATTGACTGGTGCGTACGCAATGGCATGGATGTTATTAATATGAGCTTTGGGATGAAAACTAGAAGCAAAGCCATGCTGAATGCAGTTATTCGGGCATATAACAAAGGAGTTATTATTGTCGCATCATCTGGAAATGAAAGCAAAAAAAAATCTATCGATTACCCGGCACGCTACCCCCATACCATTGCAGTTGGTGCAACCAACTCCATCCGAAAGGTTGCACCTTTTTCTAATCAAGGCATCTATATTGATATCTACGCACCGGGAGATCGGATTGTATCCGCTTGGCTTAATGGGGATTACCATGAGATGAGCGGAACAAGTATGGCAACATCACATGTTAGCGGCGCTGTTGCACTATTGTTAGAGCGCTCACCTCATCTAAAGCCGATTGAAATTAAATCCATATTGAAACGTTCGATGCAACCCTTGAAGTATGCGAAAGCGAGGAGGGTAGGCGAGCTTGATATCGTAAAGATGCTAGAGGAGGTTCAAAAAAGCGGACTTTGATAACGATGATATTGCTCCGAAGGTTATTCGGCATCGCATCTAAAACGAACTTGGAAAGTACAGCATAAGCTTCCGATGTATGTTTCTTGCAGAAACATTGTAGGATCGCGTGTACCAAACACGTACACTTGCGCTTCCGCCTTTCTCAAGTAGCGCTCCATCTTCTCGGCTTTCGAAAGCCCGCTTTTTTGAACTTTTATTTTAAGATTCGAACTAACCTCCATTTTAAGATTCGAGCATTTGACCGCTTGAGTACTCGTACCGTACACGTTGCTGGGATTCGTTGCACTGCTTGTACGCTTGTGCTCGCGAAGGCGTTTAAACTTAACAAGGAGGCAATAGATTAATCTATTGCCTCCTTGCGGTCATTCCAGTATTACATACGCTCTGGAGCGGATACTCCTACTAATGTTAATACATTAACTAATGCAATCTGAACAGATTTCACTAGTGCAAGACGAACTAATGTTAATTCGCGATTTTCTGTAATTACTTTTTCAGCACGGTAGTAGCTATGGAATTGTGCTGCTAATTCGTACACATAACGAATTAGACGGTGAGGTGCGTGCTGCGATGCTGCCTCGCTTATTTCTTGCGGCAATTGACCTAATTTGCGAAGCAAATCAAATTCATGCTGGGACGTTAATTGATCGAATTGCAATTCAGAAATTGCAGGGATTTCAATCCCTTGCTCACTCGCTTGACGCAATACACTGCAAATACGTGCATGTGCATATTGAACATAGAATACTGGGTTTTCAGTTGATGTTGAAACAGCTAAGTCCATATCAAAATCAAGATGTGAATCCATACTGCGCATTGTAAAGTTATATCGAATGGCATCGACGCCTACTTCTTCCATAAGATCCTGCATCGTTACTGCTTTACCTGTGCGTTTGGACATTTTAACTTTTTCACCGTTTTGGAATAGACTAACCATTTGCGCGATTAATACTGTTAATTTTTGAGAATCATGACCTAGCGCATCCATCGCTGCTTTCACACGAGGAATATAGCCATGATGATCGGCACCCCAGATGTTAATCATGCGATCATAGCCACGACCGTATTTTTCAAGATGGTAGGCGATATCTGGTGTTAGATACGTATATGACCCATCATTTTTCACAAGCACACGGTTTTTATCATCGCCTAGCGGCATTGTTGCTAGCCATGTTGCGCCGTCTTCTTCATACACATGACCAGATGCTTTCAACTTATCAAGTGCAGCAATAACTTTGCCTTCTTCATATAGGGAAGTCTCGCTATACCAAATATCAAAGTTAACACGGAAACGCTCTAAATCACGCTTAATTTTCGCTAGCTCACGCTCTAGACCATAGCTACGGTAGAAGTCATATTTCTCTTTGCCTTCTAGCTGCAGTAGAGTATCACCTTTGTCTGCTACTAATTGCTTGGCAAAGCCAATAATATCTTCACCATGGTAGCCATCTTCAGGCATTGTTGCTTCTTGTCCTAGCTGTTGTAAATACCGTGCTTCAATGGAAAGCGCAAGATTCTCGATCTGTTTCCCTGCATCATTAATATAATATTCGCGCGTTACATTGTATCCAGCGAAATCAAGTAAGTTACATAGTGCATCACCAACTGCCGCTCCCCTTGCATGACCTAGATGCAAATTACCTGTTGGGTTTGCACTTACAAATTCGACTTCAATAGCTTGCCCTTTACCATCTGCAACACGACCATAATTTTGTTGAAGTTCAAGAACTTGTGTAACCACTTGATATAGATAACGATTATCCATACGGAAGTTAATGAAGCCTGGGCCTGCAATTTCAGCAGATTCGATCGATGCTGCTTTCATATCCAAATTCCCAATAATTGCTTCAGCAATCGCTCTAGGATTTTTCTTCGCAATTTTCGTGAGCTGCATCGCTGCATTCGTAGCAAGATCGCCATGCGTTTTATCTTTCGGTACTTCTAGCACGAATATCGGTAATTGTTCGCGTTCTACTAGTCCAGCAGCCAATACTGCATTAGCGATTGCTTCCTTCAACGTTGCATACATTGCATCTAATACATAGTTTTCCATTAAATTAACCCTCCTGAATGATCAAACGGTTTGAAAATTGTCCTGATAATTGTTCCCCAACAAATATGTCATACGTCCATTCTATCGTGAATGGCAGCTTTGTTGGTAATTGATCCATCATCTGTTCATTAGAATGAAGCAGACGTAGCTTGCTTGTATGAGCATCAAGTTCAAACTTGACTACTTTATTATCATAATAACCACTTCGCTTGATCGCTAGCGCATAAATTTGCTCAGATTCGACTGCACCCCTGCGAGAATGAGAAAGCAACCCCGGCTCATAGCGCAACAAATTACGAACTTCACCAAGTTCAGTCTGTTCTGCATAACGAATGTAGAAGGACTTATCCTTAACAAACCATTCACCCGAATAGGTTAACGCTATATTTTCTCCATCTTGAGTGCTTTCCAATGTAATCTTCACGTTCTGTTTGTGATTCATAGTCTAGCTCCTATACCAACACATTATATCTTACTACTATATACAGTATGGGGTTGAAATTCAACGTGAAATCCTATGTGAAATAACAAAAGACGTATTCCTTCCCTTATATAGGGATCGAACACGTCTTTTTCTTTATTAGTCTTTATTTCTCTTTATTTCACAAGGTCTTCCACAAATTTAGGTAGCACAAATGCCGTTTTGTGTAGACGAGGTGTGTAATATTTGGTGTCTAGTTCAGGAATTGCTGTCTCATCCACTTCTAGTGGATCATATTTTTTACTTCCCATCGTAAATGTCCAAAGACCACTTGGGTAAGTAGGGATGTTTGCTGCATATACGCGTACAATTGGGAATACTTCCTTCACATCACGGTTAACCATTTGAATAAGATCAGCTTTGAACCATGGGTTATCCGTTTGCGCAACGAAAATACCATCTTCTTTCAAAGCTTCATAAATTCCTTGATAGAAGCCACGAGTGAATAAATTCGCAGCAGGACCTACAGGTTCAGTAGAGTCAACCATAATGACATCATACGTATTTTTATGCTCATGAATATGCATAAAGCCATCATTAACATGAACTTCAACACGCGGATTTTCTAGTTCACAAGCAATCGTCGGTAAATACTTTTTGGAGTATTCAATTACTTTTCCATCAATATCTACAAGAACAGCTTTTTTTACTTTTGGATGCTTCATGATTTCACGAATAACACCACCGTCACCGCCGCCAACAACAAGCACATGCTCAGGGTTTGGATGCGTGAATAGAATAGGATGCGCGACCATTTCATGATATACAAACTCGTCCTTAACTGTAGTCATAACCATACCATCAAGTACAAGCATCGTTCCAAACTCTTCCGTCTCGATCATATCAAGCGCTTGAAAATCCGTTTGTTCATCAACATATGTTTTTGTGATTTTGGCAGTAATACCAAAGTTCTCTGTTTGTTTCTCTGTATACCATAATTCCATGTCGGATACCCTTCTTTCTATCAGTGGTCAAAAGTAATTATAGTGTAACATGACGAAAAATCAACTCAATTTCCAAAAACTTTAGAAATAAATATTTTCATTCCTTCCACAACTTGTGAATATCCGCCAATATATTCTTCCATACTACAATTATACAACTAATTATTGTCAACATTCGAGGTGAATCATTTTGTGGAAAAATAAGAACTGGCTGCGCCATCGATTGCGTAGAACATCATTTCCAGCTATTTCAGAACGATATTTATCGTTCATATTAAAGCTCAACAAATGGCTACGTCGCACCATTATTGTCGTAATCGTTATGATGACACTTATTCTAGGCGGCTTATTCTACATGAAGCAACAAGATTTACCTGTGTCTAACATTAGTCAATCGTCTCAGCTCGTTGATCGAAACGGTGTATTAATCGATTATTTTCATACGGGCGTTAATCGTCGAGCAGTTTCATTGGATGAAATTTCACCTTATGTTATTACAGCAACTCTTTCAATAGAAGATAGGCGTTTCTATTCTCACTTTGGTTTTGATATCAAAGGTCTTGCTCGAGCAGTTGTGGTCAATGTACAGTCATTATCAGCAAAGCAAGGCGCCAGCACATTAACGCAACAGCTTGCACGTAATTTGTACCTCACTCACGAAAAAACTTTTGAGCGCAAACTGAAAGAAGCACTCTATACGACACAGCTTGAAATGAAGTTTTCAAAAGATGAAATTTTGGAGATGTATTTGAATCAAATTTATTACGGGCATGGGGCTTATGGTATTGAAGCTGCAGCACAGTATTATTTCAACAAATCAGCAAAAGATCTTGACCTTGCTGAAAGCAGCTTGCTTGCAGGCATACCAAAAGGTCCAACCTATTACTCACCCTACAATAATATGTTGAAGTCCAAAAACCGTCAAAATCTTATTCTACAAGCGATGGTAGACAATGACTATATAGATGAAGCTGAAAAACTAGCAGCTTATGAACAATTACTTGCTTTTGGCTCTCAAGAACAGGAAAGCGGTAATAATGAGGCTTCCTATTTCAAAGATTATGTTATTCAAACGGCAGTTCATGATCTCGGTATAGACGAACAATTATTATACGAAGGCGGCGTTACGATCTATACGACGCTAGACATGAATATGCAGCAGATAGCTGAACAAAAGGTTCAAGAAGGATTACTGAAGGATAGTGAGCAACAAGCTGCTCTTATCGCTATCGATCCACGCAACGGCCATATTAAGGCGATGGTCGGCGGTAAAAGCTATGGTGATAATCAGTTCAATCGTACCACTGCAACAACTAGACAGCCGGGCTCGACGTTCAAGCCTTTTGTATATTTAACTGCGTTACAGCAGCATACGTTAACCGTTATGTCCACATTCAAGAGTGAACCAACCGTATTTACCTATGATGAAGGTAGAAAAACTTATGAACCGCAAAATTATGCAGATAAATATACGAATGACTTTATCGCTATGCGCCGTGCTATGGCTAGCTCTGACAATATTTACGCAGTGAACACTTTAATGACCGTTGGTGCTGATACAGTAGCTGAAACAGCTCATCAACTAGGCATTCATGCCGATCTAACCGCGGTACCATCACTTGCTTTGGGCACATCACCAATAAGTCCGTTAGAAATGGCGTCCTCTTATGGTGTATTTGCTAATCAAGGAATATATAACAAACCCGTTGCTATTTTGAAAATTGTTAATAAGCAAGGCAAGACCATCTACGAAGCTAGTTATACGCCAACATCAGTCATTACACCACCTGAAGCATTTCTAGTTACTTCATTATTAGAAGGAGTTTTTCAAACTGGAGGGACGGCACACCGCGTTCAAAACTATATTCACCGCCCGATTGCTGGCAAAAGTGGAACGACTGCCGTTGACGCATGGATGATTGGTTACACTCCAGAATTAAGTACGGCTGTTTGGGTAGGCTATGATAAGGATCGCTATTTAACTGTGGCCGAAGCGTATCGTGCGGCCCCCATTTTCGCTCACTTTATGGAGGAAGCATTAACGGATGTACCACCCAAAATGTTTCCAATTCCCGAGGATATTGTGACGGTATATATAGATGAGGAAACGGGGTTACTAGCATCCGAAGCATGTCCCTCAACTCAAATTGAATATTTTCTTAATGGAACTCAGCCACAAAGCTATTGTGAAACAGCGTTAGATGGTTCAGACACTGAAAACCAACCAACAGAAATGCCAAAAGTAGATATCGATGAGCATCCAAGTTATCGTTCATGGTGGCAGCAATTGAAAAAATGGTGGGATGATTAGTTTAATTGTGTCCAAAGTTTGATTAAAGAGTGAAAAAAGTTTGAACAAAGTGACAAAGTTGTGTTATATTAATAATTATAAAGCCCTTACAACATTTCTGTTATGAAATGACAATGAATATTTAAGGAGTGAATATGATGGCTACAAAAACTGTTAACATACAAGGTTTGACGCCTACTCAACCAGATTCCAAAAAACTTGTGAAGATTATGACTTTAATAGCTTGGGTCATTTTATCTGTAGGTGTGATTTTATGTCTTGCCAATATTACACAATTCAATGATCGCAACATCGGCTTAATGGTCGGTATTGGTTTTTTAGTTGGCAGTGTTCATATTTATGTTATTGGAACAGCTATTAGCTTAGTCCATTCTCGTGCCATGAATCAATCTGTGGCAGATAGTGAACAACCCTAATCATCTACTCATAACCTTCATATTGGGAAGCATACTCAACTCCTTACGGGGATGTGTTATGCTTCCTTTTTTATGAAACCTTATAAAAATTGCTAATTACGGGAAGCTTATGTCTAACAAGTGAACGAGATATGTCAGATATAAGACGAATTATTTACGGATTCGTTAACCCTGCATTTTTATGTGTGATAATTTGTTATCTTATACTTAAGTTCAATAACTCAAGGAGTGAAAACGTCATGAGACCTGTTTCTCGAAAGCTATCTGCACTGCTTATTGTTGCGATGGTACTTATCTTGTCTGGCTGTAGCGAACAATATTTAGTTCTTGATCCTAAAGGACCTATTGCTTCAGCTCAAGCTGATTTGATCCTTCTGACCGCAATAATTTGTGCAGTGATTGCTATCCCCGTCATTGCAATGACGGCTGTTATCGCGTGGCGCTATAGAGATCGTTCTAACAGCAAAGCAAAGTATAAACCTTACTGGGAACACAGCTTCAAGTTAGAAGCTATTTGGTGGGGTATTCCGATCGTCGCAATCGCTTTTCTTGCGGTTGTCACAGTCAATTACACGCATAAACTAGAACCATCAGTCGCCATTCAATCAGAAAACGCGCCTATTGAAATTCAAGTTACATCACTTGATTGGAAATGGTTGTTCACCTATCCTGATGAAGAAATTGCAACTGTCAACTATGTTAAATTCCCAGTTGATACCCCTGTCGTGTTCAAGCTTACGTCCGATATGGCAATGAATTCCTTCTGGATTCCTAGTCTAGGCGGTCAGCTTTATTCGATGAGTGGTATGGCTATGACGTTGAATTTACTTGCTGATGAAGAAGGTACTTACTACGGCTCAGGCGCCAACTTTACAGGTAAAGACTTCGCACAAATGACATTTGATGCTGATGTTACTACTAAAGAGGAATATGATCGTTGGGTACAAGAGGTTAAGGATACTGAAGTTGCTTTGACAGCCGAGGGTGTTGAAGAGCTAAAAGTACCTGGTAGATCTGAAGTTGCTCAATTCTCTAGCTTCCCTGAAAATGTATTCTACGACATTATGCTGCAATATGTAGAAGAAGGTGAAACTAGCGCTCATGCTAACCATATGACTTCTAATACATCGACTACCGATGATTCTGCTGTCGGTGAAGATCATTCTGAACATCTTAATCATTAACAAATTTCATTATACGAAAGGAGTTTACTCTCCATGTTAGAAACAATTAAAGAGTTTGCTTCCGAGTTTTTCGTTACGGGTGACCCGTTGATTTTGGGTGCACAAGTTTCGATTGCTCTAGCAATGGTTGCCATTCTGTTTGTCCTAACCTATTTCAAAAAATGGCGCTGGCTCTGGACGGATTGGTTAACGACTGTCGATCATAAAAAAATCGGTATTATGTATATCATCTGTGCCATTTTAATGCTATTCCGCGGCGGTGTTGATGCATTATTAATGCGTGTTCAACTAGCTGCACCTCAAGTAGAGTTTTTGAATGCGGAGCATTATAACGCCATATTTACAACACATGGTGTTATTATGATCCTCTTTATGGCGATGCCATTAATGTTCGGTTTATTCAATATTATCGTTCCACTGCAATTGGGAGCACGAGACGTTGCCTTCCCATTCTTGAACTCATTCAGCTTCTGGATGTTCTTTGCAGGTGCAATGCTATTCAACGTTTCATTCGTAATCGGTGGTTCTCCAGATGCTGGTTGGTTAGCATATCCACCATTGTCTGAATTAAGTGGTAGTCCCGGTGTAGGTCAGGACTTCTATATATGGGGTATTCAAATTTCCGGTATTGGTTCATTAGCAACAGGTATTAACTTCGTTGCTACCATTCTGAAAATGCGTGCGCCAGGTATGAAGCTTATGAAAATGCCAATGTTCACTTGGTCTGTTTTCGCTTCTTCTGTAACGATTATGTTCGCATTCCCTATTCTAACTGTTACATTATTCCTATTATTCCTTGACCGTTATCTAGGTGCTCATTTCTTCACCGTAGATGGTGGCGGTAACCCGATGATGTATTTGAACTTAATCTGGATGTGGGGTCATCCTGAAGTATATATCGTTGTACTTCCAGCATTCGGTATTTTCTCCGAGATTGCTGCAGCATTCTCCAAAAAGAAAATATTTGGCTACAAATCAATGGTATTTGCGTTAATGTCCATTAGCTTCTTCTCCTTCTTCACATGGGCCCATCACTTCTTTACAATGGGTTCTGGAGCGAATGTTAATGCTTTCTTCGCAGTTACGACAATGATTATAGCCATACCAACCGGAGTTAAAGTGTTCAACTGGATCTTTACGATGTATCGAGGCAAGTTGTCATTCCCAACTCCGATGATGTGGATGTTAGCGTTCATCCCATGTTTCGTTACTGGTGGGATGACAGGAGTAATGCTATCTGTTGCACCTGCTGACTTCCAGTTCCATAACAGTTACTTCTTAATAGCCCATTTCCACCATGTATTAATTGGTGGTGTAGTATTCGGATACTTTGCAGGTCTATACTATTGGTGGCCGAAAATGTTTGGTTTCAAATTACATGAAGGTCTTGGTAAATGGGCGTTCTGGTTCTGGAACATCGGTTTCTACGTATGTTTCATGCCGCAATATGCACTTGGATTGATGGGTATGACTCGTCGCTTTAATGAATACAACTTTGACATGGGCTGGCAACCGCTTAACGTTGTCTCCACAGTTGGTGCTTTCTTGATGGGTATCGCATTCATATTCCAAGTATGGCAAATCGCTCATAGTATTAGATTCTTGAAAAAAGAGACAAATGGCGACAATTGGGGTCAAGGTCGTACACTTGAATGGTCTATTCCATCACCCGCGCCGTTCTATAACTTTGCACGTATACCACATGTTGTTGAGCAAGATGACTGGTGGGAGAAAAAAGAACGTAAAGCTAGAGGGGAAGCTGACCCAGCTGAAGTAATTGCAGCTGATACAGTTCCGCTTGAACCAATCCATATGCCGAAAAACTCTGGTATTCCGATTATAATGGCTGGCTTCTGGTTCACGGCTGGTTTCGGTTTTGTGTTTGACTGGAAATGGATGATTATTTTAGGATTAGTCGGCGTTGTTGCTACAATGATAGCTCGTTCCTTCAACTACAATGATGATTACTATGTTTCTGTTGAAGAAGTTGAACGTATCGAAGCCGCTGCATTAAAGGGGGCTAAATAATGTCACAAGCACATGCTCACAAACATGATCAAAGCCATCAAGATCCTGAACAATTGAAGCAATTTGGCTTCTGGCTGTTCATGGTTACCGATGTTATTCTATTCGCTACTCTATTCGCTACCTTCGTTGTCCTACGGGGCAACGTTGCTGGTGGTCCTGTAGGATCAGATCTGATTGAGATCAATGGGATTATCGTCTCAACATTTATTTTGTTAATAAGTAGCTTTACAAGTGGTCTAGCATTACTTTCTATGAATAAAGGCAATAAGCAGGGGCTTATCTTCTGGTTAGCTGTATCTGCTTTACTTGGTCTATCCTTTGTTTATCTTGAAGTTACAGAGTTTATTCACCTAATCAATGAAGGTGTTAACATTGGAACAAGTGCATATTGGTCGTCCTTCTTCACCTTAGTTGGTGCGCATGGCCTTCACGTATCGCTTGGTATTGTTTGGATTACTTTAGTTATTATGCAAATAGCAAAACGTGGTATTACTCCTGCTACAAAACGCCGTGTAAATATTATTAGCTTATACTGGCATTTCTTGGACGCTATTTGGATCTTCGTATTCTCGATCGTCTACTTGATGGAGGTGATGTAGCATGGCATCTCATCAACAACATGAACACCAGGAACAAACACATGGTTCAATGAAATCTTATATTATCGGTTTCTTGCTTTCCGTTGTGTTAACAATTATTCCTTTGGTTGCTGTATTGAATGATATGTTTAATAAGAAGACGACGATTGTTATCGTCCTTATTACAGCTGTACTACAATTTCTTGTTCAATTACTTTTCTTCATGCATATTCGTGAAGAAGAAAAACCAAGATACAATCTTATTTCACTTGTCTTTGCCATCGTGATGCTACTGACGATCGTTATTGGTTCCATGTGGATTATGACTTATAATGCCGTAGCAGTATAAGCTGTTACCTTGCAGAAACGCCGCTATCAACCACTGTAACTTAAGTGGATGATAGCGGCGTTTTGTCTATCCATATAAACACTCCTAAAAATACGTTTCAAAACCAAAACCAGCGCTTGACGAAATATGAATGGACGTACTGGATATGCCGCAATAGCTCCATTCAGCACAAACGAGCGGACACATAGAACACTAATTAGCGTAAAACCAACACTTTATGATGTAAGAGGACTCACAGGACCCTATTGATAGTATTACCGGCAAAGTTCACTAGTGAACGAGCGAATAAGGTCCTGTGAGTCCGCGAAAACTCGAAACGAGCGGAAAAAGCTGAAATACGGTCCTGTGAGTCCGCTAGTATTGCTATTGGCATTGGGATGTTAATGAAGGGGCTAATGTGGCGGGGCGATGGGCGATGGGCAATGTGCTGTATTTACGCAACATCCGCCGTCACTCTTTTTCTAAAAAAAACAATTAACATGGTATCTATAATTAGAAGCGCAATAATATACCATGCTATGTAGTCGTGCAGATCTTCGACTAACGATGAGAAAATAAATATAATCATAGCTATAAACTTCAAAAAATTAATCGAGTAATGAAAATCGGCAATGATCCGGTTGTAACGTGGCTTTTCTATCCTCTTAATAAGCAGTTTACCATTATTACAAACAGAATAAACAAAGAAGTTTATATTACAAAGTCATACAAAGAGCAGCCATTCTGACAAGATGCCATCATATAGAATACTCCACAAGTTCACAATTCCCATCGCAATAACAGCTGTCAGCCACAAGTATTTACTTTGGACGAACCTCACTTATTGTTCCCCCCTTACATGCTTATTTCAACTAATGTTTAAAACAATTCTATGATCTTCAGTTCCCCCCTGTGTCAGAATTGTCGTCGTACCCTCACGGTTTTATAGGTACGTGTAGCGCCTTCTTTTTTTTGCTAATCATTCTTGTACCAATCCCTATTAAAAACGATAAAACAGCAAAAATCACTAATAATAAAAATAGAAATACCGATTCTTTTTCTTGAATAATTCTTAATATTACGATAGTCGTTAGATTAAAAGACATATGCATTAGTATGGATGCCCATAGGCTATTTAAACTTACAACTAACCATGCAAACAACAACCCTAATATAAATGTATATATTATCTGTAGAAGATTTACATGAATAACAGCAAAAATAGAGGCTTGTATAATAATCGTTGTCGTCATTGAATAATGGGTTTTAAAAGTCTGATACAGTAAACCTCGAAATATAATTTCCTCTACGAACGGTGCTAGAAACCCTGTAACTAATATAACAACAAATATTGAATCTGCTTGCACCTCATTAGAAATTTTTGCATCGTGATTTGTAGATAACTGTTGAAAAATGTCCAATTGGGTTAAGTATCCGGTACATATACTTAAAATGATGCCAAGGCCTATTGCTAACAAGATATCTGTAAAACTAATTCCCCTTACTCCGCAGTACTTCCATAAGGATACTTGTTTATCCTTATGAATAATAAACATATAAATTAACAGGCATAAAACCATACTTACTATGGTTAGTTCATTTATATTCAATTCAATATCTGATGAAAATTTACCTTGGGTGAAAAAAGTGATTACTAACAAAAAAATTGTCGATACTACAAAAGATAAAATAATTACAGAAAGGTATCCTATACTTTCTAACCATATTTTCCTTTTCATACATTTTCTCCATTCGATTTTGAGTCACATCAGCCACTCAGAAGCTAGTAGAATCTAAGTCCAATAAGAGGAATTAATAAACCGCACCAAACCTGGAAAAATCAAGGTTTGGTGCAGAGGAGATTGTTAGGGCTATATTGGCTATGATAAATTCATTTATGTTGTTTGAGCTAAACAGAGTATATAAACAAGCCTAGTCTAAATTTCGACTAGGCTTGCTGTTTACGATATTTCGCTACAATATTAGTTCTCGACTCTATTAAATCCTAGTAACCGTATAGCCTTTTTTCTTAAGCTGGGTTATCAGACCATCTTCGCCAAGCATATGAAGATAACCAGTTATAACAAAATATGATTCTTTCTGCTCATTGCCCAAGTAGCCTTCAATTTTCTCTAGCATGCCTGCATGACGGTTTTTAAGCAGCTTTTCATATGCTTCTGGACTTTCTTGCACCATCGTAACTAGTTCTTCCAGTCCAGCGTCATCTCCTTTAATCCATAAACCAGCCAAAGCTTCTATTGACGGCTCTGTTGCAGTAGCTGCATCGCCTGTACCAAAGATTCCATCCAGCACTTCATTGACTTGCTGTTCCTGAAGCTCCTTGGAATAACTATCGAAAATATTCAGCTGAGACGAATAAGTTTCCAGTTCTAGAATCGGCTTGTTGGCCAATTGCGCTCTACTTAAATAGTACATATCAATGCCCAGTCCACCTTGATAACCGGAGGATGCCGTTACAAAGTTAGCCATATCCAAATAAACTGCCCATGGTTTATATGTATCATACGCATTAGTAGGCAGCTCTAGTGCTTCCAGGAACGATTGCACTCGTGCGTACGTCTCTGCCGACACATGATCCTTTAGCGTTGTTCCGTCTGAATATACTTGCAATGCCTGAATTTCTTTAGCCGTTTGCTCATCAGGTCCTGCCGCAATATTAACTTCAACGACTAGATGATCAGAACTGTCAAATGCCTCTTCAATTTCATCGCGAAGTGGGTACATTTTCGCGTCTCCCATATGGATCGAGCCTAGAAGATGTACTTCCACACCGTCTTTTTCCACTTTCCAGATGTATCCTGTACTAGCTTCTTTCGTTAATAGTACGGAACGTGCAGCGCCCTGCCATTCCACGTCGAAGCCAATCGCTTCACTTATAAATCTTAGCGGCACATAGGTGGTATTGTTATAAACTTTAGGAGCTGCCGTCAGCTCTGTTTCAATCCCATTAATATATGCGGTAGCATTTCCAATTTTAAACGCAACGGACAAACCATATTTTTCTGCTGTTACAACTTCATTTCCCTCATCCCAAGCGACAACATAACCAAGAGCTTCAAAAATCTCACGTGCCGGAACAAGCGTCGTGCCCTGCTCAAGAAGCGGTTCATTGTCACCAAATTGAACAACTTCTCCATTCAGCGAAACCGTTATTGCCTTATCGGCAGTAGTGCCAACTTCCTGTGCCTGAACCGCCGTTGCCAGTGTAAATACCATAATTAGTGCAGCTAATAGTGAGGTAATTTTCTTCATTTTGTTGCTCCTTTTCTTTCATTACTTTTTAATAGATTTCCTTTGGTATTATACCAATAATATGAAAATTTATCAAATATAAGAAACTTCAAATTATTGCAAGACTCCTAATACAGCATTTCTCTTTTTTTTCATACGATAGATTATACTTATTGAGTTTATGATCATAAAAAGCAATATACTTAAAAGAGGTATCTGTCCTTTGACACTTTGTGACTTAACTATATTGTAGGTAGCAAACGTAACCAACAAGACTATGCCAATTGAGTAAATAATTAGAATTATTTACTCTGATTTCCTTACGCTCCGCATTTTACACCTCCAAAATAATTTATAAGCCTTTGGCCAAATCCTGTTTCTATTTCCCCATTTACTTTCTCACATCATCCATGTTTGGTGAGTCCTAAATAAATTAGTACTTCTCACCACTCTTATTTTATAGTATACTGATCGTTGCATTATTTTTCCATAAATTTTATTTTGAGGTTTATCATACAAAATATAGACCCTAAATGTTATTTCCGCAATAATACTCTCTATTTAGCCCCATAGAAGACTTGGACAGTACACCCCTTAGGCAAGGCATCGTTAAACCAATAGAAATAAAGGTATGAATCCCAAAATCACTGCGATGTTCAGAGATATCGAGCACTTCTATGCATTCTATTTAATAAGAGGTGCAGTGTCCACTGTAAGGGGGTAACCGATGTAATGGTATTTTTTTAGAAAGGACATAGGGTACTCAATTATTATTTCTTTCGTTTACAAATGATGATATGTATCTTCAAAAAGTATTGAGCAAGCTATATTAAGATTTAAGAGTTTGCATCTAACGATCTAATAATTAGCAAAGATTCGTTTACGCTGGCAGGTCATATTAGAAACCGCCTGCGGAGTATAGTGATTATTGTATCTTATGGAGTGTCTTAGTGATATTTCATAATTAATATTATTAAAAGCTAAAGAGGACGAATCCACTCAATTCTTTTATCGAATGTAGGATGATTTTGAAATTTGGCCTATAATCCTTTGGTGAAATTGTTAAATAAATAAGCTCACTTATTCGAGTTAAGGCTTGAATGAATACTACCTTATTAGCTTCTAGCTCATCATATGATAAATTTTCAATTAAATAATCAGAAATAAACACTTTTTTAGTACCAAACATACCTGTTACCATTGCATTGGAAATTTTATAATTGCCAGCATGCTAGCTGTAAAACCTCATTTTTTTGATTCCATTCTCAGTAAGTTTCTTAAAATTTGCTAATAAACTAATATCAACACCTCTAACTACTTTGTTCCTTTTGGTAAACATATATTTAAGATTAATCTTTATCGGAAATTTCTAATCGATATCCAGAGATTACTTCAATTCTCGAAATTTTTTGATAGGTGGATGTATTTGGTGATCCAGCTTTAACTACAGCACTACTTGACTGTTTCACCCATCATTTGCGTATCCTAATTAACGGCGAATCCCTTTGAAAAACGAAAGAACATTGTGGAAAAGAGGCACATGATCAGCAAGCATAAGGATGAGGTCCTACAATTATAAGATGGTATGGTTGAAATAGAAGCAGCCATGGAGCGACTACGTAAAAAGATGCTCTCGAACAAGAAAATCTCGATCTCTATCGGCAGCCAACTCAGGGTGGTATTATCTGTAATATTAAGAAAATTAAAGAAAGGTGTGTCTCAAAATGAAATACGTTATAAGTAAAGATTCATTTTACTCTGTGACATTTTGGCTGATAATTTTCCTTTTACTTGGTACATTTACCTATGCACTGCTATTCGATGATTCATTAGATTCTAAAATTATTGGTTGTTTATTAACTTCTATTATTATTATTGTGTCATCAATCTTTTGGTTTAACACATACTATGTCATCACAAACAATAATTTAATTATTAAATATGGATTTATCACCAAAAAAATTCCAATTAACTCTATTCAATTAATAAGCAGATCACATACTTTATTAGCTGGACCAGCTTTTTCAATTGAAAAAATAATAGTTTCCTATAATAACGGACTAGATCAAATATTTATATCTCCAAAAGAAGAAACAGCTTTTATTAATCATCTTATTAAATTAAGCAACAATGTAATTCAAATAAAAGTATGAAATAGAAGATCAAGGATTTTCACCTTGATCTTCTTTTCTGTTACGGACCACTATTCTTTAATTTAGTGTATTGATCATTTTCCCAACAAAGATTTCTTTTTCTAATTGTGAAATTCCGCTAGCTTTACCCTTAGAATTGGCTACAGCTACTTCAGTCCAATATGCAACTGCTGCATATACTTGTACATCAATGGCGGCAGTGTGTACTGCTCCAACATATGAAATGACAATTGCGGCTGTCAGAACTAAAAACACTGCTATGTAGGAGGAGCTGACGTGGCGTCTGAAAAGTATTATAGTTTTGTTCATATTACATCTGATAAATGTAGTTTATTCGTTTATTAAAGATCATGAAGTGGCTTACTTTTCACTTATTATAATCGTTCTATTTCTAATTATTTTTCTCGTTACATACTTTCGTAAAAACTAGTGCTAAGATCAACCGTATATTAGAATATATTGGCTATACCGCTTTTGTTTTTTATATTATTAGTTTGGTTATTATTGTGAATACAAAAAAGCAGAGGCGTCCTTAGCGGAAGCCTCTGCTTTTACTATTACGATTCTACGACACTACCTGCCGGAACAGATAATATCAGATTAGAATATACTCGATCCGTAACTAGACCACTTACTTCATGCTCAATATTGTTGACGAAGATGTATAACACATCACCTACTTGCTTCGTTTGCAACAGTTGCTGCTCTCGCAATGCAATAGCGTCCTTTGCTTCATACGTTACAGAACCAGTTAATAACACCTCTGTTAATCCTTCATGCTCAGTTATGGTTAACGGAACGGTACTTTTCACTATAATTTTAGCTGGCTCAGCTTGAGCTATAGCCACTTGCTCATCTACGAATAATGAGCGTTCCTTCATATTAAATGCTTGATTCAACTCATCCGTAATCCCTGTATAGAACAACGCAGACATAATCAATGCCCCTACACTAATAATTGAAACAAACCATAGACTTAACCAATCATATTTCAGCTGGTACTTCTGCTTATGGTTCACTCTCATCGTCAGTAATAGCTCAGCTCCAAGCATTATAAATACAACTGGTGCTAGCCATAGCAATAACTCATACGCCGATATCTCCTGCCATAAAGACATTGCAAAAGCTATCCCCATACCGATTAATGTTACTCCCATTGAAAATGAACCAATTCTCCATACTGGCTTCTGCTGAACTTCCTGATGGTAAACTTCAGCTTGTGGCTCTCTAATCGTTGCAGCCTGCATTACTCTTCGCCTCCTACATTACGGCGGTTACGTTTACTTGACGTGCCGAATAGTAACTTCATACCTAGAACGACCATTACAAATGAAATAATAACGGTAGGTAGCATATACTTCAATTCATAATACTCCCTTGCCCAGTCTGGGAACTTTATATCAATCAATCTCGATGCAATTTTATCAAATAAATAGTAGATCCCCACAACGAGTAAGCCAATTCCAATCCAACGTTGATAAGGAATAAACATCGCTACAAACGGCTCATCCTTTAATTCATCCTTTTCCCATTTACGCAGCTGAGACAAAATATCAAAGAATGCATAGCACCATAGTAATGGTAATAAGAACAAGAATATAGTCAATCGTAATTGATCCATAATAAATATACTCGCTAGGAAGCTCCCCATAAGCTGCAAGCCCCGCTGTTGAAGCCCAAGGTACAAATGTCCTGCACCAGGGAAAATCGATAAGCCAATAGCCGTTACGCGGTTTTTACGTCCATCTGCCATATAATCCTCCATATTGGAAAATAGCGACTGATCGTTAATTTGCTCACCTTTTTGACGAGTAGCTAACAATGCTAAAGCATCAAACATACCATAGATCCAAATAATCGGTAGCGCTAACCAAAGCACTAAGATTGATGGTGTACCAAGTACGATACCAATAAATAATGTTATACCGAATACACCAACAAATAAAATCATCAATGTAATGCCTCGCGTAAGTAAACCCATATACATATGACCTAGACCTGGGATAATAGACATCATCATCACCTTAGTCTTTTCACCTTGTTCCTTCACTTCTAGTGGATCGTATACATGACGTAGTTGACCATATTCATCTCGCTCCATCGTTGCAGATGCTGGATGGAAAGCTCGATGCTTCCCGCTCGCAATGGTAATCAGCATATCTAGCATATTGATTAATGCAAAAACACCTGCAAAAACCACCGCTACTGCAACCATTTCTCCATCTACATAACCATCAAATATCATTACCATAAACAGCAAAGCTAATGGTCCAAAGAATCCTCCAGCATATAAGATAAACCGGAAAACTCTACCGATATATAAATGTCCGAACCCTGGTAGTAGTGATAGTAAAAAGGCTACAAGTGGGCTTTTATTTTCTGCTCTCATCTTTTTCAACTCCTTAAAATTTTTCATCTCTTACTCAACGACTTCCTGCAAATGAAAAATTGCTTCAGAAGCATTGGCTTTTGTATGGCTTTCAGATAAGCTTCATATTCGATGCCGAATACGCTACGTCAGCCTCACTTCGTTATCAAAGTCTGCTATTTGAACTACCTCTTCCAATGGGGTTCAAAAAGCGGGCTTTCAGAACCAAGAAGATGGAGCGTTACTTGAGAAAGGTGGAAGCGCAAGTGTACGTAATTGGTACACGCGATCCTACAATGTTTCTGCAAGAAACATACATCGGAAGCTTATGCTATACTTTCCAAGTTCGCTTCATATTCGATGTCGAATACGCTACGTCAGCCTCACTTCGTTATCAAAGTCCGCTGTTTGAACTACCTCTCAAAGCGGCTATCTTGTACTGCCTCTATCCAGCGCGACGCTTTATCAAGCCATTTCTCTGATTGCGGTTCGGCTGAGGATTCCGGAACTGATGGCTGATCGATGTTCTGATTCTGCGATTGCACCGTCCGATCTAGCTTAACAAGTGTATGAGACACTGTACTCATTAATCCTGATGTAACAAGCAGCAGCGTTATTGATGCTGCAATACCATACTGTACAACAGGTCGCTGAATCCAGCGCGGCTTTGTTGCTAAGGCTTGCTGACGAATCGTATCAGCTACTTGATTACTTAATAATTCTGAATCGAGATTTGGCCCAGATGGAAGCTGATCTAATAATGATACAAATTGTTCCATACATTGTTCGCATAATTGAATTTCCAACTCAACTCTTTCTCGCTGCTGGTCAGTACCCTCATTGCGTATGTACGCACAAAGTTCTTGTTTGCTAATATGCATAAGTTGATCTTTCATTCAAAATCCTCCTTTCGCCAATGTCGCTTCATCCATAATCTAGCTCGATAAAGTCGTGATTCCACTGATTTCTTCTCAAGTCCAGTTTCCTTAGAAATCTGCTCATAACTTTTTTCTTCCATATAGAAGGCATGAATGATTTCTTGATACTGCTCTGGCAATTCATTAATTTCTTGATGGATCATCGCTTTTCGTTCCTGGGCAAGTAATGATTCCTCTATCGATGGTTCATAATCCTTATTCTGCCATGATTCATATTGTTGATCGGTATCTTCTACAATATCTTCTCGTTGCCTACCAATCTTTCTCCTTGCATCAATCGCTCGATTCACTGTAATGCGGGTTATCCAAGTTTTCAAACCTTGATTGCGATACTCAGGGAGAGCTCGATAGATTTGAACGAATACTTCTTGCGTTACATCCTCAGCGTCCTGATGATGGTGTAGTACAGCGAAAGCTGTCCGATACACATGCTCATGGTAGACCTGTACAAACTCTTTATATCTACTTGTACCGCCTGCCCGAATACTGTTCAACCATTCCTGCTCATTAATCTGCTCCCCCTCCTCTCCATACAATAGACGAACACAATCACTCGAAACCCTGCACATTTTCAAAAAAAACAAAAAAAATCTCCTAGCATCGAGTTTAACCTAAAGTTAAACCATCATACTAGGAGTTTTTCAGATCATATTCAGAGAGATCACAAGCGATCGCTTACTGAAGAAGCTGCTTAAGCTCTTCTGGCGAATGCTCCCACCACTCCACATTATGCTCCATTAGCAATTTACGAAGTGCTGCTTTTTCAACTGGGCCAATATTGTCGAGCATATAGCGGCTCTTCATTGCAGCATCAAGACGATTAACGTGGTCAGCAAGAATTTTCCAGCCTCGTCGTGCTTCTGTATCGACTAGCATTTCACAAGACGTCGCACCAGCATAATAAGCCCCTGCTTCATCTCGAGCTACTGCAACCCAGACGATCCAGCATGGTCGTCCATTTGGAGTATCCTCTTTATTAGGCGTGAATTTGATTCCGCGCTCAATTTTACTTTTGGCATGCATCGCACCTACATCGATAAAAGCTACTCCTTGGTCGATCATTACACAAGCAACATCACTTAAATCGATGGAACCTGCGCCAAAACCTTTATGTTTTTTATTACTCACAACGTTCAGAGTCAATTGTTTCTTTTCTTTTTTCTCTGGTTGTGTGGATGGATTCAATTCATCTGTCACTTTTATCACACCTTCCGATACATTAATTCTATTTTAGCTAATATTATTGGAAAAGCCAACATATACATGCTGTAGATGCTTGTCAACGGGAGGGAATCGATAGATGTCTGCAAAATCGTGGAAATTAATTATTGTAGGTTTACTCATTATTGTATTCTTAATTGCTACTTTGCCTTATCAATTTCAGCATGCATGGCAATCAGGATATACGTATGCACTTGTACCAAACCAGCCTATTCAGTCTACAATGCTTCAAACATCTCTTAATGAGGCCAAGCCCTCACTGGACACTCTTAATTATGAAAGCAACCAGCCAAGTATGCCGGCAGTGAAGCTAAGTGAGCGCGTCGTCGAATATAACATTCAAGTTAGTCTCCGTGAAGAAGAACATATATTAGATGGTGAGGAGTTAATTACTTGGACCAATCCAGGCAAAGAAAACGTCACTGAAATGTATGTTCATCTGTATGCTAATGCATTCAAATCAGCAGATAGTACATTTATGAAAGAGTCGGGTGGACAACTTAGAGGAGATAAAGCTTCCAACAAGAGCGAAGGCTCAATACGCTTGCTTGATCTTGAAACACTCGAAGGTGAAAATATGCTGCCCCGAGTGAAGTACATTTCCCCGGATGATCAGAACAACGATGATTATACGGTTGCGACATTCCGCCTAATCGAGCCAGTAGCACCAGGAGAGTCTGTTACGCTCCGTGCCAAATTTGAAGTTACACTACCTCAAGTGTTTGCACGAATGGGTTATTTCGAAGATTTTGTAATGGCTGGTCAATGGTTTCCCAAAATTGCTGCTTACGAAACGGTAGGTACGCGAAATGTAACCAAAGAAGGCTGGAATATTCATCAGTATCATGGAAATTCCGAATTTTACAGTGACTTCGCCGTTTACAGCGTTAAAGTGTATGCACCTGAAAACTATGTCGTTGCAGGTACAGGTGTGCAAACAAAAGCCGCCAATATTGGACAAGGTCGAAAAATGGTACAATTTTATGCTGAAGATGTTCATGATTTTGCATTTGCATTATCGCCTAATTTCATTACGCATGAGTCCTCATTCTCTCATGAAGGCGTACCTGGTGTGAAGATTAAGCTCTATCTAGACCCTGCTCATGAACAATTGGCTGAACGTTATATCCATGCAGCGAAGTCCGCGCTAGCTTATCTGGGTAAACATTACGGCGCCTACCCTTATAGCACACTATCAATCGTTGTACCGCCGGCAGGTGCGAGTGGTGCAGGAGGCATGGAATATCCGACATTCGTTACGGCGTTGGCAGCTGATTCAGCAAACCCTAAGTATGAGCTTGAACGAGCAGTCATTCACGAAATTAGTCATCAATATTGGTATGGCATGGTTGCTAACAATGAATTTGAAGAAGCTTGGTTAGATGAAGCATTCACCTCCTATTCTGAAGAAAAAATTATTGAGGACGCATATGGTGTTACAAGTAATCATCGTCTCGAAGCAAGCTTTATGACGGACCCCGCACCTCTCCAATTCGATGCGTGGCTCTATAATAATCACAACCATTACGCCGAAAATGTATACTTACGCGGCAAGCTTGTCTTACTTGATATTGAAGATGTTGTTGGGCGAGATACGATGAGCAAAATTATGCGCTCCTATTTCCAGACCTATAAGTTCAAGCATCCAACGACCCAGCATTTCCAACGTATTGTCGAGAACGTTACGAAGCAGTCATGGCAAGCTTATTTTGATAAGTTTGTATATGGCAACGAGAATGCCGATCTTGCTATCCAAAATATTGAAAACCGAAAATTCCAAGAACAAGATAAAACAATCTATGAGTATACGATACTATTGGATCAAAATAGTGGGATCGCGCGCAGCATCCCCATCGATCTTGTATTCGAGGATGGTTCGACCGTTAGAAAGCAATGGGATCTAAGTGATGAAGCAAAGCTACATTTTGTGGAACGTTCTGAGGTGCCGATTAGCTGGATCAAAATCGATCCCGAACAAAACAATAAGCTTGATTACCATCTGAATAATAACTTTATGCGGGTGGAATTGCCGAATAACGAGTTGAAACGAGTCAATATTGTTACGGTATCGATAATCGATTATGTACTACGATTATTTAGCTGGTAGAGGAGGATATTTGCTATGAGATATTTTTTACGACAAGGCTGGCATATCGCCAAAGGACATACGAAAATCGTAATCATTTTGTTCATCTATCAAGCGATCTGGGGCTTTCTACTTTACAAAATGATCGATAATATTATCTCCCCCCTACTTAAGCGATATCCTGAGCTTACGGGGAGTGCAGATACTGTCGCTTTATTCTGGATTGAACATCAATTTCAAATAATGAAAACAGATATATGGATGCCTTATCTCTATACATTTCTTATTCTACTGCTTATTCGGATGATCATTACGCCATTGCTACAAGCTGGACTATTCTACTCGATCCATCAGCATTCAGAAGCTGGCAAGGGGACATACTTCCGCAGGGGAATTGCAGCGAAGTGGAAAAAGGTAACGCTATTGTACTGGAGCAAAAACATTCTTATATTTATACCGCTGATCTGGATTGTGAAGCCCGTCATCCACTCGATTACTGCAAATCAATCGATTACTGCGATATTCAAAATATTCGATTGGACATTATTCACTTATATTGTGTGGGCCCTTATCGTTCAACTACTATTCTATGTGCTACAGCTTGGCGCTGCTTGGGAGATGAGTACAGCTGCTATACTACGTCAAACACTAGTCCATCTCTTGCCCTTCATCGTAGTATCCCTTATCATTGCATTCATCTATTCCTTATTCAGCGTAAGTATTCACGCATTATCTATGATATGGGTTAGTTTTCTTAGCTTCTTACTTTATCAAATCTTGCCACTCATTCGTATGTTATTCAAAGTTTGGATGATCTCGTCTCAGTATGAAAGTATCCGTGAAAATAAAAGCTGAATTGAACTAAGAGCGTAGAAACCTATATAGGTCTCTACGCTCTTAGTATTGCTTGATGCTAGTAACTTACTATATGTGATGATTATAAACGATTAAGAATGCTGCGGGATAAAACTTGAAATATCTACATTCAAGCCTTCAGCTAATTTCTGCCCAAGTGTTGCATCACCGCGATAGAAGTTACATACCGCGCGCAGTTGAATGTCTTTATTCACTTGAGATAGATCATTGATTAAGTTAGCAAGTAAGTTCGCTTGCTCCTCGGTCGTCCAAGAACGATACGTTTCACCAGCCTGCGTAAAGTTATCTTGCTTATCAATTTTCTGACGACCAGCGTAACCATGAATTGGTGAATACGACTCTTGGAACTGTTCCGGAGCTTCTTTTGGCTCATCAGGACTACTATTAGGCTCATAGTTATACGATGAAGGATTTGCCGTCATCGTCATTGCACCATCACGTTGCTGATTGCGAACGGCAGCATAAGGACAGTTTACTGGAATATGAGTGTAATTCGCACCAAGACGGTAACGCTGCGCATCCGGATAAGAGAATAAACGTCCTTGCAATAATTTATCCTCCGATGGCTCAATACCAGGAACTAGAACACTTGGAGAAAATGCAACCTGTTCTACCTCGGCAAAGTAGTTAATCGGATTACGGTTCAGTGTCATCGTACCAATCGTTTGGAATGGATACATATCTTCAGGCCATATTTTCGTTGCGTCTAGTGGGTCGAAGCTATAACGATCAATATGCTCATAAGGCATTAATTGCACTTGTAATTCCCAGCCTGGGAAGTTGCCATTATCAATATTATCGAACAGATCACGAGTGGCATGGTTGAAATCTTTACCTTGTTGTTCTGCCGATTCAGCAGCTGTAAAGTTACGAGCCCCTTGCTTAGATAACCATTTGTATTTGATATAAGTGATTTTACCTTCCGCATTGATCCACTTGAACGCGTGAACACTAAAGCCATCCATTTCACGATAGCTAGCTGGCGTGCCATGATCTGACAGTAACCAAGTCATCATATGCGTAGATTCAGGAGATAGCGTCATGAAATCCCAATAGCGTGATGGATGTTGAATATTAGTAATTGGATCTGGCTTAAGTGAATGCACCATATCCGGGAATTTAATCGCATCACGAATAAAGAATACTGGAATATGATTACCTACAAGATCGTAGTTGCCTTCTTCTGTATAGAACTTCGTTGAGAAGCCACGAGGATCACGCGCAGTTTCGGGAGAGCCTTGACCGTGAATGACCGTTGAGAAGCGAACAAACACCGGTGTCTCTTGACCTTCCGTTTGTAGAAACTGTGCTTTTGTAAATTCGCTCATGTTTTTTGCTGTGATGAATACGCCATGCGCACCTGCACCACGGGCATGTACAACACGCTCCGGAATACGCTCACGATCAAAGTGAGCTAGCTTTTCAATAAGATTATAGTCTTCCATTAAAACTGGTCCACGTTGTCCAGCTGTACGTGAGGTTTGGTTGTCTGTAACTGGTGCACCTTGATTCGTCGTTAATATATTCATTCGTTCATACACCTCTTGTTTATTATTTAGACTTGATCTAAGTCCTGATATCTATATAATACAGAAGTGTTGAACTTATGTCATGAATTTTTGATGAAGAAATTATACATCAGCTAGACGATAGCCAACGCCCCGAACGGTTGCGATATACTTTGGATCTACAGCACTATCCTCAAGTTTCTTTCGCAAGCTTTTGATATGAACATCGACAACATTACTGCCCGCATAGAACTGTAGACCCCAGATAACATCAAGTAATAGTTCTCTTGTCTGAACAGCTCCATCTGAAGCCAAAAAATGTAACAATAGATCATACTCCGTTTTGGTCAACTCTACGCGTTCATTGTCCTTCGTTACGATCATTTTCCGCGTATTCACTTTCAAATTTTTAAATAGCACGTAATCATTGAACTTCGCGAATTGTGATTTACTCTCAAGCAAACGCTGAATCCGCTCTAACGCTTGCTCTACTGATGAAGGCCAGATCATAATTTCTGCACCAGCTAATTCTAATTGCTCTTTGCGCTCATAGGTTTGCTCATCCATCAGGATAACTAATGAAATATGATAACTAGAGACATTACCGAGTAAAGTATGGCCTTTCTCTAGTACATCTGTATATGAAGCTGTAGCCACCGTTGGCAACGCATCATAGATAACCAATTCCGGCTTCAGAGACGATAGTACCTCTTCATTGAATTCATGCAATGAAAATACATCAAAGCATGCCATCGATAGTGAAACAAATAATTGTTTGACTCGTTCTGGTAACGGGCTAATAATCATAACTCGTTTCGTTAGCGTACATAATAGCTGATCCTCGGTTGACTCTATTGTTTGGTCGTGCATTGATCGCACATCCCTTCCATAACGATATGAGGTTGATCGATACTATACTTTGTCTGCTCAGCTATTCGGGCTAACCATTCTTGTGGAATGTCTACTAGAACTTCCTCAACTTTACCGCATACTGTACAAACGATATGTTGATGCTCCTCCGTCCTTGCATCATATCGACTAACCGCTTCACCCAGCTTCAATTCCCTTATCAGCTCCACATCTGCTAGATAGCGTAAAGAGTTATAAACCGTACCGTATGCAAAGCTAAATCCCTTCTCACGCAATCGCTGTATAATATCTGCTGCTGTTGGATGATCTTCAGCCTCTGTTACTACTTCCAAAATTGCTCTACGTTGTACTGTTAAGTTAATTTTCTGTACCATGACCTAACCGCCTTTGTCTAATATTAGATTTAGTATAAATCTAATATTAGACATCGTCAATGTTCCCCCTTCCCCACCATAGCTATACTCTAACTAGCTCGGTATGCTTATTCATAGCACAAAAAAGCAAGCTACAACTTCACCATGAAGTCACAGATTGCTTTTATAAATGTGTAATCACAAACGCTGAAACGAAACCCAGCAACGTGTACGTTATTGGTACACAAGCATTCAAATGCTCGAAGCTTCAAATACAGGTTCAAAACATTCCCTTGTCAGCATCAAGAAGATGCCATGAAACTAGGGAAGTAAAGTGCAAGATGTACGTTTCACGTACATGAGCATAAACAATAAAACGAAACCTAGCAACGTGTACGGTACGAGTACACAAGCGATCAAATGCTCGAAGCTTCAATTGAAGGTTCAAAACATTCGCTTGTCAGCATCAAGAATAGGGCCCACAGCGGAAACGAGTAGCACAGCGTACGTATTGTGTACGTGAGCACCTACAATGTTTCTGCAAGAAACATACATCGGAAGCTTATGCTAGGCTTTCGATGGGGGACATATTCGCAGCCGAATAAGCTGCGTCAGCATAATCATCGTGATCACAAGTGGATGTTTTGAACTACCTCTAAAGGATAGGACTTAGTAATCGTGATATCGATTCCTTAATCCGACTAAACCATGAACGCTTTGAATATTCCTCTTCGGTTAGCAAATGACAATTTGCTATATCCTCAATAAATATCTCTTCTAGTGTTGTCGATACTTCTTGGTTATAGATGAAAGCATTCATCTCGAAGTTAAGCTTGAAACTCCGTATATCCAAATTCGCTGTACCTACTGATGCCACTTTACCATCGACAACAAGCGTCTTCGCATGGAGAAACCCTGCATCATACATATAAACTTTAATGCCACATGATAATAGTTCATCCAAGTATGATTGGGTAGCCCAATAGACAAAGAAATGATCCGCCTTATTCGGCAACATAATTCTCACATCCATACCCGAAAGTGCTGCAGTTCGCAATGCATTCAATAGGCTACTATCTGGCACAAAGTAAGGTGTTTGTAAAAATACTGATTTCCTAGCAGCATAGATCATTTTAATGTAGGAGTTTTTGATCTCTTGATATTCTGAATCAGGACCACTAGCAACAATTTGCATGCCGATCGGATTGCTATCCTCTTGGATCATCGATGGGAAATATGTCTCATTAAAACTAATCTTTAACGAGGATGCTATATTCCAATCAATCATAAATTGAGCCTGCATCTGTAGAACTGCTGCCCCCCGAATACGTAAATGGGTGTCTCGCCACTTGCCGAAGTGCTTATTCAGACCCAAATACTCGTCTCCGATATTAAAACCACCGATATAGCCAATCTGTCCGTCGACGACAACTAATTTACGATGATTACGGAAATTGATCTTAAAGTTAATGTACGGTATACGAGATGGGAAAAACGCCTCTTCCTTCCCTCCTGCCGCACGGAACTCTTTGAAAAACTTGCGGGGAAGATTAGGACTACCAATATGATCATACAGGAAGCGAATCTGTACTCCTTCCGCTGCCTTAGCTGTTAAAGCTTTCATAAGACGACGTCCAAGTTCATCATCGCGTACAATGTAATAGACAAGATGAATATGATGCTTCGCTGCTTTAATATCCGCGATAAGCGCATCGAACTTCTCATTACCATCCGTATAAATATCTACCGTATTCTGCGTAGTAAATAACGAAAGTCCTGTTGCGAGGTTCATCGAAATAAGATCAGAATATTCGTCAACCTCAGGACCAGCAAACTCAAGATCTCCGCTTTGCAGCTGACGACGCTGTTCAACGACTAAATCATTAATCATACTTGGATTAATGCCGAGTAGCTTCGCTAATTTACGTTTTTTGAACTTTTGACCTAATACAAGATACATCACGAATCCAAGAACTGGAATGAAAAACAGAACCATCATCCATGCCCATGTTGAGCTTACATTTCTACGTTCCAGAAAAATTATTGCAATGGCAAGAAATATATTAAGAATAGTAATAATAAAGTAGATGTTTTGAACAATATCCATTGCCTGTCATCCCCTTTGCGGTTGCTCTAATTATTTCTTTGTTGGAACAACCTTATAATACTCTTCAAGCGTAAGTCCTTCAGATTCTATTTCCTTAGCTATTTCTACACCGACAAAGCGTAGATGCCATGGCTCGTATTTATAGCCGGTAATATCTTCTTTACCTTCTGGATAGCGGATGATAAAGCCATACTCAGCTGCGTTGTTAGCAAGCCATATCGCTTCAACCGTCCCTGCAAAGCAGTCTTCAGCTGCGCATTTGCCAGTACTACCTGATATATCAATGGCAAGACCTGTCTCATGCTCACTTGTTCCCGGTTCTGCACTATACGTTTTAGCTTTCTCATAACCGTCACGTTCTACATATCGATTGAATAATGCCTTTTGTGTTTCATGCGAACGATAAGCAGACACTCCCGCCAAATAGATACCGTCCACTTCAGCCGCTGCAAACATCTCTTCAAGGGCAGTAGCTGCAGCTTGGCGCATCTTCCGCTTATCGATCTTTTCATTAAATGTGAAGCGCACATCGGGATATACTAGGTCTTTCGGCGAATAATCTTCGGGTAGTTTATAGTTGGGATTGACCATTACCGCTACACTTTCAGAATCTGTATTTACCCCTGCCGTTGGATGTTCTGTTTCTGTTGGTTCCGATGTGGGTACTGGTGTTTCTGTCGGTTTCGATGTTGACGATGGTGTCGGTTCTTCTTGCTCACTACCATTACCAATTATATTTCCATTATTACTTGAAACATTATCATCGTCTTGTTCGTTATTAGTAGAGGGGTCATCATTAGATAGATTATCCTCCTGATTAATTCCATTATTCGGACCATTTGTTGGTGTCCCTTTATCGGACACGAAATATACTACAATTGCAATCATTGCAGCACATGAAATTAGAAATAAAAATAATTTGAAAAATTTCAAAATAATGCCTCCTCGAGTAGTTGCATGATTTCTCGCGATTAACGATGATATCATACCATTCATTATAGTTATTTCGCCTATTACGACGTATTTATTGCTAATTTGGCGAATTGACAGTTTTTCGTTTTTTGACAATGATACGTCCTACAAGCATAATAAGTAAGTATTATACCATTAATGAAGTTCAAATGAATATATCTTATATGAAAGATTGTAACATACTTTGTATCAACTCAAGCTTTAGCTCAAGTCAATCAGGTTACAGCTGTAAGTAATAGTGTATTCTCAATAACAGATTATTATTTCATACTCATCTTTATCGATAAGGTCATCTTCATCAGTTCTAACTCACCATTAACTTCACATAAATGTATAGATGTAATATGAAAGGTAGGATGAATTGTGTTAAACGATAATAAATTCCTTTTTGGTACACGCCCTATATTTTTCTTTTCTTTCCTTATGCTACTAAAAAGCGCAATAGCTTGGATGGTTGTTTTTGAAGGTGGGATGTCTTGGACACTTGTACTTAGAGAATTACCATTCGTACTCATTGTTTTTAGTCTAATCGAATGCCTCGCTAAGAAACGAAAGTTGCTATATTACTGGATAGCAGACTTACTAATGACTTCAATATTATTCGCGGTCATTATGTATTATAAGTACTACGGCGTCATTGTCACTTACTTTGCACTAGCACAAGTAAACCAAGTTACTGCTGTTAAAAACAGTGTCTTTTCATTGATGGACCCTTATTTCTTATTCATCTACATTGATGTTGTTATTTTGGCTTATTTCCTGTTCAAGAAGAAAAGTGTCCCTACTTGGAAGGATATGATTAATAGACCAAGCAGCAGAAAGATTGCTTTACCGCTGCTGATCGTTTCACTAGTTATTTGCCTATTCAACGTTGTTCCTAACCGTGCAAGTATGAATGAGCTTGTAAAGGCTGAACAAATGGGCATATTAAATTATGAAGCCTATATGATTCTTTCCAAGAAAACGACAGATTATGTTGAACCCGAGCATATCACGCAAGAGGCGATTAATAAGATCAAAAACATTACACCTGTATCTGAGCCATTACAATATGGTACTGCCGCAGGTAAAAACGTCATTATTATACAAATGGAATCATTCCAAAACTTCTTAGTTAATTTGAATGTTGAAGGTCAAGAGATTACGCCTAATTTCAATAAATTAGTGAAGGAAAACTATTACTTTGATAAGTTCTATCAGCAGGTTGGTCAAGGAAATACATCGGATGCAGAATATGTAGTGAACTCCTCACTTTATATACCAGCTCGTGGTGCTGCGACTCAGATGTATGCTGATCGTGAATTGCCGAGCTTACCAAAATTGTTAGAGCAGCATAATTATGATACAGCTACTTTCCATACGAATGTCGTAGAGTTTTGGAATCGTGGCGAGTTATATGACTCACTAGGCTTTAATCATTATTATGATTATAAATATTTTGGTGATGAGGATACGATATTCTTTGGCGCTTCTGATAGCGTACTATATCGTAAAACATTAGATAAGCTTATCGAGATGGATGCTGCTGAAAACCCATTTTATGCGCAAATCATTTCGATGACAGCACATCATCCTTATACTTTACCTGAAGATAAACAATTAATTACTTTGCCAGAGCGTTATACTAAAACTTTAGTTGGTGATTATATTGTTGCTCAAAACTACGCCGATCATGCACTTGGATTATTCATTCAAGACTTGAAAGATAAAGGAATTTGGGATGATAGCTTAATTGTTATGTATGGTGACCATCTTGGCTTACCTATCTATTCTCTTAATAGTCATGAGCTTGGGCTAATGAATGAAATTTACGGTCGTGATTATGCTTACACCGATATGATTAATGTTCCATTAGTTATCATTAATGAAGGTGTATCTACTGGAGAATCATTATCACAGATGGGCGGTCAAGTAGACGTTATGCCGACGATTGCCAATTTACTTGGTATTAGTATGGATTCTCAAATTCATTTCGGCCAAGATATCTTCAATCAATCTGAAAATATCCTTCCACAACGTTATTATCTACCTACCGGTTCCTTCCTAACAAGCGAAGAACTTTTCTTATCTGGTAGCGGCTACGATGATGGGCGCCATTATTCCTTATCTGGTCATAATGTAGATAATGGTCAAGCAACAGAAGCAGACTTCCAAAGTGCACTTGAACTATTGCAGCTTTCCGATAGCTTTGTGAATAGCTTACCGTTGAAAAAGTCTGCAGTAGCAGATGACAAATAACTTCATTCTATCAAATTTCTAATCAAAGTAAGAGTCTAGTAGCTCGTCAACATACTCAAAGTGATGACAAGAGACAACGTTCGATAATATAAAAGGCATATGACGCAAAGGTTCAAACTTTGCATCATATGCCTTTTTTTCTCGTACTATTGATTATCGTAATATTCTTGCTTTGGTATTGCTACGCCGCAAGTTGAGAATGAAGCGCAAAAATAATCTTCATTGTGTGCGGATGGTAATCAAGTGGGGAATGAAGCACAAACGAGCGGACACACAGGACGCTAATTAGCTAAAAACCAACACTTTAGGATGTAAGAGGACTCACAGGACCCTATTGGTTGTTTAATACTGAACATTCACTAGCAAACGAGTGATTAAGGTCCTGTGAGTCCGCATAAACTCGAAATGAGCGGAGAACGCAGAAATAAGGTCCTGTGAGTCCACTAGTATTACTAATGGGTTTGGGATGTACTGAGCTCAGCAATGAACGCCGCAGTAGCCCCATCCAGCGCACATTAAGGCTACTTTTGGCTTTGTTATATACACGAGTACCAAGGGGCCAGAGAAAGCTATCTGAAAAATGATCAATCATGCCCATAACGTACCTGGTGTCCGCTTACGCATACAAATTTAAACAGTCAAGCACTTATTATGAGGTTGAGCCGCGGGAATAGTACGATAATTTCCACACGATAACCACCTACAACCATGCTACTACGTGGATTAAAGGAACTTAGTTACTTTATTCTAATCAACCACCGCCCACCTCCACACTAGCGGAGAGATCGAATTGCTAGTGGTATGCGTTCGTTTTTGTCCTCGGATTTATACCGCTATTACCTTTAAATAAATCCGAGGACAACGGCGATTGGAACAATAATTTGTTTTCGGAGCGGCCTTCGATTGGAACAGTGTTTTCTTCTTGTCGTGGTCTTCGATTAGAGCAGCAATTGGTTCTCGGAGCGAGCCCCAACTTATTTATTCATGTCGCTCGTAACACAATTGCTCCTGCAACATAAATGATTGAACATCTTGTTCTGAATGGAACAAGGAATAGGCAATCATTAGCTTCGTTAGTGTTGCCTCCGTACTCATTCCTTCAATAATGACAGCTCCCGCTTCAACAAGCTTCGCTGTAGATGCATATTGTGCCTCAGCAGACGACTTTACAGGGCAAAGATAGATCGTAATGTTCTCTTGCTTACAACGCTTAATGAATTGCGGCAACGAATATGGTCCATCTATTAATGCACATGCAGTACCTGAATGATATAGATCATGAAGTATAGCAGTCGGACGGCGCTCAGCTCTCCACGAATACATGTCATAGTTTAGACTAGGATATGGCTTTATATATACAATATCTGTGTCTAGCTTATCTAATTGCTGCAACGCACCCGTGTACTTATGCGTTGCTGGTCTAACATTAGCTACTGTAAGTCTGCTAGAAACTGCAGCTCGTTGTACAACTCCATCTACTAATTGACCTAGCACCAGATCGTATGGACTGCGAAATTGATCGGTAAACGTTTCACATTGCATAATTCTAGAGCCTAGATAAAGTATACTTTCACCACGGTCGTTTTCATATACGACAAACACCCCTGCCGTTGATCCCTCTTCAATCCACCGCACAGCATTGTAGAAATTACGCAGCCCATTGGCACGCTCATCCTGCAGATGATAATTACTCGCAATCATAATCAGTGGAACAGGTATATCGCTAAGCAAGTAGCTTAACATCGTAGCAGAATACGCTAGTGTATCCGAGCCATGTGTTAATATTATGGCATCTATAGATGAATAATCGATTGCACGTAGCTCGCTAGCCAGCTCAAGCCATTGCTCTGCCACTAGATTTTCACTTAAAATATTCAATGGCTGCATCGTATAAAATTCAGTTGATGTTGTATATTGTTGTTGAAATAGATCAATAATCATATAGGAACCCGCACTGTTTACATCAACGCTGTTACCTTGCTTCATACTTCCAATCGTTCCACCTGTAAATACAACCATAATTTTCTTCATTATATATCCCTCTTTACTATGAACAAATAATTACTACCATATATTATTACTATCTACAACACAACGAATAATATGCCAACATAATGGTAGCATATCTAACCCATATTACAAAGGTTATCCACTCGAAAGCAGAGCAAGTCAAAAAGACTTCATCTCCAGTCGTTAGAGCAATCCAACAAAAGTAGATGAAGCCTTATAAAGATCGTTCCTACTCCTTGTCATAACAATCGAAGCAAATCAATGATTTGTCCTCTAATATTACGCCATTAATAAACCCATAATTGAAAATATAGTTTCTTGTACACAGTTGATTGATATTCAAGCACTGATTGTGGTTTTAAGCCTTTACTTATGCGATCAACAGTAATTAGATCGCTACAGCAGTGCCACCGGCTTGAAGCTGGTACATAAGATAGTACTTACCTTGCTGTTCCATTAGAACGTCATGATTACCTTGCTCTACAATAACGCCTCGATCAAGGACTAGAATCTGATCCGCCGCACGAATTGTTGATAAGCGATGGGCAATGACTAACGTCGTCCTGCCACGCTTCAATACATCTAATGCCGCTTGAATAACAGCTTCCGTCTCGGTATCAATACTAGCTGTTGCTTCATCGAGAATGAGTATAGCTGGATCGTAAGCTAACGCTCTTGCAAACGAGATAAGCTGTCTTTGACCAGCAGATAATGTACTACCTTTCTCAACAACCAACGCATCGATCCCTTTAGGTAATTGCATAAACATCTCATAAGCGCCAACTTCCTTCAGTGCTTGCTCAATACGCTCTCTTGAAATATGCGGATTGTCTAAGCTGACATTGGTTGCGATCGTACCTGTGAATAGGAATGGATCCTGCAATACAATACCCATATGCTCACGTATTTGCTGCTTAGAATATCGCTGAATATCCACTCCATCAATCGAGATATGCCCCTGCTCCACATCATAGAAACGAAATAATAGATTCAATATCGAACTCTTACCCGACCCGGTATGACCGACCAAAGCAACCGTCTCTCCTTGCTTCGCTTCAAAATCGATATCCTTCAAAACGTATTCATCTTCCTTATACGCAAATGTTACATGATTGAACTTCACATTTCCGCGATAACGAGTCATTTGCTCCTTATCCACTTCGATACCTGGCTCATCCATTAGCTTGAATACTCGTTCGGCTGATACTCTCGCTACTTCGAGATTTGATAATTGATTGACAATACCAACAATCGGATTAAACATACGATTCAAATAATCAATATAAGCAAACAATAAACCTACAGTAATCGCTGCCCCTAATTGACCCCTCCAGAACATTATAATAATAACGATGTAGATAATGTTACGAAACACATTTAATAAATTATGGGACGTTAATGAATTTAAGCTAAGCATTTTTTTCTGATATTTGAAATAATAGCTATTCAACTCATCAAATTCCTGCTCCATCGCTTTCTCTTTGCGGAATGCTTGAATAATCGACATCCCTTGAATTGATTCATTAATGTTGCCATTGATCTCACTTAACTTAGCACGCAATACGCGGTTGTAGCGCGCTGCGAATTTACGATACACATAGATCCAAGCAAATAATGCTGGAATTAACGGTAATGTTACAAGTCCAAGTGTCGGATTCAATATGAATATCGAAATATAAATAGCAGTAATATAAATAAATCCTGTACTAAAGTTAGCAATAACACCGACATATAACTCGCGAATCGCTTCAGTATCATTCGTTACTCGCGAAACAATTTGCCCTGCTGACAAATGATCGTAATACTTTACAGGTAATCGCTGTGTATGAGCAAATACGTCATTACGTAGCTTTTGGACAATTTTATTCGCTGCCGTTTGTAGCATAATGCGCTGGAAATAGACAAAGATGGCCGACAGAATTAACAATGCGCAATAGAATGCGGACAGCTTAATAATATAAGGAATTTCATATTTATAAAATTGATAAACTTCTTCCTTCGTTAATAATACCTTTTCTTGCTCAGAAGCTCCTTCTTCTAATAAATAGAACGTTAATCCCTTCTGTTCAAATGTAATCGAGCCATATGTCGGTTGATCGGTAACTCGATCCTCGCGTAGCAAAAACTTTTGTTGATAGCTGGTAGCCTCCGTTGTACCTTCATCTACGTAGTACCATGTTTGATTAATGCCTGTAATATGATCGTCGATCATTTTCTTAGCAATAATCGGTCCGACAACTTCTGCACTAACAGCAATAATAAGAAATATTAGTGCAATAATAATATTGTTTTTATAAAGCATCCCGTATTGAAATAATCGTTTACCTGTCGAGACTGTGTTCGTCGTTTCTTGCATATCGATGTTCTCCTGCTCTATATTGTTGCTCATCTACTTCATTCACCTCTCTTACTGCTACGAGCTTAGCTCTAGTTCAATTTGTTGGCGATCATATTGTTCTTTGTACCAGCCTTCACGTACTAATAGCTGCTCATGCGTTCCCTGTTCAATAACAGCACCTTCATCGAGCACAATAATCCAATCCGCATGTTGAACTGCCGATAGACGATGCGTCGTAATAATGGTTGTTTTCTGTTGACGTTCAAGCTTGATACCATCAATAATTTCCATCTCCGTTTTTGCATCGACCGCAGATAAAGCATCATCAAGCATTAGAATTTCCGGATTAGCAATCAGCGCGCGCGCGATACTTACGCGTTGCTTCTGCCCGCCAGATAAGGCAACTCCACGCTCTCCTACCATCGTATCTAGTCCATCAGGTAAGAAATGAATATCTTTGGCAAATGATGCTCGCTCTAGCGCATGCTGAAGCTGATCCTCCGTTGCGTGCTCATCCCCGAATAGAATATTATCGCGAATGGAGCGCGAGAATAAAATAGGCTGCTGTGGCACATACCCCATATAGCTAAGTGCATCCTCCAGCGAAAGATCATCAAGCTGATGATCGCCTAGCTTCACCTGACCTGAGCCTAGTGGATATTCTCTTAGTAGTTGTTTCAATATCGTTGTTTTACCGCTACCAGTTTTACCGACAATTCCTAATGTTTGCCCTTGCTTAATTGATATATTGAGCTGGCTAAGATTGATCTTATCGGAGCTTGGATATTGGAATTGATACTCTTCGAATTGAACATTAGACGGCGCATGATCTTTCGCTGTCTTTGCCTTATTCGCTACATCTGCCTTATATCCTAACGTTTCAGATACACGATCCAATGAAGCATTACCACGCTGCATAATGTTAATCAATTCGCCCATCGCGATCATTGGCCAGATCAGCATACCTAGAAACATATTGAACGTCACTAGCTCACCAAGTGTCAATTCGCTATTGAATACGAGATATGCACCATAGCCAACACCGATTAAGTAACTAAATCCAACTAATATTTTCATCGTCGGCTCAAATAATGCCTCAATTTTTACGACAGCCAAATTACGCTGCAATACTTCAAATGTTTTTTTTCGGAACTTCTCTTTGCTTGCTTCTTCTTGCACGAATGCCCGAATCACACGTACACCTGAAACAGTTTCCAGTACATCATCATTCAATTCACCGAACGAATCCTGTGCAGCCATAAAGCGTTGGTGAATAATTTTACCGAAAATAGATAGTGCAATCGCAATAAGTGGCATTGGCAGCAGCGCTGCTAACGTTAATTTCCAGCTAAGCATGATACTCATTACCGCTACTATACAAATCATAAAAATAGTAGAATCAAACAGCGTTAATATCCCAAATCCCGCTGTGTTAGATACCGCGCCGAGATCATTTGTCGCTCTCGCCATCAGATCTCCGGTACGGTTACGTTCGTAAAATGTCGGTTTCATTCGTAGAAAATGTCCCATTAGTTTCGTACGCAAAATTCGCTCTAGGACAAAGGATGCCCCAAATAATTTGTTAAACCAAACATACGTAATCGCATAGCTGACGATTGTAATGACAACCCAGAACACAATCATAAGCTGAAACTCTCGACTAGAATATATTTGTTGATTAATACCATCGATTACTTTGCCGATTAACAACGGTGGGATCATATCGAGAATTCCCGTTATAAATAGTAGCCCGATAGCGAGCATATATCTTTTCCATTCTAATTTGAAAAACCAACCTAGCTTTGTCAGTACACTTAACATCGTGTATATACAACCCCTCATATGCAGTTTTGTTACATAATAGGCACAAAAAAGCATGCCTAGCTCGCAGGCATGCTTTTTCATCATAGTAAGTTCGCGCGTAAAGTACGCAATACAATCACTTACTTCTATGCTAATGAAAAGGCGCATGACTACGATTCGTAATCATACGCCGTAAAGTGCTAATTAAAGTTAGCTCTATGGGCGCGGATTACGATATCCTCATTGTGAAGACCAACATGATTTCTGAATGTAGTAAATGTAATTCTCATGATACGTAACCCCCTTTCCATTTTTTAGAATATGTTTACACAATATCATTGTAAAAACCTAGTTGTCAATTCTTTTTTTTCCAGTGGGTCACAATTGTTGTATGCGCTTCCCATCGCTAAAGACGTAAATAACCACTCTATCATCGATGATAGAGTGGTTATTTTATATGTTATGCAATTAGGAGAAGGTTTATTATGAACGAAAATTATGCTTTTTGCACTTCAAATTCAATATTGATTTTAATATCGTCGCCGATTAGTACTCCGCCAGTTTCTAGAGCAGCATTGTAAGTCAAGCCGTAGTCGCTACGTTTCAATGAACCTGTTGCACTAAATCCTGCTTTTTCATTACCCCAAGGGTCAGTAGAAGCTCCTTCAAACGTTACTTTGAATGTTTCTTCCTTCGTTACACCGTGAAGCGTTACGTTACCTACTACTGTGTAATCATCAGATTTCGCAGCTGTAATCGAAGTCGCTACGAATTTCAAACTTGGGCTGTTCTCTACATCAAAGAAATCAGCAGATTTCAAGTGGTTATCACGATCTTCATTACGTGTATCTACACTTGCTAAGTCGATATTCACTTCAATTGTTGCTGATGATAGATCGTTAAGATCAGCTTCGATGTTTGCATCGAAAGTATGGAACAAACCTCTAACCTTTGCAATCATAAGATGCTTAACTGAAAACTCAATCAAACTGTGTGATGCGTCCAATGCCCATTTAGATGTTGTCATAATAAATACCTCCGTTAATATAAATATTATATTTACTTACTTTAGTAAAGCTTGTAATCATATAATAGTCCTTATTCACACAATTGTCAATACTTTTTTATACTTATTTTTCTATTAATATACAGGGAATGTTATCTTCCCTTCTTGTAATCCCACGCTAATGAACTACCCCAGAGACTTTCCAATAACATTTACATTACTTTTCATAATATAATAATTATATCGTCGCTACCTATTGTCAGTACGGTAAGTTTTAATTTATACTTATTTACTGGGGATTAAGAAGGATTTTGTCGGTTTTTGTCTAATTAAGTATAGAATAGAAACTTGCGCATGGAGGGATATGTATGTCTATTCGTTCTAAGCTGTCACTATCCATATCTCTTATTGTGCTTTTAATACTTGTATTGAACGTTGTATTTTCACAAATTAATGCTATTCGTGTTCAAGAGAATAACGTTGAATTACAAGTAGCAACTATTGCCAATCAACTTGCCATTACAATTACATTAATTGATTCTACCAATCGTAGCATAGAGCTCGAACTTGCAAAGCGATTAAAGGCATCAGCGCAAACCGTAGAGGAAATATTGGATCCTGATATTGCTAATGTAACGACTGAACAACTAGAAGCATTAAAATTACAACTAGAACTTGATGATATTACGCTGTGGGTTATGCAAGATGGCGAATTAGTAACCGTACTTTCGTCCAATCCTAAAGAGGTGAATTTACGTTCCAAATCATGGGATTATTGGGATATAGCATTAAAAGACGTAATGAATTTACGTCCTGTAACAGTGGAGCAAGGGGAACATTCTACCAACTTTTATGCAGGGCCTTTTAACTTTGCGGTAACAGACCCTTCAAAAATTAATAAATGGGGATATTATTATACTGGCAAAACAAATTATATGATTAACACAGCACTCAATACAGATAGATCTTTTTCTGATGGCTATATTGACGGAAACGATCGCATTATTTCCCAGTTACTTGCTGAGAATGATGCATTGCTGGAAATTACTGCTTTTAACCCTACCTTTTTCGGGAAAGAAAAAATTATTAAGTTAAAACAAGGTAAACCTGTTTATAATTTAGATGTCCGTGATATTTCATTTGGGTCATATCATTATAAAAATTTAGAATCTGACATTCATTCCGTCCATCTTGCTTTGGAAGAAAATCAGGCCGTTACGACTGAATTCTATGTTGATGATACTTCATTAACTCGAACATTTATTCCAATAGAAGATCATGAACCGTATGTCATTGGTATTGTTATTGACAAACATGCATTAATGGAAGACACGCATAAGCAATTCGTTGATCATATTATTATCGCCGTAATACTATTGCTCGTTACTATTGTCGGTAGTTATTTTATCGCGGAACTACTAACTTCTCCGCTAACTAAAATAATGTACAAAGTAAATGCAATTTCCATGAACCAGTTCCATACGTCGCTTGTTCATACAAGCTCTGATGAGTTCGGATTATTATCTAGTCAAGTAAATACGATGGGTAATAACTTGTCACGATATACGAATGAATTAAAACAAACGAATATTGAATTAAGAAATACGAAACAATATCTTGAATCATTTTTCAAGCATACAACTGATGCTGTTCATATTGTCGATTTCAACTATAAAATTATGCAAGTTAACGATGCCTTTGAAAGTATGTTTGAATGGGATGGCGTCGAGCTTGTTGGAGAACCGCTTTGTAATTTCTCAGCTAAAGATCAAGCAAGCTATGAACAGTTAATCGAACAGGTCATTAGAGGTCATGCGATAACGAGCTATGAAACCATTATGTATACGAAGTCTAACCACCCCATTGATGTAAGTATGACTTTATCTGGTATTCGTGATGAGCAAGGACTGATTGTTGCTATCGCTTCTATTACACGAAATATTACTGCCCGTAAGCAAACGGAAGAGTTACTCGTGAAAAATGAGAAGCTTTCTGCTATTGGTCAGCTTGCAGCAAGTATTGCTCATGAAATTCGTAATCCGCTTACCACTATTCAAGGGTTTTTGAAGCTTAACTCTCGAAATGGGCTTATGCCTGAACATCATATGAAGCTAGTTATGAAAGAAATTGACCATATGGATCTAATTGTTGGACAGTTTCTCGTTATGTCAAAGCCTCAAGTAGCGAATTTGCTGCCTACTAATATTGTGACTCTCATTAACGATATCGTGCTACTAATGAAAACATCAGGAGCTATGGGACAAATTTCAGTAATTACGCACATTGACGAAGACGTTCCACTTATTAATGGTGTAGAAAGTAACTTGAAGCAAATGTTCGTCAATCTTATTAAAAATAGTATAGAGGCGATGAATGAGGATGGCATTCTAGAAATTGGAATTTACAAACTAGACCAGTATGTCAAAATTACGATATTTGATAACGGGGTAGGTATATCTGAAGAGTCATTGATGCATCTTTTCGAGCCTTTCTATACGAATAAACAAGACGGAAATGGCTTAGGACTGCTTGTCTCACAGCAAATTATTGCTAATCATCAGGGTACGATTAACTTTTCGAGTAAATTAGGTTTTGGCACTACCGTAACTATTGTATTACCAGCAGCAAATGTTCCGATATATTCCATATAGTTTGTTTTTGAAGTAAGAAAATTTGAGTTTTTCTGCTTGTCCCTTTACCTTTTCTCTATATAGGAGTATTTGACTTGTTCGGAAAATAAGAGAATAATAGTTGTTATCGGATTCAAATTTTGCAATCGTAGTTAAGTCAGCAATGCTTTCGAGCTTACTTTTCGTTAATACGCAGTATACTAAAGAGCATGAACAGTTTTAGGAGGAATACAGATGAGTATCGTGAAAAATTTAATGGAATTTAATAAGTCATTCGTAGCAGACAAAGAGTATGAAAAATATTTAACAGACAAGTACCCTGAGAAAAAAATTGCGATTTTAACTTGTATGGATACAAGACTAATGGAGCTATTGCCAAAAGCATTAAACCTTCGCAATGGCGATGCCAAATTCATAAAAAATGCTGGTGCAGTATTAACTCAGCCCTTCGGTTCAGCAATGCGTAGCATTCTAGTTGCTATATACGAATTAAATGCAGAGGAAGTAGTCGTTATCGGACACCATGGTTGCGGTATGACAAACCTTGATAGTAATGGCCTAGTTAATAAAATGGTCGAACAAGGTGGAGTCGATCCGTTAGTTATCGAAACGCTGGAACGTTCAGGTATTCGTATGGAGAAGTTTCTACGTGGCTTTACAGCCCCTGAGCACGGTGTCATGCATAGCGTCAAAATGATTCGCAATCATCCATTATTTCCGAAGAGTGTTCCTGTACACGGCTTTATTATGGACCCTGAGACAGGCGGGCTTGAATTACTAGTAGAAGATTATCGTGAATAGATAAGCGTTAAAATAACAAGGCATTTTCATGCTTATCAGGTGTAGCTTATCTCCTGGTTAACATGGAAATGCCTTATTTGTGTTTATTGATGCCGAATGATCGCCTGAACTTTCGTTAAGCGCTGCTGAGCTGCATCCTGATTCATACTTATGGCAGCCTTCACACCATCACCTGCCGCAATTACAGCTTGGGCAGGCGATACATGGGCCATATCTCCTGCCACATAAACACCTTGAATACTCGTTCTCCCTTTACCATCCTGCCAAATTCCGCCTTGTTCTGTTAGCCTACAGCCTAATTCAGTAGCTAATGCTCCAGCATGTCTCCAATATGTAGAGACAAATCCACCCGTACAATTAACTTTGCTGCCGTCCTTCAGTAATACTCCTTGTAGCTGCCCCTTTTGCCCAACTAATTGAGCGATTGGTTGTTCATAGATCGCAATATTCATCGCCTTCAACAGTTCTTTCTCCGAAGTCGTTAGTTTGTATTTCCCGTTCGTAAATACAAATAAACGCTTACTCCACTGCTGCAGGAGAGATGCAAGAGAAACGACATTGTTAGCCTCTGTAAATATAGCTAGTGCTCGATCTCGCAGCTCATAGCCATCACAATAAGGACAACTGAACACGGAGCGTCCATAGTAGTGTGCAATGTTGCGAATGGACGGTAACGATTCCTGTAATCCCGTGGCAAGTAATACTTTATTTACTTGGATCTTTTTACCTTGAGCTGTCGTTATTGTAAATGTTCCATTATTGCCGCGCTTAATGTCTGTAATCGTGGACTGATATTGCTTCACATGCTTAAACTGCGCCAACTCCTGCTGAGCTAATTTTCGAAATTTGAGGGGTGAAGTCCCTTCGCGCGTTATAAAGCCATGCATCGCTTCAGTGACAGCATTACGAGGTTTTGCATTATCAAAAAGATATACTTTATGTCTAGACCGAGCAAGCAACAGCGCAGCATTCAATCCAGCTGGCCCACCACCAATAACGGCACATATCATCCCGATCACATCCTAATCCTTGTTAACACATCATATGTTACAAAACGAGTAGGCATGCTTTCGAGAGCGCCTAGTTGAATAATTAATTATTCAACTAGGCCGCTTCATTGATCGCTACGTGATGCATGGACTATAATTTTATGGTCTATGCAGACTTTTTGGTGTTAGTGTTACTTTGCTAGGTCTAACATTTCAGAAAGGTTGATCTTATCGCAAGAAGAGGATACTCCAAAGGTCACTACAAATATGACCGTTGAAATGAAGCATTACGACTTGAATCGCTCTTCATACCATACTTTTGCAGCATCTACTTCTGTACGCGTTAACCGGTGACCATTGCGCTCCCAATGCATTTGCACATCTGCACCAGCTCCTTGTAACAATGCCGCTAGCTCATTCGATTCTTCTGGTGTACAGATGGGATCATTCTCTCCAGCTGCAATAAAGCAACCGACACCACTTAACTGTGGTAGCGTGATATTGCGAAGCGGCACCATTGGATGATGCATCATCGCTCCTTGAAGTGCATCTGCATAATGGAATAGCAGACTTGCAGCAATATTAGCACCATTAGAATATCCTAGTGCAACAACTTTATTACGATTAAATCCATATTGGATAGCCGCATCGTCCACGAACTGCTTAAGCTCCTGTGTACGGAAGATCAAATCTGCCTCATCAAATACTCCCTCAGCAAGTCTGCGGAAGAAACGTGGCATTCCATTTTCCTCAATATTACCTTTCACACTTAAAATTGCCGCATCCGGATCAACAAGGCGTGCCAGAGGTATTAGATCATTCTCATTGCCACCAGTACCATGCAATAGTAATAGCACTTGGCCATCCTGCGTTTTTCCCGCTTCATAAATATGTTTCATCATTAATTCCCTCCAATTCATATGGTTACATTCATTGTCCCTTTAAATTGCTGATTACATTCTAAAGGTGTAATTCAATAATCGAATTAAATAACAAGCTTAATCATCACCGTACTATCTCAGCATTAAGATATATGATAGAAAGCTACCTAGAGCTTCTAGGGCTGCTAGCCCTTATAGCTTTCTTCTGCAAACTTTCCAAGCTTCTTCAGTAGTATCGTTGCTTGATGCTGCTCCTCTAGCGTAAGACCGGCCACAGCGTCACGGATCACACAGCCATGAGTAGGAAATACCCGCTCTATAAACTCCGAACCAGCATCCGTTACTTCAGCATAGATTAAGCGACGGTCTTCCGTAGACACTCTCCGTCTTACGAGCTGTTTTTTTTCTAATTTGTCAATTACATACGTAATATTACCGCTACTCATTAGCACCTTATTGCCAATTTGTTGTAATGGCTGCGGCCCTTTATGATATAGTAATTCAAGTACGCCAAATTCTGTACGATTCAAGCCATGCGCACGAATATCCCGATCTCCATGTGAGCTTACCCATTGGTTGGCACGCGATAATGCAATATATAATTCTAATGCATCTTCCACTTGTTCATAACGCTTTGTTTCGCTCATCGTTATGCCCCTTTTTCTTTTATCTTAATATTAAGATAACATGTTGATGATATGATGTCAATCTCCCCAATTTGCTAACTTGACTAATTTCTCATTAATAAGTATGCTATTAACAATTATATAGGAAACAGCAATGAAGAGAAATAGTAGTCTAATGATGCATGTCATAAGCGAGCCGATAACTGGTGAGAAGTTCGGCACATGCCTGTAGATGAATGGGTCTTTTCGCCTCAACCTGAACATGTTCATGTATATTGCCAATGCAATAACTGTCATTAGTAGGCATTGACGGAGCTCACCGTTATTGAGCGATCAAGTGCGATTGAATAATCGAATTTGGGTGGTACCGCGGAGTATAATGCTTCGTCCCTTATGTTTTTAGGGGCGGAGCTTTTTTGTATTTAAATTAAAAGAAAGTAAGGTGTTCGTACATGAAACGTATACTATCAGGCATTAAACCAAGTGGAGAACTTAATATTGGTGGGTACTCAGGAGCATTAAGTCAATTTGTGCGTAATCAGGAGCTATTTGAATGCTTCTATTTCATCCCTGATCTACATGCGTTAACCGTATATCAAGATCCGAAGGAGCTTCATCAACGTTCACGTGAATTGGCTGCTCTATATGTCGCTGCTGGCATTGATCCGAAACGTTCAGCAATCTTTCTACAATCACAAGTTTCTGCCCATGCTGAGCTAGGTTGGATTATGGAAACACAGGCACATTTCGGCGAGCTAAGTCGTATGACGCAATTCAAAGACAAATCCGATGGTAAAGATGTAGTAAGCTCCGCACTATTCACTTACCCTGCATTAATGGCTGCCGATATTTTACTATATCAAGCGACACATGTTCCTGTAGGTGATGACCAGAAGCAGCATGTTGAGCTTACTCGTGACTTAGCTAATCGCTTTAACAATCGCTATGGTGAGACGTTTAAAGTACCTGAGCCAATTATTCAAGAAACTGGCGCTCGTATTATGGGACTTGATGATCCATCGAGCAAAATGAGCAAATCTAATCCCAATATAAGCAGCTATATTCTAATGCTGGATGAGCCTGCTGTTATCCGCAAAAAATTCTCGCGAGCTGTAACAGATTCCGATATGTCTATACGTTATGACTGGGAGAATAAGCCTGCTGTTAGTAATCTGATCGAAATTTATTCTGTATTCGCTGATATGGATATTCCAGCGGTTGAGAAACATTTCGAAGGTCAAGGCTATGGTAATTTTAAAAAGGAAATTGCTGAAGTTGTCATTGCTAAGCTTGAGCCGATTCAACAAAAGTTCCATGATATCGTCAACTCCTCTGAGCTAGATGCTATTCTTCGTGATGGTGCAGAGCGTGCCGCTGCTGTAGCAAATGATACACTGACAAAAGCGAAGAAAAACATGGGGTTGCTTGTATTGTAATAGAGAATTTAATAGTGCCTCTACCGACACAGTTGCAAATAACGAAACTTTTTTCGCTATTTCATGCTAATTAGAGCACGGAGTGTGCATTAACGAAACTTTTTTCGCTATTTCATGCTAATTAGAGCACGGAGTGTGCATTAACGAAACTTTTTTCGTTATTTCATGCTAATTAGAGCACGGAGTGCGCATTAACGAAACTTTTTTCATTATTTCATGCTAATTAGAGCACGGAGTGCGCATTAACGAAACTTTTTTCATTATTTCATGCTAATTAGAGCACGGAGTGCGCATTAACGAAACTTTTTTCGTTATTTTAGATTTTTGGCTCCCCATTGAGCTCATTAACGAAACATTTTGCACTGTTTATCACAACTGAACTCACTTTGGGATAACCATACTTCTATATAATAAATAGGCTCTCTTGAAAGTTACTTGCTTTCAAGAGAGCCTATTAAGTTATTCCACCATTAATTATTCGATGCTTTATCTAGCTGTTTACTGCGTAATTGTCCACATGCTGCATCGATATCAGCACCATGCTCCAGACGCACACTTACGCTAATCCCTTGCTTTTTCAACACATCATAGAAAGCACGTATATCTTCTTGCTCACTTCGCTGATACTGGCTATGCTCATCTACCGGGTTGTACGGAATTAAGTTGACGTTCACGAGGTCTTTACGTGGCATCATTAATTCAGCAAGCTCAAGCGCATGCTCCGGCTGATCATTGACATGCTTCAACAATATATATTCAATCGTTGCACGACGATTAGAGTTATTCAAGTAATAATCAATCGCAGGCATTAGCTTCTCTAGCGGATAAGCTTTATTGATCTTCATAATGCGTGAGCGAAGCTCATTGTTCGGCGCATGTAGAGAAATGGCTAAGTTAACACCAAGATCACTATCGGTGAATGGTTTGAACATATTAACAATTCCACTCGTCGATACCGTAATATGACGCGGACCAATCGCAAGACCATTATGATCCTTCACTGTACGGATAAAATTAGACATATGCACAAAGTTATCGAATGGTTCACCAATACCCATCACAACGATATGACTTACTTTTTCGTTTTTGTTATGACCGTCTAAGAAAAATTGTACCTGCATAATTTGCTCGGTAATCTCAGCGCTTGTTAGATCACGGCTTTTCGCAATTAATCCACTCGCACAGAAGCTACAACCGATATTACAGCCCACTTGTGTCGTAACACAAACAGATAGGCCGAACTTATGGCGCATAAGCACCGTCTCGATTAGATTGCCATCAGCAAGCTGGAATAGAAACTTTACCGTACCGTCCTGTGATTGCTGACGTGTATGCTCAGTTAATGTTTCTAGAATAAAATGCTTCTCTAGAAGCTCTACTGTCGCACTATTTACCTCAGACATTTCTGCAAATGAACGGACGCGATTACGATACATTGCACGCCATACATGAAGTGCACGAGAACGCTTCTGACCACGCTCTTCTAACCACTCCACTAATTGCTCAAATGTTAATCCATATATTGATTCTTTCATCTCACTATATCCTCTTTTCACTTATCACATGATCTATGCGGCAATATGTTACTGCTCGTGCTGTTATGATAGATTCCTCTATCTTTTTTCGCCGAGTGGACTCCCACTTCTATATATGGCGAGGTGAATCGGCGATCCCCTGAATAATCCCGCAAAATATTCTTCCCTTCCTATATCCAAAAAGGTATAATGGGATGAGAACATACATTCGCACTGATAACTGGAAGGGGTGAAGTTTTGTCAGATTCAAAGTCAATGTACAGAACCCATCAAGTGTGGATTAAGCCGGGTCATCGCTTGTTTCCGTACCTCGATCAAGCATGCCAGGACGCTAAGAACCTATATAACACGACCAACTTTTACATCCGACAGATCATTACCGCATTTGGGAAGATTGAGCCTCTCCAGCCTTTGCAACAGGAAGTTCTAGATACGCTGGCATCACATATTGATCTTATGAATGAACGACGAAGTGAAGCTAATCGTTCTCATCCGTTCAAGCTACCCTCGAAAGATAGTCCCTTTGTTCATTATAACTTCTTGGACGCATTATTCAAAGTGATGAATCAACTCGATTATCGAGCACTCCCGACGCAGTGCAGTCAGGGAATCATGAAGACGGTGTTCCAAAATTGGCATTCTTTTTTTGCCAGTATCAAGGATTACCGCCAGCATCCTGAGAAGTACAATAGCAAGCCCAATATTCCGGGATACGCACGCAATAGAGTAAAGGAAGTGTCGTTCACCAATCAAGACTGTGTGATCAAAGAACGAAAATTCCTCAAATTTCCAAAGAGCAAGCTGCAACTGAACATCGGCAAGCTAGGTTGTACCGACGGACAACTGAAGCAAGTACGTGTCATCCCACGCTATGGGCAATACGTCGTTGAATTGATCTTCGCTTATCCGCTTGAACAGAAGGAAGCCATAGCAGAACACGTGCTGGCTATTGATCTTGGCGTCGCCAATCTTGCAACCATCGTCACGACGACCGGAGAGAAACCGATCCTCGTGAAGGGCAAGATCGTGAAAGCGATCAATCAGTATTACAACAAGATGAAAGCGCATTATACCAGCATTCTTCGTCAGGGCAAGGAACCTCGCGAGGGAGTGCATACATCCAGGCGATTAGAACGGCTCCATTTGAAGCGCCATCGGAGGATCAAAGACTTGTTCCACAAGGCAAGTCATCACATCGTTATGTTGGCAGTAGAGCAGAACATCGGTACGATCGTCATTGGACATAACGATGGATGGAAACAAGCATCCGGAATCGGACGGCGAAACAATCAGTCCTTCCATCATATTCCCCATCACATGCTCATCAAGATGATCGAGTATAAGGCAACGGAACAGGGAATCATCGTGATCCTGACCGAAGAGGCGTATACCTCGAAAGCCAGCTTTGTAGATCAAGATCCGTTACCGAGTTATAGCGAAGAAGGGACATGGATCTTCTCAGGTAAACGGATGTATCGCGGTCTGTATCAGAACACGAAGGGTTTGATTCATGCAGATGTCAACGGTGCCGCCAATATTATGCGAAAAGTATTCCCAAATGTATCTGTCAAAGGAGCGAATGGGATAGAGGGGTTGGATGGTAACCAGACCATCAACGTGTCAACTCCACTGGTGTTAACCATCCTGAAATAAATGGGATAATACATCAGAAACCCTCCACTTCAGTCGAAGCGACAGCTTTGGTAAGTGGCGGGAGTATTCATTTTCCCAAAATAATCACGACAATACAAGTAGTAAGTTAAGGTCAAGTGATAACCCCTTCAACTATTGAAGGGGAATGGCTATTTCCACACTACCATCAAGGTATGATGGATAGGAATTAACATAAATTCGAACAGGATTGACGACCTCACTCAAATCATAATTGTCTACAGATTCTATATAATCCTCCATGTATTTACTATTTGCTGAATCCGTATAAACTGGATTCCCTTCTGCATCAATCCCACCTTTCCCTAATACATTAGAACTCGATGAGTCTCTATCAATAAATATTTTCGAGCGCAATGAACGGTGATTCATAATTTCTAGTTCGACAACAAGCTCCTCAGGTATATACAATAACTCATTACGGTCAAAATCCACTTCGATATAATCCTGACCTTTAGGTAACGCTTCTATACCTTCTAATTGCAAAGTTAATTGATCTGGCTCACGGAAGAAGTTACTTTGGATCATATACCCAACTTCTCCATCTCGTATATCTCCCCAGCTAGAAATGCCATTAGGGATTCCACCCCACTCTTCTTCATGCTCATCAACTAGCTTAACATCTTGAATTCTTAGTATTTGCATCGTATTACGCTCATCAACAGCAAGCTTTACACGTGCACGTAGTGGTGAAATACTTAGCGATCTTACCGTTAATCGCTGTCCATCAATAATAAACTCTTTGTTCAATTCATAATGCTTCGTAACAGCAACAGGCTGCTGCAGCGTAAACGGAATAGCGAACTTTGTATTATGCTCATCGCTTAACTCTACCTCTAAGGTGAAATTAACATTTTCATAGTTAATCCCATCAGGAGCTTCTATTACTATTTTATCTTCTACACTATTTGTTGGCTCTGTACTAATCCCTGTATAACTGATACCAGCATATTCCATCCTCTTCCCATTTTGCAATATATTCACTTCATTAGTATTCAGTCGTGAAATATCATACGGTGCATCTAATGTATAGAAAATAATCATTCCCGTTTCATCAGCAATAACACTATCTACTGTCAGCGTAAAATCATTATTCGTTACTTTAATATTCAATGGTTCATAATATTGCTGATCCATAATATCTTCAATACCTTTATCCCAAGTAATAAGATCGACCACTCGATCCATCCCAGGTATTTTTGCTATTGTACTAGCAATTACAGGTGAGATCCGTATACTTGTGAAGAAAATAATTAGTATTCCCATTATGATACTAGTATTACGTATCCATATGTGCTGTTTTGCTCTAGTACGCTCCCGCTTCACTTGATGCATTCCATTCATTCTAGCCTCTACTAACTGCTCTGTAGGAACAATAATGTCATCAAGCGCTTCGGCATAACGTTCATAGTGATTCACGATTTCCTTCTCCATCATATCCCCTCCTCCTTGAACAATAATCGTAATTTACGAAGTGCATAATGCAATCTAGATTTCACTGTTCCTTCAGGAATATTTAATGACTGAGCAATGTCTGTATTCGTGCGATCCTCGATATATTTCATCACAATAAGCTCTCTTTGTTCATCATTTAAATTCGACAGTGTATCTAACAGTTCTATTTCAGTATTTTGCTCCGATCGATGGTCCACATAATGCTCCGTGCATTGATCAACTACTAGATCACTTGGTATTTCCCGCTTCTGCTTGCGTAACATATCATGACAAATATTAATTAGTATTCTAGTTAGCCACGTCCGAATATATTGCGGCTCCTTCAGTGAGCTTATATTCCGATAGCTACGATAAGTATGCTCCTGCATCGCTTCGATCGCATCATGCTCGTTACGCATATAGCTATAGGCAACCTTATAGAGCGGATGTTCATATTGCTGCATTAACTGAACAAAAGCAGCTTCATTACCTGCTATAGCATATTTCGCAAGCATAAGCTCATCATTCGTCATATTGTCATCACCTCGATTCTTTCGTTTGGTCGCTATATGTATTAGACTTTCCACACGTTCATTTCGTTCACAAGAGCAATGTTTTTTTATAATTCATTCATCGAGCATATGATAACTTCTTAGTAACGCGCTCGATCAGCTACTTATTTCGCTAGCTTAACACTAAAGTGAATGAATCTCGTGTCACATTATATTGGTATCTATGTTTATCTAACTGCAAATAAGATAAAAAATCCACTCCAAATTATTAGAGTGGATTACAATGTTCGCTGTTAATATTATCTCTCTTTTGAGCGTTCATCTTTTCTTTCGCTCCATCTTTTCTATTTTATATGTTAGTTGATCGATTTGCTTTTGCATTTGTTCAATTTGTTGTTCTAAATCAGATTGATCATCGGAACTTTGATTCTTTTTCTTATCAAATTGTTGAAGTGCCAAACCCGCAGAAACAGCGGCAATTCCATCAGCTATTGTAGCAAGTGCCCCACCCCAAAATGCAAGTTTCGCAATGTATCTGTCTTCTGCATCACTATTTTGTTCACTGTTATTATTTTTTTTCTTATCCACCCGACTTCCCTCCCTTACTTACTTTATGCCCAAACAATGAAAATTGATCATTTCAAATACGACAAATACACTTATGTACCATTCTAACTACGCCCATATACGGATGCTAATTTTCCAGATAATAAAAAAGAGCGATCTAGGTTATCATTTCCGAAAAATGATAACCTAGATCGCTCCTGTATTCAATTATGTATAAGTTCTTATTGTGCGTGCTTTTGCATTAATGAAATCTGCCCAGCATGAATACCCGTATGGTACATCAGCTGCGAGATTGCATCTAGCGGAGAAAATATGCCACGCGGCGTGTTCACTTCTTTGTTCCAATCTTCTTCTGGCAAAGCCTTCATAGCAGCAATAATCATTGCATTAGAAGCTTCAAGCAAAGCTACTAGCTCATCTACATTATTGAATTCGACAGCTGAGTTACCTGGACCTCGTAGCGTGTGATATTCAAGGTAAGCAGGCTTCGGCGCTCCGAAAACCCATTCTGCATAGACAAATTCAACTTCAGCACTATGTCTGATCATATGACCTACTGAAGCAGGTCCGATCGATAATGAAAGAGATTCTTGCGGCAATTCCTTGACCATCTTGTGGAAGCGACCTTGTAAGGACTCCCACATTGCGATAATTGTTTCTGTGTTCATATATCTTTACCTCCAGCGGTTTCCATAATAATAGATGTCTAGTACTCGAACCAAAAATTAATTACCTGCAGGTTTTCCATCTAGACCATGTGCGTCACGGTTAATATGATCGAAATGCTCGCCCGCAAAATCAACATCAAACGCTTGACCAAAACCAATAACATAACGACCATTAGCTAGTGTAAGCTCGAATAGTGAGAAATCAAGTGTACGTAGCATATTGAATGTCGGAGCACCAAATCTTTGCGAAAACTTCTCGAATACAGCTTCGTAGCCTTCGTTACCAACGTTGGCAGCTTGCCCCTTAAAGCGTGCACGCTCACGAGCAAATATGTTTTTTGATGCAGATTCGTCAGCAATTAACATCACGTCAACCGCTGCATTGTTTTCCATGTTTTGATAATGCTCAGCAATACGACTAAGGTAGACATACACTTTTCCTTCATGCTCAACAAATGGTGCATAAGATAAGAACGGGTTGCCTCCTGCATCGATTGTTCCTAGAAAAATAGATTTCATTCCTCCTACTAATTGCTGATAGTTCTCCTTCAACACATTCAAATCCATCGGTTTAATATTCATCATCTCTTCATCACTCTTCCTCACGTTACTTTTTTTATTATATGAATGCGTGGTACCTCATTATTCAAATTAATTTCAGCTTCCACGCCATATACATCTCGAATTAATTCTGTTGTGATAATTTCACTTGGCGTACCATACGCTCTAACTACGCCATCGTTGATCACACAAATTTGATCACTATACAAAGCGGCATGATTCAGATCATGTAATACCATAACGACCGTAATTCCTAATTCGGAATTCAATCGTTTCACTAATTCAAGCACTTCAAGCTGATGTGCAATATCTAGATAGGTTGTCGGCTCATCCAGCAATAGCATCCGCGGCTTTTGTGCTAAAGCCATTGCAAGCCAAGCTCGCTGTGCCTCACCTCCAGATAATTTATAAACTAACCGATTACGATACTCTGCCATATGTGTCTGCTCTAGCGCCCACTGTACAATCTCAGCATCCTCTACCGTCATCCGTTCATACCATTTCTTATAGGGCAAACGTCCATAGCTAACTAACTCACCTACGGTCATATCATGTGGACTTGTATTCGATTGCGATACCATACACATTAATTTGGATATATCTTTAATCGACATATCTGTTAATGCTTGATGATCGAACGATATCTCGCCACTCGCTACGTTAATTCGCTTGGAAATGGCTTTAAGAATGGTCGACTTGCCGGTTCCATTGGGACCAATAATGGACACAATTTCCCCATCGTTCACTTGTAATGATACATTTCTAATAATCTGTTTATCCGAATAATTGATGGAAATATCTTTAATCGATAGCATGACTACGCACCGCCCTTCCGCATAAGATACAAGAAGTATGGACCGCCAATCATCGCCATAACGATACCAGCAGGAATCTGAATCGCTCCAAACAAAGAACGACCGATCATGTCGGCAATTAGGAGCATGATTGCACCTAGCAAAATGCTAAATGGTAAGCTAAATCTAAAGTCTGAACCGATAAGCATACGCGATATATGGGGAACGACTAGACCGACAAATCCTACTAACCCTACCATGGATACGGAAATCGCTGCGAGAAATACAGCTAGTATCGATAACATTAACCGAACGCGATTCATATTCTGTCCCAAATTATGCGCTGTCTGTTCACCAAGACGTAATATATTAATTTTGCGTATACACAATAATGCAACAATCCATCCTACAATGGAATAAGGTAAAATAAACGATACATCGCTCATATCGATTCCTGCCAAACTACCATTCATCCATTGAACAGCAGCAGGTAGACGATCACTATAAAGCAATTGTAGTAAACCCATTAGCCCACCAAATATCGCATTAACTGCAACTCCTGATAATATAATTCTTACGGGCTGAAAGCCGATAGAACGTTGCCATGCCATAGTATATACCATAGCCGCAGCAATCAATCCGCCACCAATAGCAGCTACTGGAACAAAGAAACTTGATTGTGGCATAACGAGCATAATGAATAGTGCTGCCGTTGCCGCACCACTTGATACGCCAGTAACTCCTGGATCTGCTAATGGATTCTGGACAACCGCTTGCAAAAGTGCACCTGAAATTGCTAGATTTGCTCCCACAATTAATGCTAGTATAACTCGCGGCATACGAATGTCCCATAATATAACGGAACTAGTATCGTCACCGTTTCCAAGCAAGGTTTGCAGAGTAACAATAGGATTAACGCTTACACTACCTATACCAATAGCAAAAAGTGCAGAGAGGACCAGTACGATACCTGCAATTCCAATCATAGCTGACTTCTTTCTTGTCGATCCCTCAAACACTACCTGTGCACCTCCTAAAACTTTTCACGGACTTCTCGATACACTTCTCTTCCATGAAAAGTTACTTCGTAAGCATAATCTATTGCTTCATTATTACTTCCAGCTACAAGTGAGCCATCCATTCAATTATAACGATATTGATAATTATTATCAATACATAGATATGGTTTACACCATAAAAAAAGACTCTACACTACATTGTTCTTCAACAAATGTTAGTAGAGTCAACCTTCCACAATATCTTGCGATTGCATAAATAAGTATTTCATAAATTGCTCAGTTGTAAGATTTCCTTTTTGCTGATTGCAAGTTAGACATGCACATACGCAATTGGCAGGAGTCGTATAACCACCCTTGGCACGTGGTAATAAATGATCAATCGTATCTCCGCTTCCACCACAATAATGGCAAGTATGATGATCTCGCATAAGAATAAATCGTCGAAACTCTTTACTACTATAGACCATACGAATCGTGTATGGATTAATAATAATCGCAGCACCTTCCTTAACAAGTGCTTTAGCTTGCGGGGGATCGATCTCTTCATACCATCTACGACCTGTATCTGATCGCCCACGCATCCTTACAACACCGCGTGCGGTTGGTCTAATATCATCAGCACGAACAATACTATTTTCATTGTTTGGTGATTGCCGATGGTAAGAGGTAGGCTGTCTTTTCTTTCTTGTCCATTTGGCTCTTCCCGTATTATGAGGAGTTGAGCACGATAAAGTTTCGGTAACTTGTCCACGAGTGGATATCGAAGTTCCCGCTTGTCTGCAGCGCTTACACGTTCCGCGACGACTATTTTGACTTTCACGACGACCTGTCCGCCTTAAAAATTCACTAATCGGCTTCTCTTGACCACAGCTTATACAATACTTCTTACTTGTTTCAACCATAATATTAACCTTCCATCCGAATGATGATATAGAAATTATACCACAAATACGCTTATACTTTTCACTTATCCTAATATCCTCTTTTCCATGTTTTTTCCACAATTGTGAGAAAAGTCACTTCCACTATAATGGTTACTCCTTTATACTTAAGCTATTAAGAAAACAATAACATTCATTTTTTTGGAGGAGATTATAATGAGTAAAGCTGTTATCATACCGGAAAACCCAGTATCTCGCTTTCTATTCAGTAGTACACAAGCGGCTTGGTTTTGGCTGGCTGTTCGCCTTTACGTTGGTTATGCTTGGATTACTGCAGGCTGGGGCAAAATTAATAATGATGCATGGGTTGGAGAAAACGCTGGTGCTGCCATTAAAGGATTTATGGGCGGCGCACTTGCTAAAGCAGCCGAAGGTAAAGACGTAACATCTTGGTATGCTACGTTCATTGAAAACTTTGTCATTCCGAATGCAAAAGTATTTTCTTATTTCGTAGCTTTCGGTGAAGTTCTTATCGGTCTTGGTCTAATCGTTGGTTTACTTACTGGTATTGCCGCATTCTTTGGTGGTCTAATGAACGTAAGCTTCCTATTAGCAGGAACAGTAAGCTCTAACCCTGTATTATTCATTCTAGCAACTTGGTTAGTATTAGCATGGAAAAACGCTGGTTGGTATGGTCTTGACCGTTGGGCACTTCCTTTACTAGGTACGCCATGGTCTGGAAAAAAGAAAAAAGCTGAAGAGGGTAGCGAAGCTGCGATCGATGCCTAATCATTTTAGTAAATGAAATGCATCTCGCTAGATGCATTGAAGCAAGAGATTTCTATGAGGGAATTAGCCCTCGTAGAAATCTCTTTTTTTGCATGTTTATTATTAATGATTATATTCCATTGTCACTCCATTATTGAGTATAAAAAACTTTAGAATGAAGCGTATGAAGCGCAGTCTCCACCTCTATTAATTCTGCATCAGAAAGATCTTCAATCCTCGCAATAAATTGGGTATATATTTGAGCAAAGGCTTCATTCATCATCATCTTTCCTTGCTGCGTAAGATGGATATAATATTTACGCCGGTCGCTGACATCAACGATTTTTTGAACAAGCTGCTGCTCTGTGAGCTTTTTCAACTCACGGCTCGTATTTGGCATCGACATCTTCATGCAATCACTAATATCACTGAGCAATGCAGGCGGATTCACCGCTAAATACTCCATAATTTTATATTGAACCGGTGTAATATGATCAGCCTTCACATCTTTGGCCATATCATGTGAAATTTGATGAACCGAAGATATGAAAGGAATAAATTGTTGAAATAATGTGTACTTATCCATAGGATCACCTCTTATGACAACATAGCAAATTAATTGTCGTAAAACAATTATTAATTGACAACTAATTTAACGGCATGTTACATTTTAATTATCATTTGATAACTAAAGGAGATGTATCCAGATGAACATGCTCGTTATCTATACTCATCCTAATCATCAAAGCTATAATTATTCACTATTCGAAGCCGTTATGAAGGGTGCTAAGGAAAATAAGCTCATTCAAAATATTCGTGTGCTAGATCTTTATGAAGAAAATTTTAACCCTGTCCTATTTTTTGACACCGAGCATCGCCGCAGAGATATGCACAAAGATCCTCAGCTTGAAAAGTATAGAGAGCAGCTATTATGGGCCGATAAAATTGTAATGGTATATCCGATTTGGTGGGGGAGACCTCCAGCAATGCTGCTAGGGTATATTGATCAATTGTTTACTTCAGAGTTTGCCTATCGCGATGCGTTGGGATTATTGCCAAAAGGGCTGCTAAAAGGGAAATCGGTCGTTTGCATCTCAACGATGAAGGGACCAACTTTCTATCCGCTATTATGGTTGAATAATGCTCATAAAATATTAATGAGAAAAGCATTATTTAATTTCGTCGGTATTCGTCATGTAAAGTTTTTTGAATTCGGCTTCTCCGAAAGCCCAAAAGGCAAACATGTACAAAAACAACAGAAAATTTACCGTTATTTCAATATGGTGCGCGCTTAAACTAGGTAGTACATCACTCGCTACAGCATGTATGCCATACTGTAAACTTATCTAACCTCCTTTCGTTTACGCATATCGTTTGCAACTATATTTCAATGTGAGGACCGCCCGGCAGCCTTGTTGCTATGTGATTTAGAGCAAATTTTTGCTTTGTTTAACCTCGAAACCTTGTTGCTATGTGATTTAGAGCAAATTTTTGCTTTGTTTGACCTCGAAACCTTGTTGCTATGTGATTTAGAGCAAATTTTTGCTTTGTTTGACCTCGAAACCTTGTTGCTATGTGATTTAGAGCAAATTTTTGCTTTGTTTGCATTCCTAGCACAGCAGTTAAGACGCCGAACTGAAACTGATGATGCGTGCCTCTTCGCATGCCGAACAAAAAATGAGCAGCCTTCGAGTAGTTATAAACACTCGGAGGCTGCTCACTGTATTATAGCTATTTCAAAAAAGTTTGCTCTCCATCGTACGTACCGATAATCTTGTATAGATCCGGTCTACGGTCACGGAAGACGCCCCATTCAATACGCATCGTTTCAATTTGATCAAGATCAAATTCAGCCACAAGTACCGTTTCCTCAGAGCGACCCGCTTCTGCTACTTTATTTCCTTGCGGACCTGCAATAAATGAAGCACCATAGAACGTAATAGAGGAATCCTCATCACTTTCCACTCCGACACGATTGGAGGCTACGACAGGAACTAGATTAGAGCCTGCATGTCCAAGCATACATACTTGCCAGTGATCCTTGGAATCAATGTCGCCATCTTGCGGCTCAGAGCCAATCGCTGTAGGGTAGAATAGAATTTCTGCCCCCATCAAAGCCATACAACGCGCTGCTTCTGGGTACCATTGATCCCAGCAAATGCCGACACCAATCTTCGCATATTTCGTATCCCATACCTTAAATCCCGTATCGCCCGGATTGAAATAAAACTTCTCTTCATAGCCTGGACCATCTGGAATATGACTTTTACGATATTGACCAAGAATCTCTCCGTCAGCATCAATAATGACAACAGAATTATAGCGAGCATTATTTTTCTTCTCGTAATAGCTAATTGGCAATACCACTTGCAGCTCTTTCGCTACTTGTTGGAAATGTAGGATTGCAGGATTTTTCGCTAGCTCCGTTGCATAAGCGTAATAATCCGCCTTTTCCTTCTGACAGAAATAATAAGTTTCAAATAATTCTTGCAGTAAAATAATTTGCGCACCTTGCGCCGCTGCTTCACGCACAAAACGATCCGCCTTCGCAATATTCTCTTCGCGAGTAGCCTCACAGCTCATCTGCGTAGCTGCAACTTTCACATTTCTCATAACGAAAACTCCTTTGTAATAAATTTATAGTTACACCACCGCTTAATTTTCCAAAAATACTCCTCGATTGTTCGCTAACGATAGTCTTCACGAAGTGAATGTAATCACTAGCATGTGAGCAGCGCAGCGTTCTCACATGCGATCAAAAAACTTCCTCGATTGTTCGCTAGCAATTATTTGAGCTACCTTTTCAATAAATGCTCAAATTAGTCGCTTGTCAGCACCAAGAAGATGCACTTCAGCAAAAACGAGTAGCGCAGCGCGTTCTCACATGCGGTCAAGAAAGAACTTCAACCTTCCCCGAGTGTTCGGTAGTCAGCACCAAGAAGATGGCCTACAGTGGAAACGAGTAGCACAGCGTACGTATTGTGTACGTGAGCACACGCAGGCTTCCAATGGAGGACATATTCGCCGTCGAATACGCTACATCAGCATAATCATCGTGATCACTAGCGAACTTGGGGTTGTTGTTGAGTTGTGCAGTGGACGTTACCCCCCTCACCCACAACCCCCATCCCATTGACCGTACGAATTCGACGTTCTGGGTATAATCCCGCTAGCACTTCTATCGCTTTATGATCTGTCTCTTCAGCAGTACCACCGAATATAGGCAAAATAATACCACCATTTACGAAATAGAAATTCAAATAACTTAATGTCAATCGAGAGTCCTCCAAATAAACAGCAGGTGGTTGCTCAATTTCAATAATTTCTAATTGACGACCTTGCGCATCTACCGTATCGCGTAGTATTTGTAGGTTTTCTTGAGTAATCGCGTAGTTATCATCACTTGGATCATAACAAACTTGCATAATGACTTTCCCTGGCGCAGCGAAGCAAGCAATATTATCGACATGACCGTCTGTTTCATCGCCACTTAATCCATTTTTCAACCAAATAACTTTTTCTATATTGACATATTGCTTCAATAGCTCAACGATTTGCTCACGAGATAGATCAGCATTACGATTCACATTCAACAAGCATTCTTCCGTTGTTAGCAACGTACCTTCGCCGTCAACATGAATCGAGCCGCCCTCCATCACAAGCGGAGCATCAAATTGTGCTGCACCAATATGCCCAATAATTTGTGGTGCTACAGCATCATCAAGATCCCAAGGTGTATATTTGCCACCCCATGCGTTAAAGCCCCAGTTGACACCAGCAAGCTTGCCGTCCGTTGTTGTAACAAAAGTTGGGCCATTATCACGTAACCAAGCATCATTATGCTCAATAACTAAGCAATCTACTGCAAAATTATGATTGCTTCCTACTTGAGCTTGTACTGCAGCTTCATCTGCACCATTCACAATAACTGTTACAGGCTCGAATTCTGCCATTGCTATAATAATTTCAGCGTAGGCTGTACAAACGTCAGCGTACGTTTCAGGATATACCATCGATGATTGAATCGGCCATGAAATAAATGTGCGCTCGTGGCTTGTCCACTCCGCCGGCATTGAAAATTGCTCTGTTCTAGGATTCATAATTCCCTCCGCATTGTATAAGTTCTAATTTACGAATAATCGTTGTAATAGGTAATAACAACAATCATTATATACTAAAAATATTTATTGTTCGACGCTAATGTTTTGCACGATTGGTAAACTAATCTTGACCGCTGTCCCATAGCCACTTGCACTTTCTAATTCAACGCCGTATTTCGATCCATACAACAACCCGATCCGATGATGAACATTATCAATGCCTATACCAGACACGGAACGTTTCTTGATGCGCTCTTTGTTTTCTTGGGCACCAACACCATCATCTAGCACTTCAATTAATAGACGATCCGCCTGCTGTCTAATGAAAATATGAATCGTACCTTTTCGCATACTAGGGAAGGCGTGGAAAAACGCATTTTCAACAAAGGGCTGAATAATTAATTTGGGAATATACAAATCCATGCAATCTTGACGTATATCAAACAGTACGTCAACTTGCTCGCCATAACGAATCTTATTGATATACACATAATGCTTCAAATTTTCGATTTCATGCTCTACGGTTACGATATCTTCCGTCGAGCCAATCGTATTTTGTAGCATTGTACTTAAGCTCGTAATCGTCCGATCCACATCATCAATTCGGTTCATCTTCGCCAAATATTTAATCGAGGTTAACGTATTATATAGGAAATGAGGATTAATTTGCATCTGCAATGCACTAAGATCTGCCTTGCGACGCTCATTCTGTTCGACTATTAAGCGATTCGTATAGAGATCAATTTCCTTCACTAGATGGTTGTACGTTTTCGTTACGACTTTAATCTCGTAGCTTACACTTTCCTGGAGCGGATGGCTCTGCAAGGAATCTACCTTCGCATTTTGCATTGTGTCCACAAGCTCATATAGTGGCTTCGTAATTTTACGCGTTAACAAATAGACCGATATAATAATTAGCAATAATACAATTATAACCACTTCAGCAATACGATAAGCAATCTTTTTCAATGGCGCAAAAGCGATATTCCCATCAATTTCTTGTAGCAAATAAGCATCAAATTCAGGGATATAGAATGAAATATAAGTCGAATCACCCTTGGTCATTAATCCATAATCCTCACGCTCTCCGCCGATTTTCGCATATTCAAGCAACTCTGGACGATACACATTCGTAGTATCCCGCACGCTACTCGACATCACATTCCCAGCAGAAGTTACTAGTGAAATTTCTGCACCATCCGATAGATAGGGGCTGTATCGTTCAAAAATCGTCTGTTCATTCATAATAACGATAGCGTAGCCGTACATTTGTCTTTGGAATGTGTCCATCAACGGCTTCGTTGCAAATATATAGCGCTCATATGGCACCGAATCAGCAAAGAGATTTTGGCTACCATGATACAGTATTCTTTGCTGCACTAGGCCTTCTTGGACCATATAATCCTCAATAATATTTGAAGGAACACGATCCCATTTCAATGCATTACTTGAGTAATTACGATCTTTGTTCTCACCGATACCTGCAACGATAAAATGAGTTTGGTCGGGGCTAAGATAGTCCTGATACGTATCAATATATCTGCCTAAATCGATAATAATATTCAGTTGATCGAGCGTTGACTTTGTTGGCTGCGTCAAATATTGCTTAAACGCATCACTATTATTAATACGGATCATCGTATTGACTATTTGTTCGTTATATTTAAGCAATTCATCGCGCACAAGCGTCATATTGACTGACGCATTTTGCGTAATTTGCTTCAATAAGAGTTTTTCCGAGATGCTCGAAGTCGCTAACGTAAGTACGACAGAAATAATTAACGTAGCCGCTAACATAATCGCTAGAAACTTCATAAAAATACTGTTTCTTCTTGGCATATAATCACCTTTATTTAGAATGGGTATTACGGTATTCTACAGGTGTCATCCCTGTAAACTTCTTGAACACTTTGGAGAAATAATTATGTTCAGAGAAACCGATTTTCATACTGATGTGTGAGATTGTATCTTCATTATATTTCAGTAATTCCTTTGCCTTCTCAATTCGCAATTTATTAATATAAGCCGTCATATTCTCGTTCGTACGATGTTTGAAATACCATGATAAATAACTATAATTCATATGAAATTTTTCCGCCAACTCAGATAAAGAAATATCTTGATCATAATTATCATGGATATAATCAATAATTTGATTAAGCAAATTCACTTCATTATGCTCATTATGTTCGTTGAACTGATCTTGTACCATCCCCATAAATAGCGTCATCGTTTGCTCAAGTTCATCGATTGTCGTTGCTAGATCAATCTTTTTAAACCATATAAGCTTTTCTGAACTTTGCTCGGTAAATGGTAATTTCAGATGTTCAAGATTACTCATCACCGTATAAATAATATGTTGGATAAACCGTTTCAACGAATACTCATCTAATGCTTGTGTCTTTTTCACTTCGTTAAAATATTGGTCAAGCTGCTCTTTCGCTTGGCTGAACGTTAACCATTTCAGTGCATTAACAAAGGCTTCATGTTCAAAAGCTACTTCCGCCTGATTTTGCTTAATTTCATTTTCTAGCATCATACTACGCGAGCTGAAATAGATGACTTTACTCAGTAGCTCCTGCAGCAATATATATTTCTCTTTCAATAAATCAATCGAAGCAACGGTATTCGAATGTAGAAATTTCAACTCGGAATAACGTTCATGCACCTTTTTCACGAATTGAATCATTAATGATTTCAAATCCAATTCTTCCTCAGGCTCATAATTAATAATGAGCGTAATATGGTGCTTTGTGAATATCGACACATAGGAAACGTCATGAAATTGCTCATAGCATTTATCCAAAATAAATTGTTCAAGCTCATATTGACTATTATTAGTTAGTGATTGTAACACAGCCGTACTCGTTACAAGCATCGTAAATTGACTGCCCGGTAAATAACTACTCAACTGCTGCTTATCTTCTGCTGAAAGCTGATCCTCCTGTTCAAACCACTGCCCAATTATAATGGCCGGTTCTTTCAGTAGTGGAATAATCTGCTCACGCTTCATCGTACTTGGCTCGCAGGAGTTGTGAATGATCGTAACTAATTCCTCTGCCGTTACCTTTGGCTTCAATAGATAGTCGTCGACACCATACTTGAATACTTCCCGCACAAGCTCGAATTCACTATAGCTGCTTAAAATAATAATTTTGATGGCTGGATGATGTTTACGCAAATTTTTCACGAGATCGATACCATCCATAACCGGCATCATAATATCTGTAATAACAACATGAGGATGTACTTTATCAACTAACTCTAAAGCTTCCACTCCATTTGCTGCTTGCGCAACAACTTCTATCCCTTCCTTACCCCAATCATGGAGATGGGTTAAGCCCGTCCTAAATATCGCTTCATCATCTACGATCATTACTCGATAGGATGTCATCATTATCACCCCTTCATTTCTTCAATTACACCTTTTTATCATATAACAAGTCACTATAGCAAGTATTCACTATCTTCGCGCGAAAAGCACTCTAAATAATTTACTAGCATACAAAATTTATACTACTAACTCTTTACTAATACTTAATCATCTATAAATTGTTCCAGCTTAAGACAAAATACTTATTATACAGCTAGTCTTATTTTTTATAAACTTAGCTTGTACACACAAAACATAGACAAGGGGTTGTAAAAATTGAAGAAAGCACTTACAGTTTTACTTCTTACAGCATTAATGACTGGTCTACTAGCTGCTTGTGGTAGCTCCAACAATGAACCAAATAACACTACTTCGGACAAGCAAAAGGTAGTAGCTTGGGCATGGGATCCTTCCTTTAATGGTAAAGCACTAAAAATTGCAGAAGAAATTTTCAAAAAAGAAAATCCTGAATTTGAATTAGAAGTAATCGATATGGCGAAAGCTGACCTTGAGCAAAAATTAAACACTAACTTAGCTGCTGGTGTTACTAATGGTCTTCCTGACATTATTCTTGTAAATGATCCTAACATTCAAAAATATGTTAATTCTTACCCTGGAACGTTCACAGATTTCACAAACGATGTTGACTTCACTCAATTTTCTCAATATAAAGTTGATGCGTTAACCATTGATGAAAAAGTTTACGGTGTTCCATTCGATATCGGTGTTACGGGTATGTTCTACCGTACAGATATTCTAGCTGAAGCTGGTTACTCTGCAGCAGATCTTGAAAACATCACATGGAATGAATATATTGAGATTGGTAAAGTTGTAAAAGAAAAAACAGGAAAATACATGTCTACAATTAACCCGAACGATGAAGCTTGGACTTCTACGCTTCTTCAATCTGGTGGTAGCTGGTATATTACTCCAGAAAACACTGGTAACTTTGTAAATAACCCAGTGATGACTGAAACACTTCGCGTATATAAAGCAATCGCTGATTCTGGTATTGCTAAGCCTGTAACTGGTTGGAGTGAATTCGTTGGTAGCTTCAACGCTGGTGACGTTGCAACTGTAGTATCTGGTGTATGGCAAATCGCTTCTATTATGGATGCAGCTGATCAAAATGGTCTTTGGGCTGTAGCGCCTACTCCTCGTCTTGACATCGAAGGTGGCGTAAATGCTTCTAACGAAGGCGGTTCTAGCTGGTTCGTACTTGAAAAATCAGCAAACAAAGATCTTGCTAAGCAATTCCTTGGCGCAACAATTGGTGGTAGCAGTGAATTCTACGAACGTTTCTTAACTGAAGCTGGTGGTGTTGGTTCTTATATCCCTTCATTCTCTAGTGAAGCTTACCAAACGACTTCTGAGTTCTTCGGTAACCAAGCAATCTATTCTGATTTCACAGCATGGTCTACACAAGTTCCTGGTATTACTTTAGGAATGTACACTCAAGAAGCTAAAGATGCTTTGAAAAACGAGCTTCCGAACATTCTTAACGGTTCAGATCTTGAAAAAAGCCTAACTAACATTCAAAAGCTATTTGAACAACAAGTACAATAATCTATAAGTTAGCGGGTGGTATTCATGAGGGGCAAGTTCAATAAATCCTCTCTAATCGGATGGCAGTTTGTATTACTGCCATCCGCATTAATTTTATTGTTCAGTTTTTATCCAATGATTCAATCCTTTTTCCTGTCATTCGAATCAGGCAAAGGTAATGTATCGCAATTTGTCGGTTTAGGTAACTACACTCGCCTATTCTCGGATCCAATGTTCAGACAAGCTTTATTTAATACGCTTTTATATTTAGTTATTCAAGTACCTATCATGCTTTTACTGGGCTTAGTTATTGCCCATTTGTTAAATTCACCTAAATTGAAGTTAAAAGGTTTTTACCGTACAGCAATTTTCTTGCCTTGCGTAACAGCTTTAGTATCTTACTCCATTCTATTCAAAAGTATGTTTGCGGTAGATGGTATCTTCAATCAGATGTTATTAAATTTGCATATTATCAGTGAGCCTGTAGCATGGTTGATGGATCCTGTCTGGGCTCGTGTGGTCATAATATTAGCTATTACTTGGCGTTGGACAGGTTATAATATGATCTTCTATCTGTCAGCTATGCAAAACGTTGATCCAAGCGTATATGAAGCGGCATCGATTGATGGCGCATCTAAATTCCGTCAATTCGTGTCTATTACCATTCCAATGCTTAAACCAATTATTTTATTTACAGCGATCATCTCTACGAACGGTACATTGCAATTGTTCGATGAGGTTGTAAATATTACAAATGGTGGACCTGGTAACTCAACGATGACAATTTCGCATTACATTTACAACTTATCATTTGTATATACTCCTAACTTCGGGTATGCAGCTACTGTATCTTATGCCATTGTATTTATCGTTGCAGTGCTTGCTCTTCTACAATTGAAAGTCGGAGGTGAGAAGAAATGAGACATCTAGGTGCTATCGGTAAACATACATTTCTTATTATCGCTTCATTCATTTCGTTATTTCCCTTCGCATGGATGATTATTGGTATGACAAATACATCAAGCGATATCGTTAAAGGTAAGTTCAGCTTTGGTTCTGAATTTATGAATAACGTTACTAAATTATTTGATCAAGCAGATGTTGCTACTGCATTTACGAACTCTTTGGTAATTGCACTTGTTTCTACACTATTAACTTTAGTTCTTTGTTCTATGGCAGGTTATGGTTTTGAAGTCTATCGCACGAAAGGTACAGATCGTCTATTTGGTTTACTAATGTTATCCATGATGATGCCTTTCGCGGCTATTATGATCCCATTGTTCAAGTTATTCAGTTCTTGGGGATTATTGGACTCTGCGACAGCAGTTATTCTACCTGGTATGACTACTGCGTTCATGATCTTCTTCTTCCTGCAAAATACGAAGTCATTCCCACGTGAATTACTTCAGGCTGGCCGGGTTGATGGATTGAATGAGTTGAAACTATTCACACATATCTATGTCCCGACTATGAAACCAACTTATGCAGCAGCGGCTATCATTACATTCATGGCAAACTGGAATAACTTCCTATGGCCATTGATCGCCCTGCAATCGACAGAGAAAAAAACATTACCACTTGTTGTATCGTCATTGGCATCGTCTTATAATCCAGACTATGGTATTATTATGGTGGCAATTATAATTACTACAATACCTACCGTTATTATCTTCTTCTTACTGCAAAAACAGTTTGTACAAGGTATGCTTGGTTCAGTTAAGTAATCATTATCTACCATTAGGCTATACTCGATATTCTTAACGATTATCGAGTATAGCCTAATCTATAAAAAAAAGTTTGAAGGATTATGCTTCCGATATACTTTTTACTTTCAAGAAGTATATCAGGAGGACTATAAAAAGTTTAAGGGGATATATTAATGAAACAATTATTCTCAGATAAATTGCTTCACGGAGCAGATTATAATCCGGAGCAATGGCTTCATGATCCAGAAATATTAGCTAGAGACATCGAGTATATGAAAACGTCCGGCAGCAATATTATGTCGATCGGTATGTTCTCTTGGGCAAAGCTTGAGCCACAAGAAGGCGTTTTTGATTTTGAATGGATGGATAGCGTTATTAATAATTTATATAACAATGGTATTAACATCTTTCTTTCTACGCCATCAGGCGCTCGTCCGAATTGGCTAGCAGAGAAATATCCTGAAGTGTTACGTGTAGGCGCTAATCGCCAACGTAACCTATTCGGAGCTCGTCACAACCATTGCTATACTTCACCTGCATATCGTGAAAAGATTACAATTATTAACCAAAAACTTGCTGAACGTTATGCGCATCACCCAGCTGTAAAGCTATGGCATCTTTCTAATGAATATGGCGGTGAATGCCATTGTGATTATTGCCAGGATGCATTTCGCGGTTGGCTGAAAAATAAATACGGTACGATTGAAGAGCTTAATATGCAATGGTGGACGACATTCTGGAGCCATACGTACGACGATTGGTCGCAAGTTGAATCTCCTGCACCACATGGTGAAAATGCGATTCATGGGATGAATCTTGACTGGAAACGTTTCGTTTCTGATCAGACTCAAAACTTCATGAATCATGAAGTTGCAGCTGTGAAACCGTTCAATCCCGATCTTCCAATAACAACAAACTTTATGTACTACTTTGATGGTCTAAATTACTTTAAATTCAAAAATGATGTAGATATCGTATCATGGGATAGTTATCCGTTATGGCATAAGAAGGATGATATCTCTGTTGGTCTAGATACAGCGATGATGCATGATCTCATGCGCTCTATCAAAAAACAACCGTTCCTATTGATGGAAAGTACACCATCAAGCACGAACTGGCAAAGCGTATCTAAGTTGAAAAAGCCTGGTATGCATCTATTGTCTTCTCTACAAGCAATCGCTCACGGCTCCAATTCCGTTCAATATTTCCAATGGAGAAAAAGTCGTGGTTCTAGCGAGAAGCTACATGGTGCTGTTGTTGCCCATAATGATCGCTCTGATGCAAGAGTATTCAAAGAAGTTTCACATCTAGGATATTTGCTATCTGGCTTGTCTGATATTGCTGCTACTAATACGAATGCTGAAGTTGCGATCGTATATGACTGGGAGAACAAATGGGCAGTTGAGGATTCTCAAGGTCCTCGTAACAAAGATATGGGCTACATCGAAGAAGTACAAGCTCATTACCGTGCATTTACGAAACAAGGTATTTCCGTTGATTTTGTTGATATGGAATGTGAAATTAATGAATATAAAGTCGTTGTTGCACCGATGCTTTATATGCTTCGTGCTGGATTTGAGAAAAAGATGCGCGCTTTTGTTGAAAATGGCGGCACACTCATTACAACGTATTGGAGCGGCGTCATTAACGAAAACGATCTAATGTTCATGGGTGATGGTCCTCATGACTTAACCGATGTTCTTGGTCTATATAGCGAAGAAATTGACGGCTTATATGATCATGAACTGAACTATGGTCAAGTTAAGAAATCCCTTGCTGCAGGTAAACTACAAGGCAGCTATAGCTGTTCTATGCTTTGTGACATCGTTAATTTGCAAGGTGCCCAAGCGATTATGACGTATCAAGATGACTTCTATGCAGGTCGTGCTGTCGTCACTCGTAATCAATTCGGCAATGGTGAAGCTTATCATATCGGCAGTCATTTCGAAGATTCCTTCTATGATGATTTCTATCATGATATAGCTAGCAAACTTGATCTGGCAACTGCGCTTGATGTACAATTGCCAAATGCAGTGTATGCTGCTAGCCGTGAAAATGAATCGACAAAGTATGTATTCATTCATAACTTCTCCAATGAAGCGAAGCCAATTCCTCCATTAGATGCGCGTTATAGCTTTGTAACTCGATCTCGTGCAGAAGCAGCAGAACAACAATGGACACTTGCTCCATATGAAATGATTATTGTTTCTATTGAAAAATAAGAAAACCTCTATCGAGGCAACTTAAGGATGAACAACCGCGTTTATATTGTGGTAATATAAAGCTTAGATCAACGAAATAACGTTGATCTAAGCTTTTTCCTTATCATCAAACAAATAAAAAGTTTTAGGAGCTACCCCCACATGATTAGACAAGCACAGTTAGAAGATGCGTCTCAAGTTATTTCTTTAATTATTTCCGCGATTCATGATCTAACGATTCCATTTACAGGAGAGCATGATGAAGATGCCGCTGCCAAAATATTAACAGAATATTACTGTTCTCCTGGTAATCGCTTTAGCTCCGAATTAGTTACCGTTGAAGAGATTGACGGACAGATTGCCGGGATGATTCTATGCTACTACGGCAAAGACATGGCTGCATTATATGCTCCGATTGAGTTCTTGCTAGAGCAGCGTACACATAAAAAAGTAACGTTAGAGCCTGAAGCAGATGCTGATGAATATTACATCGATGCAATAGCCGTTCATCCATCGTATCAAGGACGTGGTATTGCCTCACGCTTAATGGAATATAGCCAGCAGAAAGCGGTAGCTGACGGTGTGCATAAGGTCGGCTTAAACGTTGATTTCGATAATACGACGGCCGAAGAAGTATATAAGCGTAAAGGCTATGCTGCCGACAAACAAATCACGCTCCACCACAAGCCTTTTTGGCATATGGTGAAGCATGTATAGCTTGCTACAGTTTGCTATGCTTTTGGTTGCAGTACAAACTTGCTTAGATCATCCTGTAATTGCGCAGACATTTGCTTTAGCTCCTGCGCGGAATATTCAATTTGCTCCATCGATGCCAGCTGTTCTTCCGCAGCGGCAGCCATCGTTTCTGCTTCATTGGAATTAAGCTCGGAAATATGAGCAACTTCAGCAATTGAGGACGTAACCTCCTGCATTTCTGCTGACATTTCTTCTGATGTAGCGGAAACATCTTGGATCTGCCCACTTACGATTTTAATATCTTCTAATATTCGATCAATTGTATTTTTTGAGCGATGAAGAAATTCCAAGCCGCTATTTGTTTCAAGCTGCATCGACTTCATCGCTTCAACATTTTCATTCACTAAGCCACGTATTTCTCCTAGCAATTCCGAGATCGACTTGCCTGAGGTTGTCGTTTCTTCCGCAAGCTTGCCAACCTCTTGTGCTACTACAGTAAATCCACGTCCATACTCACCAGCACGCGCAGCTTCGATGTTAGCATTCAATGCTAACAACTTTGTCTGAGCGGCGATATCCATAATTGCATCAATAATTTTACTAATTTGCGCAGAGTGTTCCTCTAGCCGACGAACGACACCTGCACTTAGATCCTGCGACTTTTTAATGCTATCCATCTGCTTGACCGTCTCTGTTAACTGTTGATCACCTAGCAATGCATTTTCACTCGCACGAACTGCGACAAAAGCTACCTCTGATGCTGCCTCGGCGATCCGACTTACGCCAATCGCCATCTCATTCATTGCTTTTGCGGTTTCACTAGTTGTACGTGTCTGTCTTACTGTACCATCGGATACATGCTGTACTGATTCTGCCACCTGCTTCATCGCCATTGAGCTTTCATGAGCAATCGTTGCCAGCTGCGAAGAAGAATGAAGCGTTGTTTGCGCTATCGTTTGGTTGTTGTCGAGCACAACACTCATTGCCTGCTGCATACTATTAAACGCTTCGCCAACCTGACGCAGTTCATCTCTTGTATTAAGTACAATATGCTGGGAGAAATCGCCCTCTGCCATCGCTTCGGCACGGTCCTTCAAATTCCGCACTGTTTCTATAACATTTCGATAGAAGGAAAGATAGATTAACATAATAAATAGAAAAATAACGATCATGATGGACAAGGTAACGTTACGACTGAATATCGAATCATCTATTCGAGTTGCTAATTGCTCCGTCATATTTTCCCCTAGCAACACATAAGCTTTGCTCATTTCCTCGATAGCTGCTGCACCCTTGTTATAGTAATTTTCATTACTCATCGTAAAGCTAGCAGCCTCCAATACTTCTTGGTCTAATAATGTAATATAGTTGCCTGATAAAGTATGAACAGCAGCTAATTCCTCTAAAAGCTCCTTATACTTTCCAGGATAACTCGTCTCTAATCTACTTATTTTATTCGCTAGCTCATTACTAGCATCTTGACTACTTGCCTTTCTTAGCTGTAATTGCAAATACGCATCTTCGCTTAATTGCTTCGTTATTAAAGCAGCATTGCCTTTACCTCTAATGACCCCCGTAGTTTCTATTAATATTGGCAAGTCATTTACTAGTAATTGCATCATATAATAAGTGTCGATTTCCGTATCGAGCGTAAGATAGGATTCATCTGATACTAGCTTTATCGCTACCAACACCTCTTTCACTAAATCAGAATGCATATTATAGCTTTCTGCTTCTAGATATTGGTCGTAGGTCACCTCCAGCTGACCCCACTGGCTTACAATCGATTGAAAGTACTTATATGAATGTGGATATTGCTCTTTATTGAATTGTTGATCGATATTGTTTATTAATTCCTCTATTTCTGCTTGCTTTTCTTTAATATTGGCAAGCAATGTCGTATTACCATTTAAGTAATCACTAACTAAGCCTCGATGCTGCTGAATTTGAATAGCAAGCGGCCACACTGCTTCAATCTGCGCAATTCCTACACGCTCCCCTTTCATATAGTTAATATTGTTTTGCTGTTCCACTGCCCATGTCGTAAACAAATAAATAATTGGACCAAGAAATAAAATACTAATGAAAATAAACTTTTGACCATACTTCATTCTCGATACAAGTGAAGTAAATGGTTTCAATACAGTATCTAGCATTGTCGTCTCTCCCTTAACATCGATGATGAATGTTATACGATTTCTGCATACTTGCAAGTGTCAGGTCTACTCTTATATATGTGCTAGAATGCTATATTGCCCCTATCATTTGTCTGATGGGTGAAAAACAGCAAGATTCTTTCATTTTACGGCATCCATAACGGGGCAATGTATGTTAAATATCCATATGGTCTTGTGCCCAAAGATCACGATATAGCTTTGGCTCATTTACAACATATGAAGAAGTATTTGGTGACTTAGATGTATAGGCTTTTATGCAATTGTTAACCGTCCTTCTGGGCGTAATATGTACTACAAAGAAAAGAGATGAACCTCGAGGTTCATCTCTTTCTTATTCTCACATTAAAATCATCCTACCGCTCGCGATAATCAATCTCCGAAAACTGTGTAACTTCTTTCTCCCAGCGTTCGCTTACAAATGCAACATGAAGTGGATGTTCATTATAGGCTGTATAAGCCTGCTCGTCCTCGAACAGCATGCTGAAGCCAAATCGGTAGTCATTTTTCGGACTTACTTGATCGAATACTTTGAACTGTTGAACAGTCGGGATAGAACTTAAAATTGCTCGTCCATCCTCCAAAAATACTTGCTCCTCACTTGATCCTGCCGCATGTTTAAGTGTAAAAATTACAGAGTGAATAATCCGATGATCTGCCATTAGAATACGCCCCTTTATGATTGCTTCGTTTAACAATAAGTGTACTACATATTCCATCGTTGTAAACCAACCTAGTATCATTTGATGATAGCATTTGATTCTTACCAAATCTCAACCTTATTTCATCCGATGCACGATGACAGCCTCTAGCTGCTCGCGCATATAAGGATATGTTTTCATTAGCGGCATAAGTTGCTGAGCTTTTAATGTTAGCAGGACACAATCTGTTGCTGCAATAACGTTGGCTGTACGTGGAATTTGACGTAGCAGCGCAATTTCGCCAAAGTATTCGCCGTCTTCAAGACTAGCAACCGTCGTTATTGAACCATCAGTATTATTTTTCGTAATCATTACTTTCCCACGCACAATAATATAGAATGTATTGCCCTTTTCACCTTCACGAATAATCGTTTCACCAGCTACCCGCTTCTCCGTTAAGAAATACGTTGCAAGATGCTGTAGCGCTTCAGCTTCCACCTCAGCAAAGAACGGTAGCTGCTTCAGCCTGTCAGTCGCAATATGTACTTGCTGTCCATCTTGGCTCCATTGGAAGCCTTGCTGTCTCGTCCACATTTGCCTATAATGAGCGCATGTAGCTAGCAAATCATCATGCTTGCCTGAGCCAACTAACTGCCCTTTATCAAGGACATAGATGTAATCTGCATCCGTTATCGTATGAAGGCGATGCGTAATGTGAATAAGCGTCCGATTACGACTTAATTTGACTAGACATTGATTAATAATAGCTTCCGCCGCAGGATCAAGTGCCGCCGTAATATCATCTGCAATAAAGATGTGCGGATTACGCAAAACCGTCTGTGCGATGGCGATCCGTTGTCTTTCTCCTGCTGAGAAATTGTGTCCTTCATTAACAATGATAGTGTCCAGCCCTTGAGGCAAATTAACGATCAGTTCACTTAATCCAGCCATATCTAGTGCTTGTGCAATTTCTTCTGAAGTAGCATCGGCATTACCTAGCAATAAGTTATTACGCAATGTCGTGTTAAACAGATAAGGCTCTTGAAAGACAACACCAATCGTACGGAACAAGCTCTCTAATTCAACTTGCTCCAGCTGATGTGATTGGATCATAATACTACCTTCTTGTGCCTGATGAAAGCGTAGCAGTAATTGGACTAATGTACTCTTTCCTGAGCCGCTTGTCCCAACGATCGCTACATACTGCCCATCCTTAATAAGCAGCGATATACGGTTCAAAATCTTTTCATGATCGTCATATCCGAAGCTAACATTTTTGAATTCAACGGTTGCTCCTTTATTCGATAAAACGACTGGCTGCTCCACTTCCACAATTTCCTGCTGCAGCTCTAAAATTTCATTCACTCGCTTCATACCCACTTCGCCCTCGATAAATGCTGGAATGATTCGCATGAAAGCTGTTATACCATAATTAAATGTAAGAAAAATAGAGTTAAAAGCTGTAAAATCTCCAATCGACATCTGTTCTTGAAACGTAAAATAACCGCCGATTGCTAATACCGCAACATTGACAATCGTTAAGATCAGGACAGGCAATCGTTCCAAATTCGAATTGATAAAACTTCTCTTTACGCCAAACGAATAGAGCAAGCCCATCTGTTTATCAAAGCGTTGCTCAAAGCTGCGTTTTAAGTTGAATGCTTGTATCGTACGAAATCCCTTTACTTCCTCTTCTATATGATTAGAAAATTGCTCCATTCCATCTACATAGCTTTGATTGTATCGTTTCGCACGTTTACTCAGCAGTGCTTGTGGCATGATGACAAGTAATGATCCTACTACAGCAACAATTGTTAATTTCCATGAAATTGTAATCATCAACGCTACGCCAACAATAGCGCTCATAAATGAGTATAATCCGATAATAAAAATTTGCTGCAATGCATATTCGATAGCCGGGGCATCAAGCGTAAAGCGAGACAATAAATCGCCACTACGATATTTTTGATAAGCTTTAGAAGATAGCGTTTGAAGCTGCTTATACACATCACTACGCAATCCAAGCAATGTTTTTTCATTTAATTTCGCTAGTGAATAGTCTCCACCTACACCAATAATAAGATTGAGCAAACCTCCAACAACAAATATAATTAACACAATGAAAAACACAGTAATATTTTTCGGTAATATTGCTTCATCGATCAAATATTTCATACTCAGCGATGTAAAATATTCGAATGCTAATTCAAATACGAGTGCAAGCACAACAAAACATAGTAGTAGCTTATGACTCAATAAATACTTCTTCAATGATTTCAGAACGTATAGCAACAGAAAATCCTCATTCCTAATTCGTTTTATTCATAAATTATACCATTCTTTCCTATAAAATAGATTATTATTTGATTCATTGATATAGACAAAAAATCCGATATATCATCGATATATCGGATTTCCCCAAAATTATTTTATTATATTCCTTGTTCCTTCTCCCATTTCGCTATTTCCTCACGAACGATCGGAGCGACTTCTTTACCAAACAACTCAATACCATGCATGACTTGATCATGTGGCATCGTACCTAATGGCATATGCAGCATAAAGCGTGTAATGCCAACATGCTTACGTAAGTTAATAATTTTCTGCGCTACATATTGTGAATCACCAACATATAGCGCTCCTTCAATACTACGCGCATGATCAAATGCTTGCTTCGTATAAGGACTCCATCCTCTTTCTCGACCAAGGATGTTCATAACCGCTTGCGCTGGCGGGAAGAATTGCTCCACTGCAAGTTCCGTTGTATCGGCAATAAAGCCATGGGAATGTGAAGCGATCGGTAGTTTACTAATATCATGACCTGATCTTGTAGCGGCCTGTTTGTATAATTCAACTAGCGGTGCGAAGTTATACGGGCTACCGCCGATAATAGCTAGCACAAGGGGGATACCCAGATAACCAGCTCTAATGACTGATTGTTGATTGCCACCACTGCCAATCCATACGGGTAGTGGATCTTGAACAGGACGCGGGTAGATTCCTTTAGCATTGATAGACGGGCGATGCTTCCCCTTCCAATTGATTTCTTCCGACTTCGTAAGATGAAGTAACAAGTCTAATTTTTCATCAAACAGTTCATCATAATCCTCTAAGTCATAGCCGAATAACGGGAATGATTCAATAAACGAACCTCTGCCTGCCATAATTTCAGCACGACCATTAGAAATCGCATCAACAGTAGCAAATTGTTGATATACGCGAACAGGATCATCCGAAGAAAGTACGGTCACCGCACTTGTCAGTCGAATGTTTTTCGTTCTTGCCGCTCCCGCAGCAAGTATTGTTGCAGGCGAAGATGCCGCATAATCCGCGCGATGGTGTTCTCCTACCCCATATACATCCAATCCAACCTGATCGGCCAATACGATTTCTTCTACAACTTGACGAATACGCTCAGCATGACTAATAAGCTCCCCAGTCTGCGGATCGGGATTACATTCTACAAACGTCGATATACCTAATTCCATCTCTATCATCCTTTCAAAACTTTTTGTTAGCTTCCTGAGTTTCTTCTTGTAAACAACAAGTTGCTTCGGAAGCATAAACGTTTTTATTAGTTAATTATATTGTGCATATAATTCCAACGAATTGCAAGTAACTATATTTTTTATTGTAGATATGCATATAAAAAGCTATGAAGTAACTTCGCTTAAGGTGTATCACCTATTCACATCAGCTACTTCATAGCTTCTATATAAGAATGAATTGATTATTTTGCTCTTGTAGTCCTATTGGCAACTATCGTTATCGCGAAAGCAATGAGTAAGGATACAATCATCGCGATGGCAAAACCTAATGGATTATCAGACAAGAATGGAGCCGCAAAGGATGGAACATACGCAGTACCACGAATGGCGAACAAACCAACTAGACCACCACCGATACCAGAAGCAATAATTGCGCCTGCAAAGACGATTTTATTAGAAAACATGAACGGATACGCCGCCTCAACGAATGTTCCAAAGCCCATATTTATTAAGAAGCCTGGTGTTGCAACCGCTGCTTCTCCTTTATCACGCGGACTAATAATATTAGCTAATGTAATACCAGCAGAAACCATCACTAGACCAACCATATCTACAGCTCCAAGGAAACTGTTTCCTGTTGTCTCCATCTCAAGTAATACGATAGGTAAAATAGCTGCGTGATATACACCTGCTAAAATTGCTGGCCAGATCAATAAGCCTGCTAATATACCAGCTAATATCGGATTGAAATCAATCGCTGCATTAATGAGAATTTTTACCCATTCACCAAGCTGTAGCGCAATTGGGGACACGAGGAAGTACATAAGTAGACCTGCAACAAGACCCGAGACACCGCCAGCAACAATATTGACTGTTGTCATCGGGAAGCGCCACTGAACGCATTTGGTAAACAGCCATTGGACGAATATACCGGCAAGAATACCACCAATCATACCGCCGATAATGCCGCCTTCAGTCGATAGTATACCTGCAATTACACCAGCTACAATCGAAACCTCATCTAGCTCTGACACTTGCTTCGCTGCAATTACTGCAATTAATATAGGCAATGCACCAATAATAACGTTAAACACATCGCTCATAACTGCTAAAGCAGGAATTTTACTCAAAGCCAGTACAATTGCCATTGCAATAAATCCTGGTAAAGAGGCTTGCATAATTCCCTTGAAGTTAATTCGTTTCCATACACTTATAGAAGAGCCTTGACCATTATTGCCTTGATGGCCAAGCACAGGCATATATTTAATATTCCATTGTTTACTTAATGAAGTGACGAAGGAAACTGCTCTTGTCCGGTTCGTTGTCCCGGTCGTACCAGATGTAGCGATCACGTTAGCACCTTTCGTACTAATCATTGCCATCGACGTTCCACCTGTACCTACAATCGGCAATTTGAACTTAGCCGCTGCTGTTATTGCCGCATTATTCGTTCCTTGAGGATCACCGCTCATAATAATGATGCCATCAACTTCTTTGTTATCTATAAGCGCTGCAATCGCTTCGTCGGCTGATTTCGCTTGATCATTAATAGTAGCTAAATTATTTTGTTGGCCTTTCACGAATGTTTGCTCCGCGATGTTCCAGCTATATAGAGATGCTAATGTTTTACCCTTCGCTACATCCATTGACTCCTGCGCAGCGATAAATTGAACTGCTGCAACTTCAATGCCAGCGCTTTGACATTGCACGAGAATTTCACCCAACAACTTCTCTGGGTCACGACCACCCAAATTGAACAAATTACCACCACTACTACCTAATATCGCAACCTTCATCAAGTACACTCCCTAATTCTTAGATGACATACATTACTTTAGTATAGTAATGTATTAACTTATTATAAGAATGAAAGGTGATGAGATCAACATATAATTAATAAATATTCATTTTCAATTGTTTATTTATTGTAAATGTTGATAATAAACATATTAATCACACATTATTATCATTAACTTTTTCTAGTAAATACGCATGCCGTTGAATTTCATCAATAAAATGTGACAGCGTATTCGTAATATATGAATCCTTCCGCCATACAAAAATCGTCGTAATATCGCAATAAGGATCTGGCAATTGATGTTCTTCCACAACCTCACTAGCGACAAGATCTATAACACTAGATTGCGGAATAATAGTCACGCCAATACCTGCTGCAACACTTCCGATAATCGTTCCAAACGTACCAAACTCCATAATTTTACGAGGAATAATGCCTTCGACCTTCATCCAGCTTTCTAATCGTCCTCGATAGCCGCATCCTTTATGATAAAGTAGAAATGGAGTCGTTGTCAGTTGATCCATCGTAAAGCTGTCTCGCTTAGATACTAAGACAAGCTTTTCTTGTATAACAGCTAACTGCTCAACATTCGGATGACGGATCGGACCTGTTACAAAAGCTCCATCTAACTTCATATCAATCACATCTTGAACAAGTTGATCTGTAACCCCTGCAATTAGCGATAATTCTACATTTGGATACTGGTCGTTGAATGACGATAGAATATGTGGGAGCGCAATAACAGTCTCAACGATTCCAATCTTCAGCATCCCCGACGCCCCATCTTGATCTAGAAAGCTCAGCTTCATTTCTTCCACTTTCGCTGTAATCTCTTTCGCATATTCCAAAAGCCGTTTACCTTCTGAGTTAATAATCATCCCACGCTTGTGGCGACTGAACAATGGCGTATGCAATTCCTTCTCTAACACTTTAATTCGAGCCGTTACATTGGATTGTACATAGCTCAATTGCTCCGCTGCTTTACTTACACTTCCACATTCAGCTACCTTTTGAAATATAATTAGATCATTAAGTTCCATATTGACCCCTCTTTCGTAACATGCCAAAGTGATAACTATTAGTAATATCATTATAAATGATGGATATGTTTACTTTCAATCATTTTACATAGTGTATAAAATATTTTATAGTAGCATTATAGAGAAATATTGGAATGGAGAGTTACCAGATGATTAGAAAGAATGTAGTGTTCGGCGCATTACTATGTCTTATTGCAAGCGTTTCTTGGGGTGCAATGTTTCCAGTTGCACATTTGGCTTTACAGCATATCGATCCGTTCTACTTTTCATTTATTAGATATTTCATTGTTAGTATATTATTAACGGTCATTTTGCTTGCTAAGGAAGGGCGGAAAGCGTTCAAACTTGAGGGACGTGGACTTACTTTAGCCTTTTTCGGAACGATGGCATTTGTCGTCTACAATATGTGCATTTTTCTTGGGCAGCAGATGATGGGTGAAGCCGGAACAGTTATTGCTTCTATTATGGAAGTGCTGATGCCAATTATTACAATCGTCTTAGTATGGCTAGGTACACGTAAAAAACCAACGGCAACTACGACTCGTAATATTGTTATCGCCTTTGTCGGGGCAATGCTTGTCATTACTAAAGGTAACTTTTCCTTCTTCTTCATGAATAGTAATCAACTGCTACCTTTATTATTAATTTTTATCGCCGTTACTGGATGGGTTGTCTATTCATTGGGCGGTTCTCGCTTTAAAGGTTGGTCAATTCTGCGCTATTCTACATTAACTTGCTTGCTTGGTAATGGTGTAGCATTGCTTGTAGTCGCATCAGGAACGGCGACAGGAATGTTAGAAATACCTACACTAGCAACACTATCGACTATTAAATACGAAATGGCATTTATGGTGCTATTACCTGGACTTGTTGCTTTATTAAGCTGGAACAAAGGGATACAGTTACTTTCTTCCACTCACGGCGTACTATTTATTAATTTCGTGCCCATTACGACGTTTATTATTATAGCTATTCAAGGCTACACGATTAGTACATTTGAAATTATTGGTACTATACTTATTATTGCAGCACTAGTTCACAATACATTACATGAACATATAACGATTAAAGTTATTCCCAAATCAATGCGTACTTTGGCTAGATTTTCTCGATCCCAGCTATTCAAAGCGGTTCGCATGCTTACATCTAAACTGTAATTTAGTTATTACAAAGGGTCATCGATATTTGCAGCAGCTACTGTAAATATCGATGACCCTTTTTTGTTGTGGTATGATTAGTTCATGCAGACTAGCGTTATTTCAATGTATTATTTTATTTCCAAAAGCTTATATTCAATCATTCCCATTGGCGCGTCAACTTTAATAGTATCGTTGACCTTTTTACCGATAATTGTTCTGCCAAGTGGACTTTCATAAGAAATTTTGAAGTTTATAACATCTGCTTCTGCCTGTCCAACGATCGTATATTCAACATTTTCATCATATTCCTGATCATATAAGACAACGGTTGAACCTATAGAGGCAATTGATGTGCTTTCAGCTTTCGCAATAATAGCTACGCGCAGCATCGCTTCAATTTGTTTGATCCGTGTTTCCATAAATGCTTGATCGTCTTTGGCTGCATGATACTCACCATTTTCTTTCAAGTCACCATAGCTAATCGCTTGCTTCAAGCGCTCCGCTATTTCACGACGCTTCGTTCCTTTAAGCTCTCCAAGTTCGGCCGTTAATTGATCATGCCCGTCTTGTGTAAGTACAACTTCTTCATTTGCCATTTCGTACACTCCTTTATGCTTCTATATCCTATTGTACCTTATAATGTACCGTGAGAACGAATATTAAGTAAATTAGAAAAATAGCTTACCAGCCATCAAACATATTCCCGAAGCCTTTTCCGAAAGCATTTATGAATGAAGCTACGAATTGGTTAAGTACAAAGTATAATACAAGTCCCTGTACCGCAAAGAATATTGTTGTGGAATACATAGGATCAATGACACTCGATTCGCCTAGCTTATAATGTTTCACAATAGACGCTGCACTTGCAAATACAGAAATAAATGCGACAGCTACCAGCAAGATGGATAATTTCGATAAGCCAACTAATGCAGTTATGAAAATTAATGGCATAATTGCTGCAGGTATCGCCATATAAGCAAACCATTGCGACAATACATCGACAAAATTAGTCGTTAATTTATTCAGCTTAGTCAATCCAAACGCTACACATCCGCCAATTGCTAAGAAAAATGCCGAACCGATGACTGGCACGATAAATGCTGATATGAATGAAGCTGATTCACCGAATATATCTAATAATTTGTCCATTAAGAACCAAGTCGTTAACCCAAACAATATTGCAAATGCTATAATGTTAATAGCTCCGAATAACAAATGAGTTTTATCTTTTGCAAAAGCTTCGATATGTGGTTTTTTTAGAATGACCCATACATACTTGAAATATTCTTTGACTACTTTCAATTTATCATCGGTAGAAACTGGCGCTACATTAGCCGGGTTTGCATACCCTTGTTGTGGTGGCACTGTTGGAGCTAATTTCACCCCGCAATTATGACAATGAACCGCACCTTCCAAATTTGTAGTTCCACAGCTTACACAATTCAATTAGATCATCCTCACTTTATTCATTTGATTCATCTAATCGATGAACGCCACTTAGTTAAGTTTTATTTTACAGTTATTCACTACAATATCAACAGTTTGTTTTACATTTACTATTTGAGGAGTGTGACTATGAAAAGATTGATTCTGCGTATCGTACTGTTCATTTTAAGTAGCGCCATTATTGTTATCTGCGGATTTCTTGGATATGTCTCACTTACGGATTACAAACCAAATGCTGTTGAGCCTTTATTAATACGTCATCCTGTATCTGAAACGATTAACTTTGCAAAACCATTTTCAATAACGACGTTCAATATTGGCTATGGTGGATTAGATGCTAATCAAGATTTTTTCATGGATGGAGGCACAATGTCAAGATCGAGCAGCTTAGCGCAAACAGAACGTAATATGGAAGCTATTACTGCTACGATGAATCAAATAAATTCAGATATCTACCTACTACAAGAGATCGATGTTGCAGCTACGAGATCATATGATATGAATGAGGTCGATTATTTCATCGATAAGCTACCAGAGTATAGCAGCGTGTTCGCCTATAATTATAAAACACCTTGGGTGCCAATTCCGCTTATGAAACCAATGGGCAGGGCAGAAAGTGGTCTGTTATCACTTAGTAAATTCCATATCGATTCGCAAACTAGATATGATCTTCCCGGTAAAGAAAGCTGGCCTGTTCAGTTATTCGAGCTAGATCGTGCTTTCGTAGAAATGAGACTTCCTGTAAGTGATGGAAAAGAGTTAATATTATTGAATCTACATTTGTCTGCATTTGACGAGGGTGGCACGATCCGCAAACAGCAATTAGATTTTCTTAGTCAGTATATTGAGCAGCAAATAGCCGCTGGACATTACTTAATTATTGGTGGCGATTGGAATCACGCATTACCAGGAACGGATTCAACCAAATTCCCTACAACGCAAGCATGGCCAAATTGGCTACAAAAATTCCCGGAGGATTTCACACCTAAAGGCTTCCAGTGGGCAGTGAATAGCGACGTTCCAACGGTTCGTACGCTAAATATCCCTTATAGCGCAGGGGTCAATTTCTTAGCGGTAATTGATGGTTTCTTAGTTTCACCTAATGTTGAAGTCATCAATGTTTCAACGGAAAATTTACAATTTGCACATAGTGATCATAATCCTGTAACTGCTACTTTCAAGCTAAAAACCAACTAAACAACATCAAAAAAGCCATCTGCATGCAGATGGCTTTTTCAAAATCATTGAATATTATATTATGCTTTGTTAGAAGAACCAAATTCACGCATTTTTCCAGCAACCGTAGCTTGAATAGCGTTACGACCAGGAACCAAGAATTTACGAGGATCGTAAGCTTCAAGATCATTTTTAAGAACTTCACGAACTGCTTTAGTGAATTCGATTTGGTTCTCAGTGTTTACGTTGATTTTGGAAGTTCCAAGAGAGATAGAACGTTTAATATGCTCAGTTGGGATTCCAGTACCACCGTGAAGAACTAGAGGAAGGCTGATTGTTTTGCAAATCTCTTCCATCTCTTTGAACCCAAGGTTTGGTTCGCCTTTGTAAGGACCATGAACAGAACCAAGAGCAGGAGCTAGGCAATCAATACCTGTAAGTTTAACAAGCTCGAAGCACTCTTTAGGATCAGCATAGATAACGCCTTCAGCAATAATATCGTCTTCTTGTCCGCCAACAGTACCAAGCTCAGCTTCTACAGAAACACCTTTGCTATGTGCATATTCAACAACTGATTTAGTAATTGCAACGTTCTCTTCAAATGAATGATGAGAAGCGTCAATCATTACTGATGTGAAACCAGCATCAATTGCTTCTTTACATTTGTCAAAGCTAGAACCGTGATCCAAGTGTGTAGCAACTGGAACAGTAATTTTCATTTCATCAATTAGAGAAGAAACGATTGCAGTTACAACTTTGAAACCGCCAAAGTGACGAGCAGCGCCTTCAGATACACCCAAAATTACCGGAGATTTCTCTTCTTGAGCAGCAGCCAAAATAGCTTGAGTCCACTCTAGGTTATTGATGTTGAATTGACCAACAGCATAACCTTCTTTAAGCGCTTTGTTTAACATATCTTTCATTGATTCTAATGCCATTATAATTCCTCCTTAATGATAACTAGTTAATCTAGAACGATCTCGTTAACTATACCTATTTATCATATCCATTTTGGACTAGAATTACAAATGGTAATAGAGTATAAATTGCAACATTACACAATGTAATCGCATTCTTTTCGACTAAATTCTAAAAAATTTATGCTACTGGATAGTTTTTAATAAAACTTCATCATTTTATCATATATTTACAGTATTATAGCTGCATAGCTTCACCTTTATAATTAATAAATGCAAAAGCGGAATCTATCGCAACTTTACGTTCAATAATGTCCACAATGCCTTGTGCACTTTGTTGCGGAGATAATGGTGCGGATGGTCCTCCCATATCTGTACGCATCCAGCCTGGATGAATACTCCATACATGAGTATCATGAGCATGCAGCCATCGTTTCAGCTGTTCTGAGAACAAATTCAGCGCACATTTAGAAAGAGAATAAGGATAATCTCCTGCATAAGCATTCGTAATGCTCCCTGCTTCCGAAGAAATATTAATGATTGAGCTTTCTTGCTGTGATAGTAGCTGTAGCATATGCTTCACAATACGCATCGGGCCAAACAAGTTCACATCAAAGCTATTGACCACATCATCTATATCCAAATCAACAATTGCCGTCTCACGACCAACTAATATAGCTGCACTGTTAACAATGCTATGCAGTTCTACTTTACTACGATTTAGCTGCAACGCGACTTGGGAAACTTCAGCCTCATTCGTTACATCACATAATAATATCGTAATTTGACCTTCATCCAATCGCTGCTGCTCCATCAACGCGGTTAACTGATTGACAGCCTGCTCGTTACGTAATACAGCATAAATATGATGCCCACGTTGCAATGCCTCAACTAAAATTTCATAGCCGAGCCCTCGATTAGCTCCAGTTATTAAAATATTCATTCCATCATCCCCCGTTCTGCTTATTACTCCAATGGTTTTGTTGTATATATTATTTCTTCCGCAAGCAAGACTCACGGATAATTAATGAGCAATCCACACTAACTTGCCTAATCTCATCTGTTGGTTTTTCAATTTTAGCAATTAAGACATTCATTAATTCTTTGAACAGACGCTTAAAATCTACTTTAACAGTAGTTAGTGGTGGAGAATGCTTTTCACTTAATACATGATCATCAAAGCCAATGACTGAGATGTCCTCTGGCACTTGAATGTTTTGTTCGCGAAGCGCGCGAATTGCCCCGAATGCAATACTATCATTAGCTGCAATGAATGCCGTTGGTAATGACTCTTGATGTTCAAGTAATTGTTTCATAGCGTTATATCCTGCCTCATCCGTAAAATCAGCAGCCACAACCCAGCTTGAATTAACTACTAATGAATTCTGCTCCATCGCTTGCATGAAACCCTCGTATTTGCGTTCACCTGATAATCGCTTTATGTTTCCATTAATAACGCCGATCTCACGATGTCCAAGGCCTACAAGATAATCAGTCGCTTGCTTCATGCCTGATTCATTATTGAAATTTGCTACGATCCGATTGCCTGTTGTAGACTCCGGATGCTCTTGATCAAATACGCCAATAATAAAACCTTCTTGAATCAATTCCTCGACAAATGGCTCATAATGCTCCGTACCGATAAAAATACCACCGTCAATTCTTCGTTGGTAAAATATCTCTTTCACATTGTTAATCGTAGCTACGTCGGTTGTGTCACGAATAATATATGTTAGTACGTAATAGTCATAATCCGAGGCATTTTCAATTACACTTACAATCATCATATTCGTCAGGACGTCTACAGAAACTTCGCCTGAACTCACCATAAATAAACCGATGGTACGAGATTTTTTCCCTGCTAGCATTTGAGCTGAGACATTAGGAAAGTAATTGAGTTCTTTAATCGCCTTCATTACCTTCTCTTTCGTTTCAAAGGGGACATTCGCATAATTATTGACCACCCGACTTACTGTACTGCGCGACACGCCAGCAAGTCGGGCAACCTCTATACTGTTAATTTCAGATTTTTTCAATTTATTAATCTACCTCCATGTAAACACGTGTTCACAAGTCTATCATATAGTGAAAATTCCACTATTGTCAACATTTATTGCAGGATAAAGTAGCTTACTTCTTACTCATGTTACCCGTTTACATAAACACGTGTTCATGATACTCTATCATTAACTGTAGCTGCACACAGCTCATGCTTACGATGCAACTTTTCATTGACGAGAAGTATATCAAGTAGCGAAGCAGGCCATTGATCATTGCATCCAACGATTGAATCTGGCTAATGAAATCGGTGCTGGCGTATGTGTAAATATTGCAGGTTCACGTAGTATGCAATGGGATGGCCCACATCGAGACAATCTAACTAACGATACATTCGCCCTTATTGTGGACACTGTTCGTACCATTATTGATGCTGCCTTGCCCACTCGTACTTTCTATGCTTTGGAAATGATGCCTTGGGCGTATCCTAATAGTATAGACAGCTATGTGCAGCTAGTAAAAGCGATTGATCGTAATGCTTTTGCCGTTCATTTTGACCCTGTCAATATTATTAATAGCCCTCATACCTACTATCACAATGACCAACTGATTATTGATTTCATCCAAAATCTTGGTCCTTATATTAAGAACGTCCACGCCAAAGATATTGTGCTACAGCCCCATCTAACGCTTCATTTTGATGAGGTCGTGCCCGGACAAGGACAGCTTAATTACGCAGTGCTGCTACAGCAATTGAATGGACTGCAAAGAGATATTCCGATTATGATTGAACATCTGACGACCAATGATCAATATGATGCAGCCGCAACCTATATTCGCTCTGTTGCTGATGAACTTAATCTAGTCATATAATCGATGGTTACGTTAACGATTGGACTGGTCGTATGATGCCGACTGCCCGCCGCACAAACAAGTGATGGATCGATTCTACCGCTCTACTATCGTACTCGTTAGTTAAACCTATAATCCGCCCGCTCATCAATTAAGGTTGTCGATAGAATCAGCAACCTTAATTGTTAGCTTGTATCACCCCTTAGTTCTGTCTATCGTAGATAATACGTCTTATGCGGTCTTCACTTAAGTTAAATTGATCAACCAACTGAGAAACACTCAGTCCAGATTTGTATTTCAAGACTATTTCTTCGTTACGTTCTCTTAATTCTTCGCGAATTCCCGTTGATGTCCCCCAGTTTTGACGTTCTGTTTGCGGAATATATATATGCTTACCTTTGACATGTTTCTGTATTTCTTGTATCAGTTCTTCTGGCAATATATCCTTTGCATTTATATACCTTTTACTCATTTTGCACCATTTTGTATAAATTCACAGTACTGTTTTTCTCCATACCCACGTCATCAAATCCTTCTCGAATCATTAAAGTGAATACCTCAAAGTTTTTTAAAGTAATCCGCGCGATCACATGCAGAGCTCCCAGTTGTTTAGCTGACAGTAAAGAGGCATGTAACAATCTTAGCTTCTCCGTTCTACTCAACTCATACTTAGGCCGGAAGTGTAGAGTGAACGCGTATGCATCAAAAAATTCATTACCTGTACCTTTATTAACTAAATCCACAAAATAATGTGCCAATCCAATGATTTCATTACTTTTATCATCTCGTAAAGCTATTATGATATTTTTTCTGGAATAGTTACTGACTAATTCAGCAATAAAGTCTTTACCATCTTCGATCAGTAATTGCTTGATGGTTCCAAGTTCCGTTTCTGGAACTAAACCAATATTTGAATTGCAAAAATCAATGGGTTCTTGCCAATCGTTGATCGAAAGCATTAAAGATACATTCGCGTATTCCTCAGAGTCAAAACCCATTTTTTCCCACAATGATATTTCACTATTTCTAATTTGCCCAAACTTACAAAAGGCAAATTTCATAAGCTTTTTTCCGCCGTTTTGGCGGACCACCAGCATGCATTTTTCTACCAGATTGATTAGTGCTGCTTCATATGCCTCGGTGTATCCAAACACTAAATGGCCGTTCTTCGTAATATCCGATAAAGAAATACCCATAAATGCCACGATTGACCCATCATTCTCTGCAACAAAACCCTGGCTATTGCTTGAGTCGGCGTACTCCTCTCTTAAATCTTGTACAGACATACCAAAACCGAAAAAAGTAGGGTCAGGATTAAATTTCTTAGCGGTATCATTCATCATCTGAAATAATTGTTCAAAATCATCACTTACATTGATTCTTCTTATCGTAATGTTTTCCATTTAGGATCAGCTCCTTCTTTTGACAATATTATCCTTATAATTCACTCTGATTAAAAGGTCACAAATTTTTATACAATTCTTCGCCGATACTTCTAAGAATCCAAGTTTACGTGATTGGTGGTGCACCTGTGAGTCATTTTAAGTCCGCTAGATTTGAAATCTAAAACGCGGACTTCCCATTCGCGCGGCGCTTAAACAAAAAAAGCAGCTTGCACCTGAACAATTTCCGTTCAAGCGCAAGCTGCTTTTCTATTCCAGGGTGTCCGAAAACAGTATTAGTTATCTAACACTTCACGACGATTTTTCTTCAGTAATTTAGATAGCATTTCATATACAACAGGAACGATAATTAGTGTTAGTATTGTGGAGCTCGCCAAACCACCGATAACGGTAATCGCAAGACCTTTCGAGATAAAACCTCCACCTCCGCCACCAATTGCTAGTGGGATCATCGCACCAATTGTCGCAATCGCCGTCATTAAGATCGGACGAAGACGAGTTGTTCCTGCTTCCAATATTGCTTCACGTAATGTAAGTCCTTCACGCTCCATACGGATAATTCGGTCTACTAATACGATCGCATTCGTGACGACGATACCGATGAGCATCAGTAGTCCCATCATAACCGGTACAGAAATGGTTTCACCCGCTATGAATAATCCAGCGAATGCTCCAATAACGATAAACGGTAATGATAATAGAATAACGAATGGTGCAAGTCCTTCACCGAATGTTACAACTAGAATGAAGTATACAATAGCAATTGCAGCTAGCATAGCTACGATTAGCTGCATAAATGCGTCTTGAATATCTGCCATTGCTCCTGCCTCACCTAGCTCAACACCTTTAGGTAAGTTCAGAGCTTCTACCTTACTGCCTACATCTTTAGAGGCTTTAGAAACATCCTCACCAATAATTGTACCTGATACTGTAGCTGTATATTGTCCTTGGCTGCGAGTTAGACTATTGACCGCATGACCTTCTTCAATCTCCACAATATCACCAAGTTCAACAGTAGTGCCTAGCGCTGTTGGTACCGGTAATTTCAGCATATCTTCCAACGATTTTGGAGCTATTGCTTCTTTTTGTACAATGACTTCAATGGATTTCCCATCACTTTCAACCGTTGTTAACACATGCTGCGATGTGTCAGGATATAGCATCATCACGATTTGTGCCGTTGTTAAGCCATATTGCAGCAACGTAGATTGCTCAACATGGAATGTATAAGCTTCATAGCTTGCTTCTTTCGTTGAGGAAACATCTGCTAGCAAGGAACTTCCTTGTAACACTTCTTCAACCATTAGAACTGCTTCGTTCATTGTATCTAAATCTTCACTATGCAATGTATAAGTTACTTCGTTACTAGACATCGCACCCATCGAGAAGTTTTGACTTCCCCAACGACCAGGGTGACCAATGTCTTTCACATACTCTTCAATTTCTTCACGAACCTCTGGGAAGTTCTTCATATCAGGATCGAAGATCACATACATTAACGATCCACCTGCTCCGCCTGTCATCATTGACATCATATCTGCACTATCAGAAATAGATAGTTGAACGATATCAACATCATCACGCGCAATTAGCTTTTGCTCTACTTCCGTTACGTATTTGATCGTGTCTTCCTTCAGCTCGCCTGCTTTAGGAGAGTACGTAATATACATTACTTTCTCTTCTTCACTGCCCAGGAAGCTTACTCCGATGAATGGAGTTAATAAACAACTACCTACTAATATAACAAGGGAAATGATAGACGTAATCGCTTTGTGTTTAAGCGTCCATTCTAGTACGCCTCTATATTTCAACGCTAGCTTGCCAACTTCTTTATGCTTGCTCTCTGTTTTCGGAGCATATAGCTTTTTCTTAAATAGGAAGTGCGACAGCGCTGGAACAATTGTAATTGCAACAATTAATGATGCAATTAACGCAAAGCTCATCGTTAACGCGAATGGCAAGAATAGCTCGCCAATCATTCCACCTACAAACACAAGTGGAGCAAATACTGCAACGGTTACTATTGTTGAGGAGAAGATTGGTTTGAACATTTCAATCGTTGCTTCACGAACAAGCGCACGACCTGACAGCTTCTCATCCTTCAGATGCAATCGTCGATATATATTTTCGACGACGACGATGGAGTCGTCAATAACACGACCAATCGCAACCGTAATTGCACCTAATGTCATAATATTCAACGTAATATCTAGCCAGTTCAGTACTAGTAATGCCATAAATAATGATACCGGAATAGATACGATAGATATAACTGTTGATTTGAAATCACGTAGAAATAATAGAATAATAAGAATGGCGATTAATCCACCGAATACTGCTTTTTCTACCATGGTAAGTACAGATTCTTCAATCGGTGCACCTTGGTCTAATGTTGTTTCAACAACTAACCCTTCGATGCTTGCTTGCTCTTCTTTCATCAACTCTTTTAATTCATTAACTACAGTTACCGTGTTAGCATCTTGCGCCTTTACAATTTGAATGGCAATAGCATCTTCACCATTAGTACGCGATAGCGATTGAACTTTACCTAATAACTCAATTTCAGCAAGCTCGCTTAACTTCACAAATGGAGATGGTTGCTGCTCAGTAGGTGTAACTGGAATAAGCATATCGCTCAGCTCATCCATTGTCATAAATTTACCATCAACTGCAATGGCCTGTTCAGCCTCTTCAAATTCGAAAATACCTAGAGAAGTATACATATCGCTTGCTTTGATGAGATTAGAGATCGTCTCTTCTGTCACACCTAAGCTAGCCATTTTATCAGTGTTATAAGTAAGTTCTACTTCTTCAATATGTTGACCAGTTATCGTAGCCGAAGCTACACCATCAATTTTTTCAATCTTAGGAAGAAGGATATCTTCAACTGTACTTGTTAAACTTACAATGTCTTCTGTTTCACTACTTACACTCAGTGCTAGAATAGGCATCATATTGAAGCTGATTGCCGTAATCATCGGCTCTTGAGCATTAGCTGGCAGTTTCACTCCATCAAGCGCCGCTTGAATTTCACGCTTTGCCTCAGCCATATCGGTTCCATAGTCATACTCCACTTGAAGACTAGACATGCTAGAATAGGAAGTAGACGCAACCATTTTCACTCCACTTAAATTTTCCAGAACTTTTTCTAACGGAATGGTAACTTCATCCATTACCTGTTCAGCAGTTGCCCCAGGATATACATCCATAACCATCAAATACGGAATGGATATCTCTGGAATTGTCTCCATATTCATCTTTGTTGCCGAATACACACCAGAAAACGTTATAATTATGGTGAGTAACCATACTGCTAACTTATTTTTCAATACAAAATTAACTATCGAATTCACTTGCACACCTATCCTTCCTTGACTCTCTATCTTATATTTTTTATAATAATGACTAATGGGTCATATGTCAACTTAATCTAAAAGCGAGGGATTATTTCATGCCAAAAAGAAAGATAATTATAAAGCACGCCATCGAATTATTCGCAGATAAAGGCTTTGAGTCCACGTCTATACAAGAAATAACAGAAAAATGCGGAATCTCTAAAGGTGCTTTTTACCTTAGCTTCAAATCCAAAGACGAGCTAGTCATTTCAATAATCGAGCATTTTATGGCAGAATTATCCGCCGATATTGACCAGGTAGTCAATAGTGATTATCCTGGCGATCACAAATTGTTTTCACTATACTCCATTATTTTTGAATTTTTACAAGAACATCGTAAATTCGCTTTAATCTTTGCTATGGAGCAAATGCATCAAATGAATCAAAATTTATATGCAAAGATGGCTGCTTACGATGCGCAGTTTTCAATATCTTTATTAAAGTTAATAGACAACGTATATGGTTCCTCGATTGAAGCCATAAAATACGATCTGTTACTATGTATTAAAGGAAATATGAAAAGTCATTCTGAGTTCTTAATTCTGAATAAATTACCGATCGATATTGCATTACTATCTCATAGCCTAGTTGATATAACGAATGCCATTGCTTATAACGCAACAACGGGATTTGTAACTAAAGAGATGTTCAATCATCATTGTGCTTCGACTGAACATACAATGACATTGCAACAAGCTGTGGAGAAAATCAATCAATTATTGAGTACAAATGAAGACCAACTAGAAACGGATTCGCTTGTCATTTTACTGGAACAACTCCAAACAGAAAGCCCTAGTCAAGCAATAATGAAGGGAATGATGAATACACTGAAAAAATATCCACGTTGCAGATTACTTATCGTTAGTCTTGAACAGCTCCTTGCAAAGTAAACCATTCAGATGTATAACTTCATTGTAACAACTGCAACTTCTAATTGGAAATTTTTGATCTTGCTTTTGAGCTCGCCCAAAGCCCAATGTCAATAATTTGTCACTATTGTGAATAATTCCATTAATCAACAAAGGATGATGAGAGATGACTTATATAGATCAACCACTTTCAATAAAAAATATGACATTGAAAAATCGCATTGTTATGGCTCCGATGTGCCAATATGCTGTTAAAGAACAGGATGGTATACCTAATGAGTGGCATTATGTCCACTATACGTCTCGTGCCGTCGGCGGCACTGCACTTATAATTGTAGAGATGACGAATGTTGAGCCTAGAGGTAGAATCTCTGATCGTTGCCTTGGTCTATGGTCCGATGAACATATCCCTGCCTTCAAAAAAATCGTTGATGCTGCACATCAGCAGGGCGCTAAGATCGGTATCCAAATTGCTCATGCTGGCAGAAAAGCAACGGATGATCCTAATCCAGTTAGTTCATCAGCTATTTCTGTCACAAATGATGAGACTTCACCCAAGCCTCATGCATTAACTACTGCGGAAACAGAAGTGATCGTTGAACAATTTGCAGCAGCAATTAAGCGAGCTGTAGCATGTGGCTTCGATTGTATCGAAATTCATGGTGCGCATGGCTACTTGATTCATCAATTCCACTCACCTAATATTAATCAGCGTGAAGATCAATACGGCTTGGATCTCGCTTTATTCGGCGAACAAATCGTAAAAGCTGCGCGAACAGTGATGCCCGCTAGTATGCCGTTATTATTCCGTATTTCAGCAGTTGAATATATGAAGAATGGCTATACGTTGGAGCACTCCCTTTCAATAGCAAAACGTTACTATGAAGCTGGCGTAGATTGCTTCCACGTATCTACAGGCGGCGAAGGTCCAGCATCCGTAGTTAAGCCGAGCTATGATACTGCCTACCAAGTCCCTTATGCGCGAGCTTTCAAAGCAGCCTTCCCAAGCATCCCTATTATTGCTGTAGGCAATCTCGAACAGCCTGAAATCGCCGAGTCCGTACTCGCTAATCGTGACGCCGATCTAATTGCGATCGGACGCGGCATGCTCAATGACCCTTATTGGGCATTGCATGCGGTCAAGCAAGTTACAGGTCATATCGATCCGCCCACTCCTTATATACGTGGCATGTAACGGTGCGTTGCCGCTTTTTTCAAAATAGCAAAAAACGCTCTAGCGAGATATTGATCGCTAGAGCGTTTTTACTATCATATAAATCATAATAGTGATGCCGATTAACCTTCCTGCATCGCTTCGTTATCAAAGTCTGCTTTTTGAACTTCCATATAATGATCTATAAGTACAGCTAAGCTCTCTACGACAATATCAGGCCTAATCTCACTACGCTCTACATCTTCCTTAGTAGCTGATCCAGTTAATACAAGTGCTGTCGACATTCCGTGAAGCTTACCAAGCATCACGTCAGAAGCAAGACTATCGCCTACCACCATACATTCGGCTGCTGGCAAACCAAGAATAGATAAAGCTGTATCCGCCATAATCTGTGACGGCTTGCCCATTACTTTAGTCACTTCGACACCTGTTGCATAGACAATCGCACCAATCATGCCCGCTACATCAATGCAATCGCCCTCTTCCGTCGGAAACATGCGATCTTCATTCGTGGCAATAATTTGCGCTCCAGCTCGTACAGCACGAAACGCCTTATTCAAATCTTCATATGTCAATGATTCATGTAACGTAATAACTAGCCATTTGGCTTGCTCTGGCTTGTCCGCAATAATTAGTCCATGTGAACGTAATTCCTCCGCTAAGCCAGGATCACCAAGCGTCCAGATCGCATCTTGCGGATAATGATCTCGCAAGTACCTTGCAGTAACGGTTGAGCTTAATACAATTTGCTCGGCAGCTACTTCAATTCCCATAATTGCAAGCTTGTCCTTACACATTGCCCGCGAATAATTTCCACGATTACTAAGAAAAAGAAAAGGAATACCATGCTGCTGCAGCTTACGTAGTCCATTGATTGCCCCATCAATATCCTGTTGACCAGTATATACCGTTCCATCCAAATCAATAATAAATCCTTTAACATGTTCGTTTGCCATAGTGCATCTCTCCCTCATGAAAGTAATAAGCTCGATGAACGTGATCTACCACTATGGATTTAACCACGTTCTTCCTATCAGTTTTCGCCGAGAGGACTCCCACTTCTATAAGTGGCGGGGTGAATCGGCGGTCCCCTGAATAATTCCGCAAAATGTTCTTCCCTTCCTACATCCTAAAAGGTATAATAAGATGAGAACACACATTCGCATTAGTGACTGGAAGGGGGGTGAAGTTTTGTCAGATTCAAAGTCCATGTACAGAACCCATCAAGTGTGGATTAAGCCAGGCCATCGCTTGTTTACGTACCTTGATCAAGCATGTCAGGACGCTAAGAACCTGTATAACACGACCAACTTTTACGTCCGACAGATCTTTACCGCATTTGGGAAGATTGAGCCTCTCCAGCCGTTGCAACAAGAAGTTCTAGATACGCTGGCGTCACATATTGATCTTATGAATGAACGACGAAGAGAAGCGAATCGTTCCCATCCGTTCAAGCTACCCTCGCAAGAAAGTCCCTTTGTTCATTATAACTTCTTGGACGCCTTGTTCAAATTGATGAATCGACTCGATTATCGAGCGCTCCCGACGCAAAGCAGTCAGGGAATCATGAAGACAGTATTCCACAATTGGCATTCTTTTTTTGCTAGTATCAGAGATTACCGCCAGCATCCTGAAAAGTACAATGGTAAGCCCAATATTCCGGGATACGCTCGAAACAGGGTAAAGGAAGTCGTGTTCTCCAATCAAGACTGTGTGATCAAAGAACGAAAATTTCTCAAGTTTCCCAAGAGTAAGCTGCAACTGAACATCGGCAAGCTAGGCCGTACCGACGGACAACTGAAGCAAGTGCGTGTCGTCCCCAGCCATGGACAATACGTGGTCGAATTGATTTTCGCTTATCCGCTTGAAAAGAAGGAAACCACACAAGAACACGTGCTGGCGATTGATCTTGGCGTCGTCAATCTTGCAACCATCGTCACGACCACCGGAGCAAAACCGTTTATCGTGAAGGGCAAGATCGTGAAAGCGATCAATCAGTATTACAACAAGATGAAAGCGTACTATACCAGCATTCTTCGCCAGGGCAAGCAACCGCGCGAAGGAGCGTATACGTCCAGACGATTAGAACGGCTCCATCTGAAGCGCCATCGGAGGATCAAAGACTTGTTCCACAAGGCAAGTCATCATATTGTTCGGTTGGCAGTGGAACACAACATCGGTACGATCGCCACTTTCACATAACGATGGATGGAAACAAGCATCCGGAATCGGACGGCGAAATAATCAATCCTTCCATCATATTCCCCATCAGATGCTCATCGGGATGATCGAGTATAAGGCAACGGAACAGGGAATCGTCGTGATCCTGACCGAAGAGGCGTATACCTCGAAATCCAGCTTTCTAGATCAAGACCCGTTGCCGAGTTATGGCGAAGAAGGGACATGGATCTTCTCAGGCAAACGGATGTATCGTGGTCTGTATAAGAACACAAAAGGCTTGATTCATGCCGATGTCAACGGTGCAGCCAATATTATGCGAAAAGTATTCCCAAACGTATCTGCTAAAGGAGCGAATGGGATAGAGGGGTTGGATGGTAACCAGACCATCAACGTGTCAACTCCACTGGTGTTAAGCATCCTGAGATAAATGGGATGATACATCAGAAACCCCCACTTCAGTCGAAGCGATAGCTTTGGTAAGTGGCGGGAGTATTCATCATACAACGGAGTCGCTAACAGTAACAGATAAACTTCTACAACGATACGCTCTATTCAGAACTATGAATATTGAATCTTCCCTACTCACATATTACTAACAAAAACCAGTTATAATACTTATATTACAGCTATATTCACGATAAGCTAACTCCTATCATTACAGTAAGGAAGTGTCATCATGGTCAAACGAATACTTACTATTATATTAATCGCAATCGTTGCAGTCTTTCTAACTCGATTCGTGGCATCCGTTGTTCAAACTGATCACCATATTGCGCAATTAGATGGAGGATTTAGTAATGAGCTAGAACGAAAGCATATCATCTTTATTGCACAACAAGTTGACAATCCATTTTGGAAACAAATGGAGCAAGGTGCGAACGATAGTGCGAACAATTTGAATATCGATATTCAATATATCGGACCTAGTACGAATAATATACAAGAGCAGATACAGCTGTTACAGAAAGCTATTGCATCGGCACCTGATGGGATTATTGCCCAGGGGATAGACGAACCCGAATATCTCGATCTGATTGCTCATGCCTCCGCGAAGCAAATACCTATCGTAACCGTAGATATGGATGCCCCGGAGAGTGATCGTATTGCTTATATTGGAACTGATCATCAATTAGCTGGTCAACAGATGGGCGAGCTTGTCCTTCAACAAGTTAGTAGCAACACCGAAATTGGCGTTATTATCGGAAGTGAGCAAGCTAGCAATCAAACGATGCGTTTAGAGGCATTTCAAGAAAAAGTATCTGCACAACCACTCATTAACATTGTTGATATTCGATCGTCTAATATTTCTAAATTAGAGGCTGCGAAGCAAACCGTTGATATGATGAAGAAAAATCCCAACATTAAAATTATCGTTGGTTTTAGCGGCTTAGATGCGATCGGTATTGTCGAAGGGTTACAATCGATGGAGAAAAACAATGTCACTGTATACGGTTTCGATAACTTGTCCAATACAGAACAATTACTGTCTCAAGGATTAATTCACGCTTCTATCGTCCAACAACCCGCACAAATTGGCATTCAAGCAATCGAGACGTTGAACCAATACTTTAAGCAAGGTAATGTTCAGAAAAAACAGTATATTAAAACTACCATTGTAACCAAGTGATTGGAGCATGCCCCATGAGCACAAGAAAAATATTATTAATCGCATTCCCTTTACTACTATTACTAAATAGTATTATCTCCTATGCATTATTTCAGAGTAGCTACCGCATTAACGAAAGTTACAATACGACGCTAACTCGAGTTTTGTTATATCAACAAGTTGATGAACAAGTTCAACGACATGTGACGCTCATCTCACAATATATCGATCAAAAAGATTCTTCATTATTATTACAGTTGCACAATAATGAACCTCTTATAAGCCTACAAGATCAGTTACAGCTGCAAATAGTTGATTCTAACTTGTTACTAGAAGTAACGAGCTACCGTAATCTTTTACAATCGTATATGAATAGCGAGCAAACGCTGCTTCCGATGTTAGAACAAGAAGATTCTCTTGTTTATGCTGATTTTTATAACGAAATTAAGCAGTTCTCTACTTTTATTTCTGATGAGAGCTATAACTTAATAAGTAAAGAATTATCAGTATACACAGGATTGTACCAAACCATTATGTTGGAAATTACTCGTATGAAACAATCCGGTATTTATTTGCTTACAGCATCTACTATGTTGAGTCTTTTACTTGCTTATTGGATATCCTCTCTAATAACACGACCGATAAAACAACTAGTTACCGTTGCTGAGAAAATCTCTCACGGCGAGCTAACGATCACACTTCCTAGTTATTCACCAAACAGCGAATTCTACATTTTAAGTGATGCGTTAGAACAAATGAAAATTAATTTACAGAAGATTATGGAATCTGACAAAGAAGCTTTGCAAAAGGATAAGCAGTTACGCGAGTTCGAAATCGCCGTACTACAAAATCAGATCAATCCTCATTTCTTATTCAATTCCTTAAATGTATTATCAAAGCTTGCTCTTATAGAAGGAGCAGAACAAACGAGTGACCTTATCGTAACGATGTCTAATTTACTCCGATATCACTTGCGACAAATGGACAAGCCTGTACCTTTGCGTGATGAAGTTAAGCATGCAGAAGATTATTTTCATATTCAACAAACTCGGTTCCGTGATCGAATTCAGTTTATAATGGATATCGATGATGAACAATTAACGACACATGTGCCTGTGTTAACATTGCAACCGATATTAGAAAATATCTTTATGCATGGCATTGAAGGCATAGAATCTGGTGCTACAATTACTTTGCATATATACGGTGATAACACCTACACCTGGATTGAAATATCAGATAACGGTGCTGGAATGGACGAGAAAACTAGATTGAACTTACTTAATTATGATTCTCCTTCAGAAGAGTCGTTGACACCACAGCAAAGTACAGGATCTACCGGTATCGGCAGTCGCAATGTGTTCAGAAGATTACAGTTACTATATGGCCAGCAGCATGCGGTCGAGATTGACAGTACGCTTGGGGTAGGTACAACGATTAAGCTACGTATTCCCAAACAATAAAAACTAATGCTCAATAAGTAACTTTGCATAAGCAAGTAGTATATGAAAAGTTTATTATGCTTACGAAGTAACTTTTCATGAGCAGGTAGTTATTACAGTAGTATATGAAAAGTTTATTATGCTTACGAAGTAACTTTTCATGAGCAGGTAGTTATTACAGTAGTATATGAAAAGTTTTAGGAGGTTGTATATGTATCGGATATTAATAGCGGATGATGAAGCATTAGAACGTGAAGGTATGGAATGGATTATTAATAATATGATGCCTGGTCAATTTGAAGTTATTCAAGCAGAGAATGGTCGAGATGCGATTCAAAAGGCACTTATTTATAAACCGCATATTATTGTGATGGATATTCGGATGCCAGGAATCGACGGACTAACTGCATTGAAAAGCATTATTAGTGCGTTACCTCATACTCGAATGGTACTACTAACCGCATATGAATATTTCGAATATGCGAAAGAAGCACTTAAAATGGGGGTCAGAGATTATTTCGTTAAGCCAGCAAAGCGCAATGATATCGTAAAACTTTTGCAATCATTAATTGATGAAATTGCAGAGGAACAAGAAGAACTTCAACTTCAACAACTAAAGGATCAACAGCTTTCAGAATTAATTCCAGTGGTTAAGACAGAACTAGCTCTCGGATTGATGAGTAATACGATAACTGATGAGGATATTAACAGTCTTACCGATAGTTTACAGCTGCATATCGAACAATGTTGCGCTATCGTTATCGCATTGCCACAATCTGATCCACTTCGAAAAGAGCTGTATGAAGTTTTCACTCTGCAACTGCAAAACCATTTACCAGACATCTATCAATATGTAGCGAGTACAGTTTTCAATGATCATATCGCCATTTTTATTATGGCAGATAATTCTTTACATACGATGCGAACACATATGGAAGCGATATGCCAAGTACTATTAAACATAGATATGGTCGTCACTGGTTATAATGTAAATATTGCGATAGGCGTTGGAAATATCCATCATGGCGTACCGGGAGCTAGACGCTCATATTTTGAAGCAGTGTTCGCTTCCACTAATGCAAATGTAGACAAACCATTATGTATGTTTCAGGATATGGAACATCAAGGTACTCAGCCTTTAATGCTATCTTCCTCGGAACATATGAGCTATGTTCACGTAGCCATCCAACAAATTCGTCAAGAGCGAGAGCATCAGACGTTTAATATGATTGATCGAGCTACGCATTATATCGAAAAGAATTATGAGCGTGAGCTATCGTTGGAAGAGACTGCTGAGCATGTTCATCTGAACCCGTATTACTTTAGCAAAGTTTTTAAGCAGCAAACGGGTGAAACATTTATTGACTACGTTACAAATATTCGAATTCATCATGCCAAACAATGGATGCATAACAAAGAGATAAGCTTAAAGGAAATATGCTACTTGGTAGGCTACAATGACCCTAATTATTTCAGTAGAGTATTCAAAAAAGTGGTTGGTCAAACTCCTTCCGAATACCGTTCAACCGTTTGAAATCGATATTCAAGTATCAATGTAAGCTCAAATCTTCCTCTAAAAGTTGAATTTATAGTATGAACTTAAAAATGTGCTACTATTGCACAAATAATTGAAGGTATCACATGAAAATCAACGATGATGAACATGCTACAATAACTTACAGATTCATTACATTAAGTTATAGCATCGATTGCATGCTAGAGGGGATCGTATATGAGCACACAACAACAGACACAACACGAAACATCTAGTTTGAAGTTTGTTACACTAATTTCTATTGTAGCTGCCATCGGCGGGTTATTATTTGGTTTCGATACCGCTGTAGTATCAGGAGCTATTGGCTTTATGGAGGTGCGTTTTTCTTTAACCGACTTTCAAGTGGGTTGGGCAGTTTCTAGCTTAATTGTCGGCTGTATTGTCGGGGCAGGATTTTCCGGTATTCTCAGTGATAAATTCGGTCGTAAAAAAACACTTATCGCTGCCGCTATTCTGTTCATTATCGGTTCAATCGGATCTGCGATACCTGAAACTTTCGATATGTACATTATTGCTCGCATAATTGGTGGACTTGGTATCGGTCTTACTTCCACAATCTGTCCATTATATAACGCTGAAATTGCGCCTACGAAATATCGTGGTCGTCTCGTCGCATTGAATCAGCTTGCAACAGTTACGGGTATTTTTCTTGTCTACTTCGTTAACTTATGGATTTCTTCAAGTGGCGATCATACTTGGCAAATAGATAGCGCATGGAGATGGATGTTTGGAGTCGGTGTTATTCCTGGCGTAATCTTCTTAATTGCTCTGTTCTTTGTTCCAGAAAGTCCAAGATGGCTAATTAAGAAAAACCGTAGTGAAGAAGCTTCTGTCATTTTGAATAAAATTCATGGTGCTACACTAGCACAAGAAGAACTGGCTGATATCCAGCATTCGTTCAAAAAGAAACAAGGTACCTTCAAAGAATTACTACAAAGTCCTACACTAAGAGCGGCACTTTTCGTTGGTGTTGTCCTCGCTGTTATGCAACAAGTAACAGGTATTAATGCCGTAATGTATTATGCACCCGAAATCTTCAAAGCAGCTGGTGCTGGCACGAACGCTGCACTGATTCAAACGATTCTTGTAGGTTTTATCAATTTCGCTTTCACCATACTTGCGATTTGGTTAATTGATAGGGTTGGTCGTAAACAATTACTACTTGTAGGTTCTGCTGGTATGGCGTTTAGCTTAATCGCCATCTCATGGTGCTTCCAATCGGGAAATACAGATGGCTACTTATTATTAATATTCATTCTGTTGTATGTTGCTTCATTCGCAGTTTCTCTTGGACCTGTTGTATGGGTAATTATCTCAGAAATATTCCCTAACCATGTTCGTGGTATAGCAACTGCAATAGCTTCTATGTCGTTATGGATCGCTGATTATGTTGTTTCACAATCGTTCCCACCGTTGCTTTCATCCGCTGGACCTGCAATAACATTCGGAATTTTTGCAGTACTTTCAATCTTTACCTTCTTCTTCACTTTGAAAAAGATACCTGAGACGAAAGATGTTCCATTAGAGCGTATTGAAACACTATGGAGTAAAAACTAACTTAACATTTCATGAAGAAGGGTCTAATCTCGTTGTCATTATGATAACAATGAGATTAGACCCTTCTTCTGTACTACCTATAAGTTAATGTATTAATTAGTATTTTCGGATTTAAAATAATCTGTTGTGAGTAAATATTAACATTGCAACAGATTTAATTTTCAACTACTTGTAGTTTTCTACGCTTAGCAATAATGCCGTAGCGTGGTGCAATGAAGAAGCTAATTGCAAAGATAATGCCCGTTGCAAATGCCATGGCGCCTGAGATGGATGTATCGAGCCATACCGCTCCAAAATAACCGATAAACGCCGACATTACACCGAACAGACTACTCAATATAAGCATCAAATACAATTTATCCGTCCATAAATACGCAGCAGCAGCTGGTGTAATAAGCATGGCGATAACCATTATCGCTCCAACCGCATCGAATGCTGCCACACTTGTTAATGATACAAGCGACATAAATACATAATGCATAAGCGTAACAGGAATGCCAATACTCGCTGCAAAGATCGGATCGAATGAAGTTAGCTTCCATTCCTTATAGAACACGACCACGAAAAATAGGACAACCAACAACACGAATAATAAAATAACAACCGCCTCTGGAATTTCTCCTAATAACGGAACATGAACTTTTTCCCACGGTATAAATGTGATCTCGCCCATCAGCGTATGCTTCACATCAAGATGCGCATTACCTACTTTCGTTGCGATAAGAATTACCCCGATCGCAAATAATGTTGTAAATACGATACCAATTGATGCTTCCTGCTGGACGCCCACTTGATGAAACCATTGAATAAGAAATGCAGTAATTAGTCCAGCTACGGTCGCGCCAATTAACATATGCACACCGCTTAATTGCTGCGTAACTAGATAGGCAACAACAATACCTAGTAATACGGTATGACTGATTGCATCTGCCATCATGGCCATCCGTCGTAATATAAGCAATACACCTACTAAGCCGCATGAAAGACCAACTAAAGATGCTGTGAGAAGTATCCACCCTGTATAACTCATCTTATTGTCCCCTTTCTACGCTCCGCCGCTGAGCTGCTATAGTCACTTGCTTACGTTGCTGTTGACGCTGGATATAGACAACAAGTAGCCCTTTACTCGTACCAAATGTCAATGACACGATGAAAATACTCGATGCTGCAATAACGATAAAGGGACCTGTCGGCCAGCCTGAGCCAAGCGTACTAATAAATGTTCCTAGCATCCCCGATAGACCTCCGATAGCAGCTGACAGCACGAGAACTAAGTGAAACGATTGCGCCCAATATCTTGCACTAACTGCTGGAATAATGAGTAAAGCTGCCATAAGAATAACACCTACCGCTTGAATACCAATGACGATAACAAGTACTAATACCGCTGTATAGATCGCATTCATCGAGCGAACCGAAAGTCCAAGACCTTGCGCAAATGCACTATCAAATAGAAACAGCTTCCATTCCTTATATAGCAAGCCAACGACACATATGACGACTACAGCTAATACACATAGCCACAACACATCACTAGATACCATCGATGCTGCCTGCCCAAATATGAAATTATCCAGTCCACTTTGCCCGCCACCTGGCATTCTATTTACATACGTAAGAAGCATAATGCCGAGTCCAAAAAATACGGATAGAATAATACCCATTGCGGCATCTTCTTTCACCCGTGTAGAAGATGTTATCCAGCTAATTAACCATGCTCCTAATAGCGCGCTAATGGCTGCTCCTATTAACATTAACGGCATATTTTTACTGCCTGCAACCAAAAACCCAAAAATAACACCTGGCAACGCTGCATGAGATAAGGTGTCACTCATTAAGCTTTGACGTTTCCAATAAGAAAGCGTTCCGATTAAGCCCGAAGCCATCCCTAAGAGCAATGTACTAAGCAGTACCCACTGTGCGTTATACGATAAAAATCCGATCATCTCGCCCGCTCTCCCATCCAGCGTAGCGTACCGCCATAGGTAGCATAGAGATGGTCATTCGTGAATACTTTTGCTGTTGCACCATGGGCAATAACTGTCCGGTTAAGCAGTAGCACATGATCGAAATAATCCTCTACCGTCTGTAGATCATGATGGACGACCATGACGGTGCGTCCACGACTTTTCAATTGGTGTAATGTATCCATAATGACACGCTCTGTCGCCGCATCAACACCTGCCAATGGTTCATCAAGAAAGTAAATATCTGCGTCCTGTACTAATGCTCTAGCTAGAAATACACGTTGCTGCTGTCCGCCTGACAATTGACTAATTTGCCGATTACTATAATCCGCCATACCCATTTCAGACAAAGCTTGCATCGCTAGTTCACGATGTTTTTTCTGAGGCCATTTGAACCAACCAACCGTTCCGTATAAGCCCATAAGCACAACATCAAGTGCATTCGTCGGAAAATCCCAGTCCACAGACCCTCTTTGTGGCACATAGCCGATATGTTTTTTTGCTTTGCTATAAGGCATTTCCATAAAAGAAACATCACCTGACAAGCGTGGATGTAAATTAAGCATAACTTTAATTAATGTTGATTTCCCAGCACCATTCGGACCGACAATACTCGTTAACGTTCCAGCTTCTACTTGAAAGTCCACCTCTTGAAGCACTTGATTTTTACGATAGGCTGCTGATAAATTATTTACACTAATAACAGGTAGCATCTTACTCACCCTTCCCCATTAACGCCTCATAAATCGTAGTTACATTATGCTTATACATGCCAATGTATGTGCCTTCATCCGTTCCTTCTGCACCCATCGCATCAGAATATAACGATCCACCTAATTGAACGTCGATGCCACTTTTTTGCGCCCCTTCAATGACTGCTTGAATTGAGGCTGGATTAATACTGCTTTCGATAAATACCGCTGGCACTTTATGCTCCATTAAAATATCAATCGTTTCCTCAATATCAGTAAGTCCGATCTCTGCTTCCGTACTTAATCCTTGCAGGCCGATAACTTTAATGTCATTCATTCTGCCAAAATAGCCAAAAGCATCATGTGCGGTTACTAATATTCGTTGCTCCTGCGGAATTTCACTGAGCTTCGTTACACTTTGCTGCTTCAAGCTATCAAGCTTAGCAAAATATTGCTCTTGATTAGCTATAAAATCATCCTTATATTGCGGCTTCATCTCGATTAATTGCTCTGTCGCAGCTGTTAATGCTTGCTTCCATAGATCAATATCAAACCAAATATGCGGATCAATTGCTCCGTTTACATCACGCAGCAGCTCATCTTCAGCAATACTTTCTCCGATTGCAACAACTGGTTTGGCTTTGTTCATTTGGTCAAATACTTTGATCATATTCGCTTCTAAATGTAGACCGCTATAAAGAATGACATCACTTCGATCTAACTTAGAAATATCCCCCGTTGTTGCCTGATATAGATGGGGATCAACACCCGAACCCATTAGACTTGTTACCTTAACATGCTCTCCACCAATTTCCGCTATTGGATCAGCAATTTGAGCGATCGTCGTCACAATATGAATAATGTCATCTTCTTCTGTATTCAAGGATTGATTGGAGCATGCTATTGCACCCCAACTTAAAAGTAACACCATACCGACAAGCATCAGTCGTTGAATTCCCGCTCTTTGTAGCTTCATATTATTTCCTCCTAAAACTTTTTGTAGCTTTCTGAAATACTTCTTGGTAACAAAAAGTAGCTACGGAAGCATAAACTAAACTTTTTGTAGCTTCCTGAAAGTCTTTTTTACAACGAAAAGTCGCTTCGTAAGACTGTATCTTATTTTTTTATAGTATACGCCGAATCTTTCCCTTGTGCAACTTTATTTTATAAGGGCAATACTTGTGTCATAACACAACACTTATAGCTATTAGCAATAGTTATAGTCCAAGGCAATTTAATAGTCACATTAGTACTCTACGTAAAGTAAACATTCTAACTTATGCTTCAGGCAATTCAGTATATGCATTCATCGTTTAATAGGCTACTATTCATCTTAAATAAAACTACAAGCAAAAAAAGCTAGCCTCATCAATGGCTAGCTCTCGTCATTAAACTTCATTACTCGCTCAGTGAATGCGAAATCTGGATCATAACTTTCACACCTTGATTCCGTTTACTCTCGATAGAGATTGTCCCACCTAATATCTCGGTACGATAACATAATCCACTTAACCCCATATGTCCCGCCCGCTTCTCTATAAACTCTGGGGTAAATTCCATCCCAACTCCATTATCATAATATTCAATATCTATATGTTTATAATCATCTCGAACATTAATGCTCACTTTCGTAGCTTCAGAATGTTTCATAGCATTACGCAATAGCTCCTGTATGATACGAAAAAGATGACCTTCAATTTCTGAAGAACTACGAAAATTAGCAGTAATATGAGAACTCACCTCAATATTAGATTGGAGATGAACGCCGTCAATAAGCCGCGTTATTGCATCCGAAAAAGCTTCACCACTTAATACAGGTGAGCGTAGCTGTAAACAATATTGTCTTATACTATAAATAATATCTTGCTGATGCAGATGTAACTTCTCAAATTGAACAACGATATCCTCACTCGGCATTGCGGCGTAATCTTTCATCAGGCTTTCAAAGGCTCTCGCAAAAACAATCTGTTCTTGTAAGACTGTATCGTGCAGTTCTTGAGTGTATAAATGCTTCTCTTGCTCATGCCAGAGAAACATTTCACGATCTGAAAGCATGATTTGATTATTGATCGAGTTGATTATCATTCCCCCCTAATACAACTAAAGTTCTTCTATATATAATATCATTTAATAGCTTAGATGGGCGTATATTCGACAATACATGACTATCATTCTGTTAAATAGATCGTCATTTCAACTATTAAAATACAATAGGCTCAGTTCCCTTGAAAAGAACCAAGCCTTATATCATTACATTATATGACCTACTTTATCAGGCTGGGGTTGGATCTTAGAAAACGAGGCTACCCTTTGCACCGCATCGACAATAATCCGATTATACTATCCATTTCAAATTCAATGAACTGTTCAAGCTCTAGTGACATGTATTCACCCACCTAACTATATTTTCAATTCACGCGTCATAATGATAACTATATTAGTAGCTATTTCTATGTATATGAATCTATAAAGCTATCAGTGCTAGCATCTCAGAACAAATGTTCAAAAAGTTTTAAAGTGGAATAAATGAGGCTGCATTAGACTACGATAAGAAGTAGGAAACCTTTTACGTCAGCACGCGTACTAGACTTACATAATATTTACAGCTTAAGCATAGTGATTAACGGTGATGCTTCCGATGCTACTTTTTGCTACTAAGAAGCAGTTCAGGAAGCTACAAAAAGTTAGTTTATGCTTCCGATGCTACTTTTTGTTACTAAGAAGCAGTTCAGGAAGCTACAAAAAGTTTAGGAGGAATTAATATGATTATTACTACTACACCAACCATCGAAGGACATCCGGTTAGACAGTATTTGGCGCTTACTACTGGCGAGGTTATTATGGGGGCTAATGTTGTTCGTGATTTTCTAGCTTCAATTACTGATATTGTCGGCGGTCGTTCTAACGCTTATGAAAGCAAGCTAGAGGAAGCGCGACATGCTGCTATGGCTGAAATGCAGGAAAAAGCCCATCACTTAGGTGCGAATGCTATTATCGGAGTCGATATCGATTATGAAGTCATTCGTGAAGGTATGCTGATGGTTGCGGTAAGCGGCACAGCTGTTATTATTTAAATCGACCTTACTCATGGAAGAGATGCGAGCTGCTCAGGCAGCTCGCATCTCTTCTTTTTCTTTGTCTGTGTGGTCATTAATGAAAATATTAACTCAGTTACTTTACATATTTCTCTCTACTCGTGGAAATACTTAACTGCATTACCACTATTCATAATGCTGCTCGATATGTTTTTTTCATAACAACTATGCCGAGCAGTGAATGAGAACTTGAAGGAGGCTATTCATGTGAGTGATCAACAACAATCTAATGACCAGACCTTAACGAATCGACAAGGTCATCCTGTGACAAACAATCAAAGCGTTAGAACCGTTGGCAATCGCGGGCCAATGACTATGGAAAATTATGATTTCCTTGAAAAAGTTAGTCACTTCGACCGTGAACGTATTCCTGAGCGTGTTGTTCATGCACGTGGTGCTGGAGCACATGGTTATTTCCAATCTTATGGTACGGTAGATGGTCAACCTATCTCTACATATACACGCGCAAAAGTATTTACGAATACAGAAGTGCAAACCCCCGTCTTTGTTCGTTTCTCTACCGTAGTTCACGGTGGACAATCTCCTGAAACACTACGTGATCCTCGTGGCTTCGCTGTGAAGTTTTACACTGAGGATGGTAACTGGGATCTTGTCGGCAACAACTTAAAAATCTTCTTTATTCGTGATCCACTCAAGTTTCCTGATATGGTACATGCGTTCAAGCCAGATCCAGTTACGAACACCAATGATATGGAAAGAATGTTCGATTTCCTTTGTAATAGTCCTGAGTCAACGCATATGTTTACCTTCCTCTTCTCTCCTTGGGGAATACCTGCTAACTATCGCCAAATGCAAGGATCAGGAGTTCATGCATATCGCTGGGTTAATGCAGAAGGAAAAGCTGTACTCGTGAAATATCATTGGGAACCGGTGCAAGGAATCCGTAATCTCACGCAGCAAGAAGCCGATGAGATTCAAAAATTAAGCTATGATCATGCTACTCGCGACTTGTATCAAGCGATTGAGGAGGGCAACTACCCTGAGTGGGAATTATTTGTGCAAATTCTTGACGATCATGACCATCCAGAGTTAGATTTTGATCCGCTTGATCCAACAAAGCTATGGTATAAGGATCAAATTCCGTGGCATAAAGTTGGTAAGATGGTATTGAATCGTAATCCTGAAAACTACTTTACTGAAGTTGAACAGGTAGCATTTGGTACGGGGGTTCTTGTTGATGGCTTAGATTTTTCTGATGACAAACTTTTACAAGGAAGAACATTCTCTTATTCAGATACACAACGTCACCGAGTAGGCACCAATTATTTGCAAGTGCCGATTAATAAACCGAACAAAGTTGTGGCGACCAATCAAGAAGCAGGGCAAATGGATGTTCGTCAAAACTTCGGGCAATATAAAAATCCACATGTAAACTATGAGCCTTCCCTTATGGGTGGATTGAAGGAAGCCGTCAATGCTGGTAAAGAACATACACCATTGATCGAGGGCCATCTTGTTCGTGAAAAAATTGATCGCGAGAACAATTTCGGCCAAGCAGGTGAAACTTATCGACGTCTAAGCGACTGGGAAAAGGATGAACTTATCTCCAATCTCGTTGGAATTCTTGTTACTTGTCGCAAAGAAATTCAAGATCTAATGATTCATAACATTACACAAAGTGATGCTGACTATGGTCGACGAGTAGCGGACGGTGTAAAAACTGCAATAAGCGAACAAACAACGAAAGAAGAATATGCTGTCGAGGCTGCAGAGCAATATAGCCAATCATCTGATCCGTATTAACAACTATAAAAGCCGTACCATTTGTTATTCTTACAATGGTACGGCTTTTTGCCGCTTACTTTCAATTAACACTTGGTATAATTCTCCCACAAGCGCTTTATCATAATTTTTCAGCTATATTGTTTGACTTCCCCTTTCCTTTTTCTTCACCTTTCTATCTTTTTCTATTTTGACTTCGTCTAGTAGTATGACTATTCCTATTACTCTTTGCAGATTGACGACGCATGTTTGTCCATTTCTGACCAGCAAGCTCGGCAATAATAGCTCCTACTAATAAAAACATAATAAGAAAGCTCCAATGTAAGCCCGCAAATACATAGAAGTAGATAAAACAACTTAGAAAGCCAAATATCGCTTGTAAAGCATTGGTTAATCTTCTGCCTTCAGACTTATACGTTCTTGCCATGTTCGCCGCCTCCTTGGTAACTATCGCTAACACTCTATATTACTGCCACATATTTCATTACAGACAACCAGAGTTAGTCGTGGTAATATATGTTAAAATACAATTCGCTAGATGGAGGTATTACGATGAATCGAGTCGTTATTATAACTGGTGCTAATTCAGGAATTGGCAAAGCTGCCGTAATGAAATTTGCCACCGAGGGTGACCATGTCATAATGGCTTGCAGAAATATAGAACGAAGCTATAACGTTCAACAAGAGTTAATTTCACTTACTGGTAACAGTGACATTGAGCTGTTTCAACTCGATGTATCTTCATTTGCTTCCATTCAGCAATTTGTTCAGCAATTTAATAATAGATTTGACAGGCTCGATCTACTTATTCATAATGCTGCTTACTTAAAGCATGGTGAGCCACGCTATTTACTAAGCGAAGACGGTATTGAGCTTTCTTTTGCGACCAATGTTGTAGGACCTTATCTATTAACACAGCTATTGTTACCGCAACTCAATAATGCGAAGCAACCTGCTATTCTACATGCATGTACAACAAATATTAAACATTTCTTCGATCCCAAACGACAAATTGAATATGATAATATGCGTGGTGAGTATGCTAAGGAACGACCGTTCAATAGCTATAAATTGTACGGGGATTCGAAAATGGCGTTGTTTCTATTAACGATTAAGCTGGCCGAACAATTGAAGGAACAAGCAATTCGGGTCAATGCATTGCAAATTAATCGGGTTAAGCTATCTCCTGAAACGATAGCCAACCTCAGTTCTGGTTATCGCTTTCTGGCAAGGTTACAAAACCCTACCTCTCAACCACCTAGTAGTATGGCGGACCTTTATTACGATATCTGTACTTCTACTAACTATACAGACATCACTGGAGCGCTCATTAACCATCATGGAGTCGTTATAAAGGCTGCAATAAGCGAGAAACCTCACCCTTTCCAACTTATGCGATATCTTACTAGCGACCATTACTATCCCGCATATGCGACCAATCAGACATATATGAATCAGATTTTGGATTTCTGTGAGCAAGCAACAGAAACCGTATTATCCAACCAGATATAATTTCTTAACTACAATAAACAGCCTGCCAAAGTGACGATGATCCTATAATCATCTCTTGGGGTAGGCTGCTTGTTATGTCATGTAGGTAGAGATCTTTTATACAAAATGAGATAGAACAAAGAGTGCAGGTGAATTCCAGTAAATTGTAATTTCGTTCGTAGCATAGCTTTCTGCATGATCGATAAACGCTGCGGCTGGAGCAGCTCCTTGAAGTTGTACAACTGCAATTTCATCTTGCAGATTTTTGTTGGGACCACCAGATAGCATGCCAGGAACAGGAGCTATAACCTCGTCGCCAATCGATGGACGATGATGTGGATTCATTATCGGTTTGGAGCCATAACCCGATACATAGCTTGTGCCCATAATGTTCATACCGAAAATATAATGAATATGTTGTGCAACAATATCTTCATACTGGGATGTCGATAGCAGCTGATCTGCCACTAGTAGCAACATGGCATTGTTCATAATATTCATATTGCTGCCCCATTCATAATGTTCTGGCAGCATAGAAATACCATAGCCATCCTGCTCACTAATTTTTACTAATTCTGTTGCACGTTGCTCTAATCCATAACGTAGTAATGAAACAGTCTCTTCATCTTGACTATGTTCAGTAAGCAAGTAGCATATTGTCCCGTATCCACCCATATCTGCCCAACCAAGACTATATAGATCAAAATCTCTTCTAGCAGCTAGCTCTAGAAATACTTCATGGTATTGTGCTTCACCTGTTGTACGGTATAATTCAGCAGCTGCCCAATACCGCTCATCCCGATCTACTGGATCTCCATATTCACCTGTTCTTACATCAGCTGGATTGTGGAAATCTGGATAGGTCGGATGCTCTTCAAGCCAGCCCCAAGCTAGCTTCGCCTGCTGTAAGCAATATGCAGCGTAAACTTCATCAATCGGTTGATAAATGCGCGCTGCTAATGCTAATGTTGCTGCGAAACTTGCCGTTGCCGTTGCCGATATCGGGGACGCAAATAACGGAGCAAGATCATCTTCTGGCATCATATCGGATGGTGGAAACTGTAATGTTGTTAGTTTGTGGTAGACACCACCTGATGCCTGGTCCTGCATACGCATCATCCAATCGAGCTCTACTTTACATTCATGCAGTACGTCAGCCATACGCTCATTACTTTCTGGCAATGGAATCTGCATCGCAAATGCTTGCGGATACCATTCATAGGCTAGCAATAGATCAGCTACTGCTTTTCCCGCTGCAACAATGTATTTTCCATAATCGCCCGCATCATGCCAGCCCCCACATCCATCGAATTGTTGCTCTGGAGCTCCATGTACATGTACAAGAGAGGTATGGCATGCACCATGACTCCATTCTCCTGCATACTGATCCTCTAACTCAACGCCACAGCGCAAGTAGTAAAATGCTTTCAGTAGAGCTCGCTGGGCATCACGATACACTTCATTACCAATGATAAATGGGTAAGATTTGTCCTCGTTCTCAAATGCTATATAATAAGTTCCTGGTGTACGATAAGAGGAGAAATCCGCAGTACTTACTATCGCTCCTGATGCTTCATCATACTTTGCAGCTGTCGTAGTACTTTGAAATACCTTCTCATTGCTATGAAAATCTACTACGTAGAAATCACCTTCAAGACCTGTGATAATTGCTTTCTTAAGATCTGTTTCTCGATAACCCAACTGGTTAATTGCAATGTTAGAATGCATAGATATCATATGATGTCCTCCTAAAACTTTTTGTTTACTTCGTAATACACTACTCTGTTAACGAAAAGTTACTTCGTAAGCATAGTCTGAAGCTTTTTGTTAACTTCTTTGCTTTGAATTGGATGATTACAATAAATCATCTTATGAACACGTTTTCATAAAAAGCTTTATTTATACTTACCCCTGTCGATTCTCATGCTGTTGGCACATCAATATCACATTATTTTCATTGTAGCACATACACTATTTCTTGCAATCATTTCCATAAAAAATAGAAAGAGCTACTCACTTTACGGAGCGCTCCTTCTATCTGCAACTAGATCTTATTCCATTAATATAATAATCATTCGACTATGACTACGAGCTAATTTGTTGCGCATTATTATTATGTTTTTCTGTAACACTAGAAGTTATCAGTAATGCGAATGAAACGACCGCAATAATAATTACTGTAATCGCTACTTCAGTATTGAACTGTAGCCCGCCGAAATAGAGGACTTCGCGGATACTTGATGCCGCAATTCGCAGTGGAGTCCAGTTATACAGATAGGTTACAGTCATATCAGACAGAAACTGAGGTGCAAGATTCATAATTGGCATGGAGAAGAACATTAGTAGGATGAGTAACCCCATTGCGGGTAGACCAATCCAATTTAACAACGCTGACTGCATGTAGAAGAAGCTGTAGGATACAACAGTTAACCATATCCATATCTCAGCCGCAGATGCAAGCTCCATACCGTACCAAGATGAAGCCATCCATACTACCAATGCCGATGATAATAGCGGTAATATTAATCCTGCAGCGGCTTGCTCTATTCTATTCTTCAAAGGATGGATGATGTTGGTGTTCATTTTTCGTAGCAAGAAAAATAGTGCTAATGCAGTTATTAAGTTACTGATCCATAGCATTTGCGTTAATAATCCAGGCGCATTACCCATTGCCTGGCGCTCGCCAATCGGATGAACAATTTGCTCTTCCAACTCAATTGGTGAGATCAGCTCTGCTGCAATCGTTGCCGGAATCACACCACCAGTTTGCGCACTCATCTGACTTAGTAATTGTTGTGATAGTTGCTCATTCATCACGACCAATACATTGTGCATCACTTGCTTAATAACGCTTGTAGCTTGCGAATTCATTCCTTCATTGTAGATTGCTTTCATACTAGCTTGCCCTGGAGTAGGCGTTGCTAAGGATAACAAACTCGCACTTAACTCCTTCGGTAATACGATCGCTCCATACACCGCTTGATTATTCAATTGTAGCTGTAGTTCATCTTCAGATGTCATCTGTTCCCACTTGAAAGGTAATTGATTATTAGCTAGCAACTGCTGCGCGATCATAGCTCCCGCATTGTAGCTACTTCCATCAGGCAATGTTACTCCTTCATCAAGTACAATTAGTGCGACGGGAAGCTGTTGTGGCTTAGCACCTGCAATAGAACCGAACATCGCTACCCCGAAAACAATCGTAACGCCAAGAACTGCTAGAATCGCTAGAATATAGCCTTTATATTTACTCAATTTCATACTTAAACACTCCTTATTTTAATGAACGTCGTGTTGATTAGTGATTATGTTGTCAATTATAATAAGAGGTAGTTGTAATCACAATAATCAATGTTGCGCTAACTGTTAACTAATCAACAGTGGACAGGTTTACTGTTCAATAAGGAGTGAATAAATGACTATTAAGTATGATCGGAGACAGCTGAAAACGAAGCAGCAACTGTTGCTAGCATTATTAACTTGTATAGAACAAAAAGGTCTGGATCATGTGACAGTCACTGACATTGCTAATGCAGCTGATTTGAATCGGGGTACATTTTATCTACACTATCAAGATGTTCGTCATATGGTACAACAGATTATGAATGAGAAGATCGATATGTTAACAGAACTTATTTCACAAGTCGATCCCTATGAGCATGGTCAATACGCTGATCGAGATCTGCCTTATCCCAAAATCGTTGCTATACTAGAAGAGCTGAGTAGCGATCGCCTTTTTTATACGACTATATTAGGACCTAAAGGTGATCCGTCGCATATATTGCATGTTAAAAAGATATTAACTGACGCTCTATATAATAAATTCGAGCTACATGTTCCCGGCACAGCATCAACTCCTGTCCCTACACATTATTTGCTTGCCTATATGACTTCCGCTGCTGTAGGTTTAGTTATGTATTGGCTCGAAAACGATCTCCCTGAAACTTCTAGTGAAATTGGTGCCATGATTATGAATATTGCCAATCATGGTCTAATTGTGTCCGCTGGTCTTCGAGAAAAGCCACAAAACAACAAGGACTAATATATCCGTTATTTTTGTAGATAACCGTATAATAACTGAAGTATATAAAAACAATGCTTATACCATTGAACATGTACTTAGATGTATGTAACAATATGTATGAGAAGAGTTGCTATATTAACAAGACGACAACTTGATCAATGCAATTCTATGGATATCCATTAGACTATGCTCCCGAAGTATTTTTCTGTACTGGGAAGCAAAGCTAAGAAGCACAGAAAAATTTTAGGAGGAATGTAACGATGAGAACGATGAAGCTAGGAACATCTACATTAGAAGTACCTGTAATTGCTGTAGGTTGTATGCGCATCAATTCACTCGATAAAACTCAAGCTGAGCGCTTCGTACAAGGATCGTTAGAACTAGGTGCAAATTTCTTTGACCATGCTGATATTTATGGTGGCGGTCAATGCGAAGAAATTTTTGCAGATGCGATACATATGAGTGACAATGTTCGTGAGAAGATCATCTTGCAATCTAAATGCGGTATTCGTAAAGGGATGTTCGACTTCTCGAAAGAGCATATTCTAGATTCTGTTGATCAAATCTTACAACGTCTTAAAACAGATTATTTAGATGTACTGCTATTACATCGTCCAGATACATTAGTAGAACCAGATGAAGTTGCAGAAGCTTTTGATAAGCTTGAAAGTAGCGGTAAAGTTCGTCACTTCGGCGTATCCAATCAAACACCAATGCAAATTCAACTATTGAAAAAGTCTGTGAAGCAGCCGCTTGTTGCCAATCAACTACAGCTTAGTATTACGAATGCAACAATGATTGCAAACGGCTTTAATGTGAATATGGCAAACAGCTCAGCTGTCGATCGTGATGGTGGCATCCTAGACTTCTGTCGCTTGAATGATATTACCATTCAGCCATGGTCTCCATTCCAATATGGATTCTTTGAAGGCGTGTTCCTTGGCAATGAGAAATTCCCTGAATTGAATGCAAAAATCGACGAAATTGCTGCTAAATACAATGTCAGCAATACAACCATTGCAATGGCTTGGTTGCTTCGTCACCCAGCTAATATGCAGCCAGTAACAGGTACAATGAATCTTGAGCGACTAAGCGATTGCGCTAAAGCAAGCGACATTAAGCTAACACGCGAGGAATGGTATGCCATCTTCCTAGCAGCGGGCAATGTTTTACCTTAAGTAAATTTGATTAGCGATACCACCGTTGCTGAAGACAACGCAAAAACACCAAGTACATGAATCGTTTCATAAAGCAATAATGTAGTAGACTACGTAATAAACTATTATACTAAGATAAAAGCGGCATTCTAGGACGTATTAAGTTAACGTCCCGGAATGTCGTTTCCTTAATTTGTAATTATATTGCCACTTATCATTATAAATTACGACAATAGTTGACAATTTTCGAGGTCCATATACAATAAAATTAGGGATTTAATAAAATGATATACTTATATGGAGAGAACCATAAACTAATAAGTATTAATGGGAGATGATAATTTGGCTAGTGAAATAGAAAAAAAGGGTAAAAATTGGTTTAAGAGTGTCCTATCAAACCAAAACCAATTGGAGAAGAATTCTACAGAAAAACACGAACTTATAACTGAATTTGATTTCAACGAATCTACTAAAACAATGGAAGAGTCTGAGCAACCAAATACAGATATAAACAAACAATTTTTCGAAAAAAATAACCAAGATAAAATAGTATTGGATGTCATGGTTTCAATAGAAAACATGTTAAAGGAACGACAATTGCTATCTTATAAAAACAAAGGGCTTGAGGAACAATTAAATGCAACAAATGAAACGATTAATCGTTTTAAACACGATCAAATAAAAAAAGATCAACTTCTCCAAGAAAAACAAAAGGAGATTCGTGATTTAGAAAATAACCTGACAAATAAACAAATGAGCTATGATCAGCTCCTCGAAGATTATAAGGAATACCAACTTGAATCAAACGTGGAATACGAAAAGATTTCAAATCAACTTGAAATCGAAGTATCTAAATACAATAAGCATTACGAGGAAACCTCAAAAAATCAATATCAAAACATGTTAAAAGTCAATGACCTTGAAGATAAAATTAGAAGCTTAGAAATCGAAAATCAAAAATACTCTGAACAGTATCAGAAAATTGTTAATGAAAAAGAAGAATTAATGAACACCATTAATGATTTTACCGAGAGAATGTCTTTCTCTTTTTCAGCGAAGACTTCCACCTCTAATTCATCACAATCAGAGTAAATGCTTTGTGAAATAATTGCTTATGCTACTAGAGAAAGGGACAAAAATGTCAGTAAATCACGTGAAATTACTTGAACTAGTAGCTATAGAAAAGAATAACGAAAAATCATATTTACGTATAAAAATATACTGTGAACAAGAATTTGAGTTTTTCTGGGAAATTGACTGCGAAACCGCTGAAAGTTTTAACAACATATTTGAAGTTACTGGTAATCATAAATATAGATTATCGTTACATACACCGTTTGACACATCCATAAACCAGTTTATTAGTTCACTTACAAAAACATACCGAGATATAAGTGATCGAATATATTTCACTTGTTCCGTTGATTACAAAAACTGTTTGGAACTTATTAGAAACAGCCAAAGTATTTCTGATCTGAATAAACTACCATTTATATCTACGAATCTAGCAGTAGATGATAATATAAAGATTGAAAACAAAAGTAAAAAAAATAAAGCCGCTATAACTAAATATCAAAAAGATATCTTAAAGTGGTTAATAGCGATGATTAGCGTTATATTTGTCATAATATCCTTTTATTTAAATCATCAATTAGATAATACTGCAATTAATAGTACAGTTGTAGTTATTTCCAATTCAGAATTTAAAATGACTGCTGTCAATTTAAAAACCGAAAAAAATAATGCTATCTCCTCTACTAAAATAGAAAGTGATGATACTAATCCATTCAGTCTTCCTTATATAGAAATAGTTGATTCCTTAACTTACAGCATTCCAGAAGGTTACGTCGCACTTACATTTGATGATGGTCCTTCTAAGCATACAATGGCGATTACCGATATATTAAAGAATTATGAGGTTGGTGGTACTTTTTTCTTTTTGGGTATTAACGCCAAAAAATATCCGGACTATGTTCAATATGTTCAATCAAATGGACATTCAATTGGTAGCCATTCCATGACCCATTCTATCATGACAAAGCTTTCCATTGAAGAACAAGAAGATGAACTATTACAATCTGCTAAAATAATAGAGGATATTACGAAGGAAAAAGTAGTCCTCTTCAGACCACCCTATGGAGACGTAAATGAACAAGTAAAAGCTGTAGTATATAACAATAATTTCAAAATAGTACTTTGGAATAGGGATTCCGAAGATTGGAAAACCAATAATTCCGAGAAAATATTTAAATATGTTCGTGACACTGATGTATCCGGATCAGTCATCATTTTTCATGAATCTCAATCTGTTATTGATGCTTTACCTAGAATAATCGAGAATTTACAAGAACGAAATCTTAAAATTGTTAATTTATATTAAACTTGAGAATCATTAAACTTAATGACATAGCAATCGAGATTCAACTATCGTTTGCTATAGTTGAATCTCGATAAGTAGTTCGAGGTTCTTGAGCGTATTCTACTTAAACTATACCTACATAATTCTCTTTACATGATCCACTTTAGCCTTTGGATGTATATCGACTGTTTCTGTATATTCAATTAGCCCAATTTTGCAGCCAGGCCCAATATTCACTCGGTTTCCCCTGACTATTCCTACTTTACTCCATTCAAGAGATACATCTGTAGCCTCTACTTGTTCTGATTGCAATCTCCAAATATCACCGTAACCAAATTGTTCAAATAATGATCGAAAAAGGGTCGATATGATGTTTAATCGACTATATTTAACAATAATTTGGTCACCACCAATCTCATGGACAAAGCATCTCCCACTCATATTAACCTTAATTTCGCTAGCATTTAACAAACCCTTTACATGGAAACCACCAGCACTATTGAATGATTCAGCCTCGATATCACCATGAACACGTAAACTGCCGTTATTCTTAATTTCTTCTGCTCGTATATCTTGTTTACAGCTCATTGATCCGTTAGAAGTAACTACCCGACCATGCAGATGTCCATTAATCATAGTAGAACCTGATGATACATACCTATTGACGTTAATATCTCCATCAAACTTTGCTGAGCCGTTTACCGTTACGGATTCAGATGACACATTTCCATAAAAATGCGCCGATCCAGAAACTTTTACATCTAATGCATTAATATCACCATTAATATTGCTAGATCCAGAAATAGTGATATTTTCATACAAACCACCTGCTAATTGCCCGCTGCCACTAATGACTGCGTTCCCTTGTCGCGATTGTTCCATTAACTATCCCTCCATTATCTTTTGTAATCTTTCGATTAAATTCCTCGACCGTTCTGATAAATCATACTTTTGTACGAATTGAGAGTAATGATCAAGATAGAATCTGCCGGGATTGTCTATCATCATATATTGAAGTATTGATCCCCTCCTGTAGACGATAACTTGCATATCCGTTCCTGTTAGATGCTGCGCCCATTGCCTCGCAGTGACCAACCACTCTTCACTCTCTTCCTCAGACAAACTAATATCCTGCTTCATCGTATCGAATAGCTCAATCAATAATATCTCTTGAAAAGTGAAGCGATGCTTCCCCCAAAGCTGGATGCATAGATTAGCTACGTCAGCCTTTATATCAATAATCTCTATAATATCTAGCAGCAAGTATATCCGATTAGCGCTGATCGGAGAGAATAGCTCAGCCATCTCGTCTAATGAATGAGTGTCCTTCATCGCTAAAATTTCATGAATTCGTTCCATCATTCTTCGCCTAGGAAAGAACGTCTCTTGACCGGTAAAAGCCGATTGCTTCCTAAACCATTCATCAGGGATTAGTCCTTGTCGTTTCCAACGGTACAATTGCCCATAAGAAATATCTGTCTTCAATAGTAGATCCTTCTTAGAAATCAATTCCTCCTGATTATGCATCAGATTTCCCTCGTTTCACCTTCGCAACAATGTTACGCTTGATTTTGATTACATCGTAACATAACATTGTTTTATTTGTAAATAGTGAATGTTATTATGTACATAAAAAGGTATAAGTTCCTTATTTGCTAGTGTTGGATTGATTAGGCTGAGTAAAATAAAGAAGGTATGCTCTAGACAATACAAGGAAATCGGGCTACACTTTGTTATATTTTGTATATATTTCAAGGTGGATGGAGCAGAATGTAGATGCAGATATGAAACGTTTTTTGCAGGTCGATGGTGCAGGTAGGATGCTGTTCACGCTATTTTGCTATGGTATTGGCATGGGTATTTTAGCTCCGATGAACGCCATCTATTTAAGTGAGAGCATCGGACTGTCAAAGAGTGAAGTCGTATCGATTTTCGTTGTGTCGCTACTGCTCAATATGGGGGCAACTATGACCGTCGGAGTGTTAAGCGATAAGCTGATTACTATAATTTCTACCGTGTTGATTCGGGAACGTCGTTCATCAAAGCCGCTTCAACCACTTTAGCCTTGAACCATTCGAGTTCAAGGCTAAAGTGGTTGAAGCTAACGATTAGCTTCAGAAAACTGAATGGAGTGGATCATTTCGGTTAACGGGTCAAATTCGATGGATACATAAACCCCAAACTCTTTCCCTTCATTGCTTCTAATCCATAGTTTGAATTTCTCTTCAGCCTTTTCTGATGTTAGATCAGTACGACCGATGTGCTTATAATCAATAATGTCTGCTCTGTATCGTTTCTCTGTTTCCTCTACTGCAATTTTACCCCATTTTGCGTATTCAGGCGCAGCTTCGACTGAAATGGCGGACATAATTAGTATAGTTAGTAGTGATAATATCAATCTTTTCATAGTGACCGCCCATCTGGTGAAGTTTTCAATAATATCTCCTATTTTATCTAGATGTATTCTTAAGTAAAAATTCTCTTTAATTTACTAAAGAAAAGAAGCAGTTGACTAAGCTAACTGCTTCTTATTTATTCATAATAAAATTCAATAGTTTTGGCTGTTCTTTCCGCAGTTGGTTTCCCCATAATCTGCTCTACAAGATATAGAGCCATATTAATTCCTGAAGAAACTCCACCAGAAGTTATGATGTTACTATCATGTATCACCTTTCTGTCTGATACTACTTGAATATCAGGATATTTTTGTTTTAAGAATTTCAATGCTAAATGATGGGTCGTTGCTTTCTTCCCATCTAACAACCCAGTCTCACCTAATATAATTGCTCCAGTACATACAGAACATATATATTCAATGTTTTTATGCTTAATAATCCAGGCTTGAATATTTTTATTATTAACTACAGATTGTACCGCCCTTAATGGTCCGCCAGGAATTATTAGAATATCTAATGTAGGACAATTTATAATACTAAAATCAGGCTCTACCTTTATTCCTGTATGTGTTTTTATTTGTTTCCCCGTTTCTGTAATCGTACATACTTGAAAGGGTTGGGTAGGTATCAACCGTTTTTTGTAAAGAATCATGGCTTGTTCAACTTTATTGTTTGCAGTTAACGATAACACTTCAGCAGGTCCAATAAAATCCAAAGCATCTACATAATCATACAATAATATTCCGACTTTTTTCGTTTTCAATTATTATATTCCCTTCATATTTTATAATATAACTATGCCACCTGTTGTTGAATCCCTATAATTAGATTCACCCTATTTTTTATTGATAATGGGAGTTTTAATCTTGTTTCAATCTTTCCAAGGTTGTTTCGTAATAATCATCAATAATCTTCATTTGTTCAGTTATTGAGTCAATTACAAGTACGGGATTATCATTTTCTGAATTTACTTCTTCGTGTATCATTTGATATACAGTAATAATAGCTTTTAATTTCTTTGTTTCCTCATCGTTGATAGAGTACGAACGTTGTTCTAGAAATTTATTATTTAGACCACTTAAAAATATATCGATATGTATTAAGCTATACTGTAATAAGCTCCACTTGGGCTTGAACTTCCCCATATAATGCGGATCAACTCTAGCCAAATAAGTACTGATATGTTGACTTTCCCCATGAACAATTCTCCATGCATCAAATAGTATTTCCCTAGCTTCTTCATTTTCCTCTCCATGAGAATGATCGAGAAATTCCTCTAACCTTCTAGCTAAATTCTCCCCCATAACAGATATAAACGATAAATAAGATTGATTTTGACGTTGCTTTTGTTTGATAGAATGCTTTTTGTCATAAACCATTAGAAAATTATACCCAAGTGATACTACTAACAGTAGAACAAGAAGATTTCTTTTTTTAGAATGCTTCATTTCTGCAAACCTACCTCTCTTTTCAAAGCTTGATAATTATATATCTCTGCTCAGTTACTAACCGTTTCTAGCTTAACATATATTACAATTCCATCCAATTGAAAAGGTCTGATATTTTTCTTACGCTTCCTAATTAACATAAGAAAGCGGCAGCCGAATAACTGACTGCCGCGAATGTTGAGTTGATATCTAAATTCGAATCACTTCCAGTTGTTTTTCACCAAAATAATAACAATAAATAGCAAGAATACCCCGGCAATATACCATACAACTTTGCCCCAATCAAATAATCCACCTGCATATTCACCCTTATAGTCGGCTTTTAAGAATGTTCCATCGTTTACCTTTATTGCAATCGCCTCTTTTATGTCAACGTCTTTAATATTGTAATATTCAGTACCTTTCGGATAGTAATTCGAAAAATTACCCCAGTATGTGCCTTCCTCATCTGAAAATGATGTAACTTTTCCAATTTTCGAGCCGATTTGATCCGTTTCGATTGGAGTGTCCGAAATGATATAGGATTTACCGTCGTTTACTTGCCTTTCCCATTAAAGACATAATTGCAGGTATAAATGCAGGTAACATTATTAGACTCAATATCATTAATCCGAAAATAACCATAATCGCTACTTCAATTAATGTATATATTCCGGATGGAATGAGCGCGGCAAATGTTCCGCCAAGTATAATCGCTGCCGAGATCACAACGCCTCCGATATTACGTGCAGCAACGAGGATCGCATCTTTCTCAATATGCTGTACTTCACGATAGCGCATCATCAGGAATATACTGTAATCTACGCCAAGCGCAACGATCATAATGAATCCGAAAAATGGTACATTCCAACCAATAGCTTCAACTTTTAATATTTTTGTAGTGACTAATTCTGTCAGGCCAAGCGATACGAGATACGTTATTAATAAAGATACTACAATAATGAGCGAGCTCCACAGTGATCTTGTTATAAATAGTAATACAATACCTATACCAATTAGCATCATAATTGCTGTTCGATTGAGATCTGAGCTTGAAATCTGTTGAAGATCCACATTTTGCGATGACTTACCGCCAAGTGCATACTGTGCCTCATGCAAGATACTGCCGTCAATTGATGCTTGAAGCTGATCATTTACATTTTGTACGATTGTAATAGCTTCTTTACTATATGGATTGACGGATAACACAATGTTCATCGTTACAAATTTGCGATCATCTGACATATACATATTCATCGATTGCTGGAATTCATCGCTTATAATGACATCGTCAGGAATATAAAACTTCTGAGCAGCTGAAGAACCACTTAAACCATTCAAATAATTCTGAGCTTCCGTTAAGCCTTCACTGATCTGGTCTAATCCATTCGTACTCTCGGTTAAGCCACTTTGTAGCTCTGTCATTTGAGCAACAAGCCCCGTTAATTTGGATAAAATTTCACGTTGTCCATCATTAATTTGCTTGATTCCCGTTGCAAGCTCTCCACTTTTCCCAGCGAGCGCGGCTGAGCCTTGTGAGCCTTCTTGCAAACCTTTGCCTAGACTGTCTGAGCCAGCAATAAGTTCGGTAACACCATCATTCATTAATCCAAATGCACCGTTCACAGCTCGCAATGATTCATTCGCTGTCGCTAGTGCTGACATCGCTGCTACATGCTGGGTACTCCATTGATCGAGCCCAGTAACTAATTCTGACAATTGCGTCTGTGCTGAAGCTGCTACAGCCAATGTCGTCTGAATGCTCGTATGTTGCGCTAATTCAGGTTGTTCTTCAATAAGTAGATTCATACTTTGTTCGATTTGCTTATAACCTTCAATCGTACCATTGATCGCTAGCTTAATCGCTGTAAATTGATTGCCATACAAATTCAACCCTGAATATAATTCGGAATATCCACTATACAAACTAGATACACCAGTTGAAAGCCCCGAAATATTGTTCTGTAATGCGATCAGCCCCGCTTCAAGCTCCTCTGCACCTGTCGCACCATTAGCTATTCCATCTGACAATTGCACGAGCACATTACCTAACTGCGTTGCCCCTGCCTGAACTGTACTTGTGCCATCAATTAATTGTTGTATACTATCTAGATCATTGGTGTTCTGACCACTTAACTGCTCCCCTACACCCTTAAAACCATCGTTAATCGTATTGACGCCATCAGATACTTCATTCAATCCTGAATTAACAGTTTCTGTTTGATCGCTAATATATAATTCATTAATCTTTTCACCTTCAGGTCGCGTAACGGTGTATATACTCGATACTCCATCTACATTTAATAAAGTAGCCGCTAACTCATCAATCGCCTGTAAGTCCAATGTATTATCGAGCTCGCGCTCCGTCTTCAAGACTAATGTTGTCGGTGATGAAAAACCTGCAGAATAATGTTCTTCGATAACATTAATCCCTTGTTTCGAGCGATAGTGATCTTCAACTTCAATAAGATCGTTATAACTCAATACTCTGCTATAAGACAATGCAATTGGAATACATAGCACTATCACAATTACTAATGTAACAATCGGTCGCATTACTGAAAACTTCGATAAATTTGCCCATAAGCGACTGTCGCTATGACCTTCGAACTTTTTCACAGGCCAGAACATTTTTCGACCCATAATCGCCATAAAGAATGGATTTAATGTAAGTAATACGAGAATTAGTACAGCAACACCGATTGCTACTGCTGAACTTGAGCGATAAACTTGGAATTCCGCAAATAGCAGTGTAATAAAGCCGATAAATACAGCTAATCCACTATATATAACTGTTTTCCCTGCTGATGAATACGTAGCTTTAATAGCTTCCAGAACATTGCTCGAACGACTGAGTTCTTCTTTGAATCGTGTAAATAATAGTATATTGTAGTCCGTACCTATTCCAAACAAAATAACGACTAAAAATACTTGTGTAAAATTAGAAAATGGATAATTATAGTGATCGACTAACTGTGCAACAATACCCATCGATACAAGATAAGATACACCTACCGATAGCAATGAAATAAGTGGAACAATTGGCGAACGGAACACAATAATAAGAACTATAAGTATAAATACGATAGCAATAACTTCTGTTCGCTGAATACCTGCCTGCGACGATTGTACAAAATCCTCTAGTACTAATCCCGTCCCTGTTAAATAGGTCTCGATTCCCTCTTGATCAACGATAATATTCAAACGATCGGCTATTTCCGTAATCGTACCACTGTCCTGACTGACCGATAATTGCATTAAGATTGTAGTTCCATCCTCTGATGCCAATTGCTTCTCCGCAGCTTCATGGTCAAGATGCGTAGTCATCTCCAATATGCCTAACGTACTACTTTCTGCCTTTAACTGCTCCATGATATTTTCAATTTGAGCATATTGCGCTGTTGATAAAACTTCATTACTACCACTATGAAATACAGTAATAATATCATAGGTCGACTTATCTTTATTTTGCATCTCATTCATTAGCTGCGCTGCTATTTCACTCTGTGCTGAGTCTGGTATCGTTATTTGACCTTTCTCTCGTACAAGCTGATCCATATTCGGCATCATCACGAGTATAACAATCGTTATAACAATCCAACTTACTAAACTTATCGATCTAATATTCAACCACTTCTTCACTTTAACTCCTCCTAAAACTTTTTGTAACTTCCTGAACTGCTTCTTAGTAACAAAAAGTAGCTACGAAAGCATTGACTAACTTTTCATTGTCTTCTCGGACTAACTTCTCGCAAATGAAAAGTTACATCGGAAGCATGGACCAAACTTTTTGTAACTTCACAACTAGCCTCCTGCAAACAAAAATTCATATGACAAGCATAAATCACTTATTAGGAATGAACGTTCATTCCTAATCCAAAGTAGAACCTATAGTAGTAGGTTCATAGTCTTATTACGCTTTTTTGAGAGCATCCCAGCAGCTGACTTCTGCATGGTAGAACAGCTCATCATTGTTTTCTAATATACCGTTGCGAATAAGTTTGAATAGCTGCACAAATGCCCCCCATACCATGCCAATTAATGCGTTCACATTAAAGTTTTTGATGATTCCCTCTTTCTTACCATATTCGAGCACTTCACGAAATACGTTAAGCATTGTGTTAAATTGCTGTGAACTTTTTTCATCTAAGTACAGACCACCACAATGTGAATCAATAAATAAGATGGCATGTAGATGATCATTAGAAAAAGTAATTAGTTTCTTGAATATCCAGCTGAATTGCTCTCTCAGTGGCATTCGGGCCTCATCATCACCCATCACGATACTATTAGCTAAAGTTTCAACCCATTGCTGGAATAGTACATTGACTAACTGTTCTTTACTTTCAAAATAACGATATATCGTTCCTGCTCCTACATTAGCTTGTTCAGCAATCATCGGTACCGTTGTTCCATCATATCCTCGATCTGCAAATAATTGCAGCGCTGCGCTAAGTATATCTTCACGCTTATTGTTAGCCATATCTTTCTCCTTATATGCGGAATGAATATTCATTCATTATTTTATAGCAATTGATTTTGCTTTGCAACTTTGAACAGTATAGTGTTATCAAAGCAATCCTTACGTAAAAAAACATACTTTTCTAAATATTTCATATCCCTTAGATTACAAGGATGATGACTCTAGTTCGGATTTTTTTACACAATTTCACAACAAGAAAATTCCTATATCAATATATCTATTCGAATAAGCATCACAGAGAAGTCCGTTGTTAATGCACTATATCGTATTAGAAAGAAACCTATTATGCATCATACTCTAGTGCCTATATTTAAAACATACAGTAATGAATAACAATTCACAAACCATATATTTTCTTTGCAGCTTGAAATTAGCTTATGCATTATGGTAACACAATAAAGAAAAAACAAGTAATGAAAGTTGCACCTACGTCGTATTCGTTCTCAGACTCTTTAAAACTCGTTGCCAGGTTTGCATAAATCACCAAAAAGGGATTGAGCTGATCTACATTTATCTAGACGTAGGAGCGTATCGCTTCACAAGTCATATGGATAGCTAATCTCAGTATGACCCCTAGCCGGTTTAACAAAGCATAGATTCGTTCGAATCCATTAATCCCCAACAATATACTTGTCCTAGTTTAATTATATTCCAAAAAAATACTAAATTAGTGATAATAATACCAAATTAGTTCTTTTTGCACATGGAAAAAAAAGAAATATAAACATACTATAGTAAGTGTAGTAAGTTTTTATTATAACATTCTGATTTGAAAGGTGGGTTGGAAGAATAGAATAACTAATTAAATTGGATAAGGAGTGCAATAATGAAAACATTAAAAACTATTAAACTTTTGGTAGCACTTACACTTATTTTTACATTTATTACTCCATTGTACACGTCCGCAGAAAAAACAGATTCAGCTATACAAGCCAAGGCATCAACTTAAATACTACACCTTCAAATCATTACATTGACTTTTCAATTGATACAAAAGCAGACTATTTCATTATTACGGATTTAAATGACGATGCTAATGAGGTTCTTTATAAAGGTAATGAACCAACTGTAAGAATTAAAGGACTAGAATCTGATAGCTCATATAGATATCTTATGTCATTCTTTGATGAGAAAGATAATACTATTGATGAATTTTATATTTCCACTAAAACTACCAATAATAAAGTAACAAAACAACAATTAGATATCAATTTAAATGCAGATTTGATTGTTTCTAAAAACTATACCAAATTAGTTTGGGAGAAAGTTCCAGGAGTAGAATCGTATAAGATTCTAAAGAATAATACACTTATCGGAGCAACGACTGTACCATCATTTACTGATTTAGAACCTTCGAGTGATTTATATACTTCATATGAAATACAGTTCGAGTTGTCCATGTCAGAGACTGAAAAAGATGAATTAGCGTTATTTTATAATAAATTAGGAAAGCCTCTTAGTGAAACTGATCTTGAGAATCTAGCTTTTAAACCTTATAGTATTATTAAGATCGCTGAGCCTACTTTACTAACAACTTATGCCATCAATAACTCTTTTAAGTGGACATACAAAACTTTTATACCTTTTGATTATGCAGAAGATCCATGGTATAACTTTGCAACTTGGGGAGATAACATTAAGTATTTCAAAGGTGATAATCGCGGATTTAGCATCACATCTGAAGCCTACAGAACTAAAACACTTGGAGATAGCATTTTTTATACAGATACAACTATAGCTAGTGAAGCATTCTACAAAAATGTAAGTACAACTTATGCTTATGATAAAAATTATAAGGCAGTCAGTAATAAAACTGATTCTGGTAATAATATCAATCGAATAGTAAATAGCAAGACCTCTTCAAAGGTAGATGTAACTGTATATCACAAATCTGGAAATCCATACTCAGTTGCAGGAAATGAAATTGATTATACTTTGAACGTTGTTACTCAAAAGAATGGAACATATAGTTTTCAAGGAATACATGATCGCGCACCAGCCCATGAGTTATATCTAAAGGTAAGTAATGGTGCTTCTATAGGCATTTATATAAATGGTCATGAAGGATTTAAATATTTAGGTGCACCTAGTACCTTAGCAAAAACATTCTCCGTATCTAATTAGTTAGAATAACCCGATATCTTTTAGATATGATATCGGGTTATTTGTTATACTTTGAATCTTGTATTTATTAGATTATAATAATATAGGGGAGGAGTTATTATTAACAAAATATTTTCATCAATTATTTCTGCCGTTATCCTCAGTGTAATCTATACAGCCGTAAGTGAACATAATAAAAACAACGATTTAGTATTATATTATTCATATATTACTAAGTTCGGAGTTGGATTTTTACTATTGTTCTTTATCTATTTTTTTATCGGTATTCCATTAACAATTTATGTTGATAAATTTATTTCCAAGAAAAATTATGAAATGAATCAACTTATAGCTTATTCATTACTTGGAGTTCTGTTAGGTGTTATTTTTCTAATTATTAATCCTTCCGCTAGTGTAACGGGGGGAATCATGTTGATCCTCCAATTTTCGCTTGCTGGATTTATTTTCGCTTTATGTCAATTTACTTTACTCTTCATTTCTAAGAAATTAAAACGTTTATAAAAAATTTCACCTACTTCAATTTTGGCTTGCTTTTTATAATATTTCGCTTTAGAGTCTACTCCCGTCGCGGAAGCAGACTCTACTGTTTTTTATTGTCCTGGATAGATCATAACTTTAATACTTGTATCCTTTTGCGTTCTTGCCATTTCAACAGCTGCTTTTGTCTCATTTAGACTATATTTATGGGTAATGACTTTTTCGATATCTACACTTCCACTTGTAAGTGCAGCAATCGCTCCTGGGTAAGTGTTTGCATAACGGAATAATCCATATACATTAAGCTCTGAGTCAATAATCGTATTAATTTCCACTGGAATTTCATCGGCTGCAGGCATTCCAACTAGAACGATACGCCCACCACGTTTGACTGCCTTAATAGCATCTCCAATGGCACGACCATTACCAGATGACTCTACAACTACAGTCACACCGCGACCACCAGTAAGCTCTTCAAGCGCGTCCTTAACATTAACCTCCATTGGGTTAATAACAGCCGTAACGCCCATTTCCTTAGCTAGCTCTTGTCTGAATGGAACGATATCTGTCGCGTAAATTTCACTAACACCGTACATTTTGGCAGCTTGAATAGCTAGCAAACCGATCGGTCCTAACCCCGTGACAAGTACACGGTCAGCCGGAGTTACTTGTGCGCGATTCATCGCATGAATACCTACAGATAGTGGCTCAAGTAGTGCACCTTGCTCATAGCTAATCCCTTCTGGAAGCTTGAATAAGAAATCGCTGCGAACGGTTACATATTCAGCCCATGCGCCATCTACAGGTGGAGTTGCCATAAATACGACATCAGGACAAAGATTATAGCGACCTGATTTGCAATATTCACAACGACCACATGTTACCCCTGGTTCAACCGCTACGCGATCACCTACTGCAACATTTTGTACAGCAGAACCAATCTCAACCACTTCTCCAGCTAGCTCATGTCCCAAAATAATTGGTTGTTCTACGACATAGCGACCAATGCGACCATGCTCATAATAATGCACATCAGAACCGCATACACCGATGCAATACACTTTAATTAACGCTTCATCAGCCTTTGGAACTGGAATAGGAATTTGTTTCATTTCCATCTCTAATGGCTTGTTTAACACTGCAGCAGTCATTAATTGGGTAGTCATTATTATTCCTTCTTTCGATAGACAAAATAGTATAAGTTTTGCTGATTAATCAGCCATCGTAAATGCCACGATCACTTGGCATAATAGTAACACATTTCCCTTGGATTGGATCATTGTCTTATCACGATAACGTTACATGATACCCCTAATGCAGATTTGTCGTTATTACACTCATTTGCATGAGTAATTACCGTTATATACGGAAAACATTGATAACAATAGCCATTTGGAATCATTTTTTGAAAGTCTTCAACTTTTTCTATTGCTCAAGCCGTCTATATTATATACGTATTTATTACTTGAAAGAAGGATCCTATTAATGAAGCCAAATCTGGAGGGCAGATTAATCGACTTTATTATGGATAATAAAAAACGATTTTATTTGCTTGCATATAGCTATACCCTTGAACCTCTCATGACTAAAGTCACGAGATTCTTGGGTAGTAGATGCTTTTATTAGCCATCTAAATGTATCAAGCTATCCCTGTAGTTCCTACAGTTATCCATACCTGCTCATCTCTTACAATGCATTTTGCAATATATTAATGGCAGCATTGATATCTCGATCATGGAGTGCACCACAGCTATCGCATGTCCATTCTCTAACGTTCAATTTCATCTCTTCTTTTTTATATCCACAACATGAACACAACTTACTACTAGGAAACCATTGGTCTACCGTTTTTATCTCTCTGCCATACCAACCTGCTTTATAGATTAACATCGTAATAAATTGGCTCCAAGAGGCGTCTGCAATTGACTTTGATAGTTTTCTGTTTTTTATCATATTTTCCACTTTCAAACTTTCTAAAGCAATCGTTTGGTTTTCACGAATTAACTTTGTAGAAAGCTTATGAAGAAAATCTGATCTTGTATTTGTTATTTTCTCATGTAGTCTTGCTACCTTTATTCTTGCCTTATTTCTATTGTTACTACCTTTTTTCTTACGCGATAATGAACGCTGAAGTTTGGCAAGCTTCTCCTCATATTTACGATAATATTTAGGATTATCTATTTTGTTGCCATTTGAGCCAATCATAAAATGAGATAATCCTATATCTATTCCAATAGACTGATCTATTGGAATCTCCGGACGATATGCTTCTGTTTCAAAACAAACGCTAATAAAATACTTACCACTTGGGTTTTTGGAAATGGTAACATTCAGGATCCTTCCGTCAATCTCTCTACTTTTGGAAAATTTGATCCATTTTAACTTTGGAAGTTTGATTCGATGATCTTTCATCTCAATATTGTTATTCGTAACATTCGTGCGATAAGATTGTCTATTGTTATACTTGCTTTTAAATGTAGGGTATCCCGTCTTCTCTTTGAAGAATTTTTGATACGCTTTGTCTAAATCTTTTAATGCATTTTGTAATGAAAATTTATCACTCTCTTGTAACCATTCTAATTCTTTCTTTAGTCCAGTTAAGAGAGAGGAGCATTTCCCATAGGTCAGAGTTTCTTGGCTTTCTTCATAGGCTTTCATCCGCTTATCTAAGAAATAATTATAAACAAATCTAGTGCAGCCAAATGTTTTGTTGAGTTGAATTTGCTGCTCTTTATTTGGATATAATCTAAATTTATAAGCCTTTTGCAAGATGCTCACCTCTCTTTCTGAGTGTGGATGTAATTTTGAATGATTTCTCTGGATGTCTCACTTACTGACGAAACAAAATACGATGGATTCCATAAATGCCCGCCCCACAATTTTGACTTTAAAGATGGGAATTCCTTGAACAGAAATCTTGCGATATTTCCTTTTAAAGCTTTCATCATATCCGGGATATAATGTTGCGGAGTGCAATCTATTAATAAATGAATATGATCTGGCATCGTTTCTTGAGATAGAATGACAAAGTTATTTGTATCTGCGATTTCTCTAATCATTTCTTTGAGCCTGTGTTCAATATCTCCTAAAATAACTTTTTTTCTATATTTTGTACACCATACGATATGATATTGAATCGAGTAAACGTATCCTCTACCTTTATTTACTTCCATAATTTATCACCTATAAAAAAATTAACATATGTATTGTAAATCATTCAATGATTTATAGATATTTGGTGTGTTTTCTCTTCATATATGTATCGCCTAACTCACGACTAAAGTCACGAGTTTGCGGCTCTGCAATTCCATCAACTACCAACGATTTATCGTGAGATTATTATTTTACGCTTTTTTGAAGATATGAAGATTGAAGATATCGCCCATGTACTTAATAGCAATATTAATACGGTCAAAGCTAGACTGTATAAAGCATTGAAAATTCTTAAGATTGAATTGCAGGACGAAGAAGGAGCGAAACGCAATGGATAAACATTTAGAGCAACTAGAGAAGCAGTATGAATCTGTACAGATTCCTGAGCAGTTGGATGTTACGGTACGTTCAACGATTGCTCAGCATAGAAGAAAAAAATATATTGGGCGTAAGTGGGGCTGCGGATCTGTCGCAGCTGCCCTCTTATTTACCGCTTGTCTCAATGTCAGTCCAGTGATGGCGAAGTCGCTATCGGATATTCCAGTGCTCGGCAATGTTGTGAGTGTGCTAACTTGGAAGACGTATACAGTAGATAAAGACCAATATTCTGCTAATATTGACGTCCCAGAAATTGAAAACAATGGGGGAGGTCATCTTGGCGTAGATAGCGGTTATGAAATCATTACTGATAATGTGAAAGTGCAGATGCAGCAACAAATGAGTGATCCAAATTCGGAAAAAACGTATTGGGTTGCTGATGCAGGCATTGCTGATGAAGCACTCGTTGATTTATTCACTACTATTGATCCCGAACAAGGCTTCTATATTACGAAAGACGGTAAGCTAGTCATTGCATTTGATAAATATGATGTAGCACCTGGTTATATGGGCAATCCGACATTTGAAATTCCGAGTGAGTTGCTGGCAGATGTACTAGTTAGTAATCAGTATATCCACTAGTAGGGGAAGTTCAAAGAGCAGACTTTGATAACGAAGATTTGCTTCGAAGGTTATTCGACATCGCATCTGAAACCAACTTGGAAAGTATAGCGTAAGCTTCCGATGTATGTTTCTTACAGAAACATTGTAGGATCGCGTGTACGTAATCATGTACACTTGCGCTTCCGCCTTTCTCAAGTAGCGTTTCACCTGCTCAGTTCTTAAAGCCCGCTTTTTGAACCTCGACTTGAAGGGGAAGTCTTTCTGGGAAGACACCGTATAAAAAGCGACTATGCATACTCATGTGTAGTCGCTTTCTTCCTGATTATTAATCATTCACAGCCATCACGCCAAGTGGACCATCATCGACGACAATATCTGCGATATCATATACGGAAATCGGAAATATCGGAAAGCCGAAGACATACGGTGTAATATCATATAGCTGATAGTAGAGCACTAACGTTTTATCAGCTATATAGAAGGATTGTTCCGCATCAATACTCGTAAATGGCTCAAAGGTCTCAATTCCGCGTTGCTGAATTTGTAAGGCGACTAGCTTAGATAGACGACTTACATAATTGCTGCCATTGGTAAACAATTCCGATAATGTATATTGCTTTTCTTTGCCCATATCGAACGTTAATGATTTCAAATATCTCATTCCATGTGCAGCGTGATAATGATATGCAGAATTCGATTGCGTAATGCTTAATATATTACGCTGATTATTTTTCACTTCATAAGATCCCATCATAATACTTAACGTTTCTGGTGCATCGCCAACGAGCATATGAATAAGCTGCTGCGTCTGCTCTGCTAATTTATTATTTACTTCGCGCTGCCACTTTTTATTAGTTACCCCTACAATCTCTGGATAATAAACGATCTTTTCAGGGCCATTGGATACAATATTAGTTTGTACACATACTGGAAACATCTCTGACATCGTCACTCACCCACTAACTTTTTTTCTATCATATTCCGAGTGGGCTTGTGTCGTGAGAGCTGGTTACTATGCTTTTGAGTAGGTTCAGTATCCCATTTCCTTCAGCATACGTGATAATGTACGCAATCTTTCTCCGACCAATTCTCCATCATCACTTAATGCTTGGTTGAATAGCTTTATGTCTTCATTAATTTTCTCGTTGTTGTCACATATGCTAATCGTCATAGCATCACCTTGTAAACCAACTCTTTCAATAACTGGGTTTTCCGGATCGTATAGCTTCTCATAACGATATGCCTCTTGAAAGTGTAATTTTGCTTGGCAAACCATAATGGCAAGATCGATAACACGATGCAATGGTAGCTCTTCCGATTGTCTTGACCACTTGCCTCCTGTATGTCTCCATACTTTTGCAGAAATATCGAGTTTCCCACGATCATTCCACTGTGCCAGTCCTAGCGAAATTCCCTTCGCATCGCTATTATAAGCATACTTACCATCTACATTCTCATAATTTTCACAGACAATAACCGGTTTATGTTTTAAAGTCGTTGGAATTTTCATCTATAATCCTCCTTAAGTTTGCGTCTCACCTTTATTTACTAATCTACTCATTTACTAATTTACTAAATTACTAAATTACTAAATTACTAAATTACTAACTAAAATATATAATACTGCGTTATTCAATTAAAGTCAATTGGAAGTTGGGATTAGATAAAATACGGTTGTTCCAGCCTAATGACATTCGACATTTTTTGCACATTTTCAACCTTTTCATTTACCAATGTACAACTTTACTTATAGTGTGAATATCTGCAATTTCAAAACCACCTTCCGCTGCATCAGCTATTGAATATTTTCATCCACTTACGTCCATACTATTCCGCAGTATGTTTCTACACTATTGTGCATCAAAAACTACCTTCAATTGTGGAGCAATTATAAGTGGCAGCTCCAGAACTAAAGCAAGATGTATTCCATGCAATCTCCGACCCGACTCGAAGAACAATGCTTGTTCTACTTGCAAATGGAGAAATGCCGATTACTGCCATCACCACACACTTTCCTTTGTCGCGTACCGCGGTTAATAAGCACCTCTATGTGCTGAATGAGGCAGGGCTTGTTAGCAAGCGCAAGCACGGACGCGAAACGCGTTATCAATTAGAAGCAGCACCATTAGCACAAATCCAAGACTGGCTTTCATTTTTCGAAGTTTATTGGGACAATCGATTATTAGCGTTGAAAAACATCATCAAACAAGACTAACATAAGACCATTCCTTTTCTGCTGGAATGGTCTTATACTTCTATTGATACTATCTTTTGTAGAGATCGTTATTCCATAAGTGTGATGTGTCCGTTGTAGAGTCGTTAATACTCTCAGCACTATTGTTACGATCATATTATAATCCCGAAGGGAGTCAATGACATTGAAATACAGACAATTAGGCAATACAGAATTACGCATCAGTGAAGTTAGCTTTGGAACATGGGGAATTGGCGGGGACTGGGGTACAGTTTCCGATGAGGTCTCCTTACAAGCATTACATACAGCTATCAAACAAGGCGTTAATTTCTTCGATACCGCAGACGTATATGGAAATGGACATAGCGAGGAGCTACTAGCAAAGGCTACAGCAGGTCGTGAATCTGACATTCACATTGCTACAAAGTTTTGTCGCCAAGGTAATGTTAGTGATCCTGCTAACTATACAGAGGAAGCAGTACGTGCCTATTGCGAAGCAAGTCTACGACGTCTGAACCGTGAGCAAATTGACTTGTATCAGATTCATTGCCCTTCTTTTGATATTCTCAAGCAAGGCTTAGTCTTTGATGTACTTGATAAGCTGAAAGCAGAAGGAAAAATCCGTTATTACGGCGTTAGCGTTGAAAGTGTGGAAGAAGGATTATTCTGCATGGAGCAGTCTAATGTCAGTGCGCTACAAGTCATCTTCAATCTCTTCCGCCAAAAGGTATCACAACAACTTCTTCCTGTTGCACAGGCGAAAGGTGTGGGAATTCTTGCACGTGTACCACTAGCTAGTGGTTTACTTACAGGTAAATTCAATCAGCAAGCTTCATTCGAATCGAGTGACCATCGCAGCTATAATAGCAATGGAGAAGCATTCAATGTTGGTGAAACGTTCGCTGGACTTCCGCTTGCTAAAGGTCAGGAGCTGAGTCGTGAGCTAGGCTGGATTGCAGAAGGCAAATACAATATGACTCGAGCAGCATTGCGCTGGATTCTCGACCATGAAGCAGTAAGCACTGTTATTCCTGGCTTCAAAAACTCTCAGCAGGTGCTCGATAATCTTGGTGCATTAGATGTACCATCCTTCTCCCAGGATGAAATGTCACGCTTAGAGCAATGGTACAAAGAAAATGTACATGATCATATTCGTGGTTCTTATTAATACGTATAAAGCCTGCTTGCTCTAGCATGCCGCTAATTGATTGTGTAATGGCGGAAAAGGAAGCTCATCTTATGATGAGCTTTCTTTTTTTGCAATTACAGACGGGTATTAGGGGAATTTCGCTTGAACTATACTTATATTCGCATAACAATCGCCGCCGCACTAACGTGCTAACTGAAGAAAAAGTTACTTTGTTCACACCTCAACCCATGCTACGAAGCGAAACAAAGCAAAAACTAACCTCGTTCTTCATCCCTTCACCTATGCCAAAGCGGAGAGAACTAATCATTCTCCTATGCTCCAGCGGAGAGTACTAATTGCTAGTGGTATGCGGTCGTTTTTGTCCTCGGATTTATACCGCTATTCCTATTACAATAAATCCGAGGACAACGGCGATCGGAACAGCAATTGGTTTTTGGAGCGACCCTGATCGGAACAGCAATACGCTCTCGGAGCGACATCGATCGGAACAGCAATACGTTCTCGGAGCAAACTACATTAGTCTTAATTTCGCCATCGTCTGTTCATACTGCGTTCATAGTCATTGCTTACTATAGAGGAGTAGCAAAGAAAGGGATGATTAATTATGAATATGGCTTGGAAAGAAATAAAGAAAAGTAAGGCGAAATTTGTTATTGTCGGTTCTATCATTTTTCTAATTAGTTTTTTAACATTTATTATTTCCGGATTAGCAAATGGGTTATCACAAGATAATTCAGCACTGATTAAAGGTATGCCCAAAGGACATTTCTATATGAACAGCGATGCGAACGACACTTACAATTTATCCAGAATAGATAGTGAGCAGCAAGCTGAGTTATTAAGTCAGTATCCTGACGCCTTCGCTCTTTCTATTCAAATGGGATTTGTAAATGATGAAAACGATAAGCAGCATAGTGTTGCATTCGTTGCCGCAACCGAATCTGAACTGTTCCCAACCGTTCAACAAGGCGAAGTTGTATTGAACTCGGATGTTGAGGCAGATGGAATTTCGTTGCATTCACAGCTGACGAACAATCAATTCAGCGGTCAGCTATCGGTTGTAGACTTCGCCAACGAGCAAAAGTTCAGTCATGCTGATGTTGCCTTCATTCATGAACTCAATTACAAGGAAATGTATCGTACAATGTCTATGCAATTGCTGTTCATTCCAGGTGATGATGCACCAGCCATTGATGGATTGGTGTCCTTCTCTAACAAACAATTTTTGAATACGATACCTAGCTATAGTGCAGAGCAAATGACTTTAAATATGATTATATGGTTCCTTATCGGGATTAGCGGATTACTGTTCGCGATCTTCTTCTATATGATGAACGTTCAAAAAATCGGCTTGTACGGCATCTTGAAAGCGATCGGCGTGAAGACAGGTACATTATTCCGCATGATGTGGACGCAAATGATTGTTATAACTGTTATTGCACTTATATTATCAGTTGGTGCTAGTCAATTATTCAATGCTATCGCTCCTGCTGGTATGCCATTCCACTTAAGCTTAGGGGCAACGATTATGCTATCGATTCTGTTCCTTATTATTGGTTTTGTTGGTGCAACAATATCTGGTATTCAGATCAAAAAGGTTGAGCCATTACAAGCTATTCAGCAAGGAGAGATGTAAAATGAGTACATTAACGATATCGAATCTTTCCAAAACATTTAGTAATGGTGAAGTGAGTGAACAAATATTGAAGGGGATCAATCTTGAGGTAAATAATGGTGAAGTGACAGCACTTGTCGGAGCATCCGGTTCTGGAAAGAGTACGTTGCTAACCATTGCTGCTGGTCTACAACGCGCATCTAGCGGAAAGATACTGTTTCAGGATAAAGATCTCATAACGATGTCGCAAGAGGGTATTCGCCAGCTACGTGCCTCGCAGTTCGGCTTCATCTTTCAATCCTCACATCTTGTGCCATTTCTAACTGTAGAAGATCAACTATTGCTGATGCTCGATGTAGCGGAGAACAAGCTGAGCAAGCAGGCACGCAAAAAAGCAGTTACCGAAATGCTAGAACTCGTTGGGATGAAGCATCGTCAGCATGCTTATCCACCTTCATTGTCTGGTGGTGAGAAACAACGTGTCGCCATTGCGCGAGCGATCATCCATCAGCCACAAATGCTGTTTGCCGATGAGCCCACTGCAAGCTTAGATTCTAGCCGCTCGAAGGATGTTATGACTCTTATTCAATCGATAACGAAAAAGCTTAATATTGCAACACTGCTCGTTACCCATGATGAAGAAATGCTGCCTTTCGCAGATCGTATTATTACAATGCGCGACGGTGTTATTCTTTAATGTTGCCTATATAAAAAAGGGCTGACGAGAGTAGTATGGTAACCTACCTTCGTCAGCTTTTTCGTGTTCATATTCATTGGACTAGCTTTATTATAAATTATTGCTTACTCCATATTCTTGTATTCAGATCAAATTCTTCAATAAGACTGAAGAAAAACTTTAAATCATCATAGACAGCCTTCATCCGATATCCTGCACTGTGCTCCTTATGCATTGGCTCTTCAAAGTAATTATTGTCAGAGGCGATCGCAATACACATATAGGAATCAACAAAAGAAATATCAATTTGTTCATTATGCGATTTTTTAAAGTCTAATATTTGTTCCATTAAATTCGGGGATAATAAATATCTCGCCTCAATATCATTGGAGGTTCTTACATTAAAATGCTCATTGAATTCTTCACTTTCAAGATCAATATCAATTTTTGCTGCTCTGCTTGTTCCTACCATCGAATATTGCTTGAACGAGCCAAACATTTTTTTGAACAATCCACTGTCAGGAGGCACGACCTTGTTGGACTGCAACATTGTAATTCCTGAGAAATCCTTTTTGAAATCAGCTACAAACAATACTCCTGAAAATCTTGTATGATTCGTCGTTGTCGTATTACCTTTAGAATCCGTTGACTTGGTAATTTCTACTAAGGTTAGCTCAGAAAAACGAAATTCAGTAAGTCCTAATTGTCCTATAAGCAAATCTTCGCCCGTTGTACGGTCAATGGTAAAATCGAACAATTTACAGTTTCGAATCCAATGGTCGTCCATGCGGTCCTCGGGATAGTAATTGCAGTAGTAAATATGTTTATCGCTATCCTGCAGCGATGCACATAGCTCCACTGTTTTGGAAGCAAACGGTGCAATTACTTCTCTTTTAAACATCGTTCGATATTGCTCTGCGCTTTTGCGCTTGGCGTATACAGATATTAACCAAATAATAATGAAAATAATCCAACCAATAATAAAATAATACGACTGATAACTTAAACTAACTAATGTACTTATAACATTTACAACAAAAAATATCGCTAATACGCGATTATACTTCGCACGCTTTTGCTGCGCAAGCTCTCTTATTTGATCCAACGCTTCAAGCGGTACCGTAAGTCGTGCATTTACTTCCCCATAAGTTGGTAACATCCCCCGTTACCTCCCTAATATATTTCTAAGATCTACTTCAGCCTTTTTCTCTTGGGCAATTTCGAGCAGGCTTTCTTCACGGAATCCAAACATTCCTGCAACCATATTCGTCGGCACAGATTGAATCGCTGTATTGTAGCCCGCAACATTGGAATTATAGCTACGACGACTAGCTGATAACTTCTCTTCCAGTTCATTGATCGTCCGTTGTAGATGCAAATAGTTTTCATTCGCTTTTATTTCAGGATACGCTTCTGCTTGAAAATTAATTGAAGAAAGTGCTCTATCTACTTCCTCATATTGCTTTATTTTCTCTGCGGAAGGTGCTTGATTGCGCAATCCCGCACGTAAGCTCGTCACCTGCGCAAGTGTCTCACGTTCATGTGTTGCATAAGAAACGACAACTTCCGCAATTTGTGTCAGTGCATCGTAACGATTTTGCAAATAAACATCAATAGCAACTAAAGCTTCTTTAATGCGATTACGTCTACTCACTAGTCCATTGTATGTAGCAATTAAGAAAATACCTACAATTACAATGATACCAAGCAATATACCAAAGCCTACCATTGTCATCACCTCTTCGATTTTAATACTATTAGATTATCATATTCATCGAGAAATTGTAGCTTTTATGTAATAATTTTACTGACTGATTACCGAATCTTTATCCTATTCATATTCTGCTACTGATCAAAATAGTTCACAAAAGGGATCTATAATGTTTCTTGCAGCGTTAAGACATACAAAAAAAGCTCCCCTTGAATATTGGTACGTTACGGTCCAACTATCAAGAGAAGCTTTTATATTGTAATTTTATATTATATTATCTATTCTAAATTCGCATGATTGCCGTACATTACTCTACCGCTGCTACGCTGCTTTTGCATCATTTTCAAGATAACAGTATCGCACACTAGCAATAATACTTGTTCAAATAAAGAACCCATTGGTTGTATTGATGCTTCTTCATCTAATTGATTTTTCGGTACTCCTGGCAGTTGAACGTTGAAATGTGCTAGTCTCCCAATAGTAGAAGACGCAGACAACGTCAATGTTGCTACTGTAGCTTCTAGACTTCTTGCCTTCTCTGCCATTGGAATAAGCGATCTCGTCTCTCCTGATCCAGTACCTATTAACAATAGATCTCCCTTAGCAATACTCCGTGTCACCGTTTCACCAACAACGTATACATCAAGTCCAAGATGCATCAACCTCATTGCAAACGCCCGCATCATTAATCCAGAACGACCTGCACCTGCTACAAAAACACGCCCAGAGTTTGCAATAGCCTCCGCTAATTGATCTAACTGCTCATCAGCTACTTGATCAGCTGCTGCATGAAGTTCGGCCATAATGGAATGAATATTATAGTTATTCGTCATATCAGCCACTATCCTTGTTGAATCAATTGTTGCATTTGAGCAGCTGCCGCTTGAATATCTGCATGCCCTGTAATGCCGCCACCAACAATAATAAGATCTGGCCCAGCTGCAATTACTTCAGGTAATGTATCTAGCTTAATGCCACCTGCTACAGCAATTTTTGCATTTTTCACAACAGATTTAATCGTACGAAGATCTTCAAATGAATTTTGACCAGCAGCTTGAAGATCATAGCCTGTATGAACACAAATATAATCTACGCCCAATGCATCTACTTGCGCTGCACGCTCCGCTAAGTTTTTCACCGCAATCATATCAACCAAAATTTGTTTCCCTTGTTTGCGAGCTTCTGCAACAGCACCTTGAATGCTAGCATCTTCTGCAACACCAAGAATTGTAACGATATCAGCACCTGCTTCAGATGCTTTCATAACTTCATAGCCGCCTGCATCCATAATTTTCAAGTCTGCAAGAACGGTTAAGTTAGGAAATGCTTCTTTGAGAGCCTTTACCGCATGTAATCCTTCATTAATAATAATCGGTGTTCCAATCTCAACAACATCAACATAAGCTTCTACCTGCTTCACAACTTCAATTGCCCCTGGGATATCAACAAGATCTAACGCTAATTGTAATTTCATATATGATCTGCTCCTCTATCGTTTCGTTTATGCTACAAAACCAATTCTAGAGTTTAATGTTCTGCTTGAACAGTACGCACTTTAATGTAACGTAGTACCCATTTGGTAACTATCCAGTAGATATTTACTCACTTTTTGGGGAAGCTGTACCCTTGGAACGATGCTTATCTCCCCACTCTGATAGTACATTCAGCAATTGTTTCACCGTTAAACCGTACTCCGTTAAAGAGTATTCTACTTTCGGTGGAGCTTGTACATATACTTTACGCTCTATAATAGAATCTTCTTCTAGTTCACGTAGCTGTTGTGTTAGCATCTTCTGAGTGATTTGAGGCATTTCTCGCTTCAATTCACCGAATCGATGTGTACCTTCTGTCAAATGACAAAGAATAACAGGCTTCCACTTTCCGCCTATAACCTTCAACGTTAATTCAACTGTCTCTTTAAAATGTAGATCACCCAAGTTTCATGACTCCTTACTTCATCATCATTCGACCTCTATATTGAGAGATCACTTAATCGGCATCGAATATAAAGTCCAATTTTTGAACTTGCACTTATAGATATATCATACCATTATATAGCTGCATAACGATATTTTCGAAAATCCATCAACCTGTCCAAGCAATTACTCTATTAAAACATACTATAAAACTGTCAAAAGGAAAGAGGTGATGATAGAATGACTCGTAAATCTCTTAGACCTTATCTTAACGGTATTTCGCCATATCCCCCCAAACCAATTCATCGTAGACCGGTAATTTTAACTTTCGAAAATACTATTGCCGTATCAGACACTAGTAATACGAATAACAATGTTGTATATTCTGTTGATTCTAGTTTTGTATCAACGCTAGCTGCATCTTTTGTAAACATTGGCTCGATCGGTTTCAATGTTAACTTAATCTTCAACAGTGGACCAAGTAGAACATTTACACTTGTAGCAGGCGACAGCATTACGTTTCTTTATGATGACATCCGTGAAATTGCATTAACTGGTTTTTCTCCTACCGAACCATACTTTGGAACATTTAAATATCAAGTTTCGTATATTCCAGTAGTGTAGATTTTTCAGCAATCGGTAAATCTATGTAGTATTTCGTAGATTGCTATACTTTTTTAGTAAAAGGGTTGGAGAAGTGAGTTTTTACTCTCACTTTTCCAACCCTTTCCGTTTTACCTCAATATAATACTTCAATAGAGTAGTCTGCGGATAATCAGCTTTATCCTTGCAGCTAACTCTTGAACGTGAACTTACATTAATTGTTGTGCTAACAATCGATATACATTCAGTCGAACCTCTTGAGAATGTGGAATCGTACAAATCATCGCTTCATCAAATCCATACGTTTGTTGCTCTTGAAGTAACTTATCTGCTACTTCTTGGGGCGTACCTACGAAATGCATTTTACGATTATCTTTAATAAACATACGGTCCATTTCAGAAAGTGGATAATCTTGCGCCTCTTCAGGTGTCATACGTTCCACGATCTGCCCTCTCATCATAAGCATACGAGAGATATCAAAAGGCTTTGCTTGAAATTCTGCTTCTTCTTTCGTCTCTGCAGTCATTACTGCGTATGAAACGATAATTTCTGGCTTTTCCATATAAACAGATGGCACAAAGTTTTGACGGTAAGCCTCAAATATTTCTTTCTCCATAAATCCATTAAAAAATTGTGCATAGGAGTAACCTAATCCTTTGCGACCTGCTTGTACAGCACTATTTCCACTGGAGCCTAATAACCAAGCTTCTGGAAGAGGAACATGAGCTGGCATTGCAAGCATCTTATTGTAAATAGATGATACTGGTGCTTCGTCATTCATAAATTTCAATGTATTATCTAGCTTTTCATATAAATGATGCAAATCTGGTTGCCGACCTTCTGCTAATGCAATGATCGCTGCATTATCGCCACCTGGAGCACGACCTGCACCAAAATCAATTCGCCCTGGAGCAAGTGCACTTAATGTTTTGAATACTTCTGCCATCTTATACGGTGAATAATGCATAATCATAGTTCCACCCGTACCAACTCGAATCTTCTTCGTTTTCGCTGCAATATGAGCAACGATGATTTCTGGCGCAGAACTTGCAAATCCATTCGCATTATGATGCTCAGCCATCCACATACGCTCATAACCTAATGCTTCCGCTACAACTGCCAATTGCTCTGCCTTCATAAGTGCATCTAGTGCCGAATTACCTTTTGTGACCGGAGCTTGATCTAACACACTTAACTTCATACTTATTCTCCCTCTCTATACCAACATCTATGTTCAATAAACGATTTTCGCTTCTAACCAACGATGAAATGATTCAATTTCTTGCTGATACGTTGCTGTCTGAAATTTCTCAACCAATGAGGCTATCGTTTCTTTTTTCAATACGGTTATCCATGCACTTTCAGCTTCTTCCATTAGATCAGATAGCAAACAACATTGCGTCGACGGTGAGATATGTAACATATCTTGAATAATACCGTTAGAAGAATATAATGATTGCTTTCCTTCGATCGCCATATAAATATCATAGACCGTAATATCTTCTGACTTACGTTGCAATTTAAATCCACCTTTAACGCCTGCAACAGAAGTGATTAGATCCGCACTTACTAATTTCCGTAACAATTTCTGAAAATAAGTTGGTGAAGCACCTATTCGTTGACTAATGACTTCTCCTGGTAAGACTGCCTTATCCGGTAAAAAACTGAGCATAAACGTAGCGTACACCGCTTGTTCCACTCCCGTTTTCATCTGCATAGTATCAATCACCTCATATATTCAATCAGTTATTTATAATAATTTTATATTCGAAATCTATATTCACAACTAAAGCGGATACTCATTGTCCGCTTTAGTATATCCTTAATTGACTGTCGATACAATCTATCAGATTATGACAGTCAATTTCTAAGTTTGCATCGTTAACAGTACGATGCTTCAATCATTTCGTGCCCCATAAAAAAGCGGACAGTGATTGGCTGCCCGCTTAGTATTATGAAATTTGCACGGTAGTTCTACACACTTAGCATTATGACGATTGCACAGTGATGCTGTACGCATAAGTTTGAGGTGGTAAGCTCATCGTCATTGCTAAACTATGTTGAACATGAATAACCATTCCGATTGCAAGATCATCTAACCCGATCACTTTACCTTCCTTGTTAAGAATGATTGTGTTCTCATCAACATTGAGAACAACACCATTTACTCCTATTCCATCTATTTGGATCGACTTGTACTTACCGATCTTTCTAATACTAGTAATAACACCATTTCTAGCGACCATCATCGGTTGTTCCATCTTCTTTCACCCTCTCCTTAATCGATGTTCACATACTTTACTTATTTATATGAAATGTTTGAACATTTCTCTACAACTGACGACTTTCTCGCCCTTCATGTGTCAAATTATCGAATCATCAATATTCTAGTCTAATTGGACTCAACTTTCAAAATTTATAAGATATAATACATATAGTATGTATACATCGTTATGACAACTACATATAGTGTTTATTTATTGTTAATGATTATACTCGTTTACTCTAATTTACTGTAATGAAGAAGGTTTACGAGCTGCTTGTACCATATGGGAGGTCATCACTTGATCAATACCGATAGCAAATTAATGAATATCATTTCGGAAATTACTTTTTCCGATGCAGAAACAACAGACAGTAAGCGAGAAAATGCCAATATTGATGGAAACACTGCAATGGGAACTATGCTTCAATATGGTAGTGTCGTATCCAAACATTTTTGTAAAACTAATGTGTTACAACCGCATCACACTTTCGCCCACGATCATGGCGATATTCATATTCATGATATGGATTTTATGAATATGGGTACATTAACTTGTTGTCAGATTGATTTACAGAAGTTATTTGCAAATGGTTTTTCCACGGGTCATGGATTTTTACGTGAACCCAACGACATTATAAGTTATGCAGCATTAGCTGCAATCGCTATTCAAAGTAATCAAAATGATCAGCATGGTGGACAAAGCATTCCATTTTTCGACTATGGACTATCTGATGGTATTAGGAAAACATTTAAGAAAAGCTACGCTAATTATATGCGACAAGGATTACAGCTTCTCCTTGAGCTTGAAGATGAACAGTTATTACAGATGAACAATTGGAGTCACAAGATGGAGTCAGAAAGTAAACATACTCTGCAAATTGATATGATTACGCAATATAAAGTATACGAGCTGAAACAACTTACTCATCTGTATTCCATAAATGAATCGACTGCGAACAAAATTCAACAATTCGCTTACAAGGAAGCTTATCGTGAAACAAATCGTAAAACGTATCAAGCGATGGAAGCTTTTATTCATAATCTCAATACGATGCATTCTCGTGCCGGGGCTCAAGTTCCCTTCTCCAGCATTAACTTTGGTACAGATATATCAGCGGAAGGCAGAATGGTATCTGAAAATCTCCTGCTTTCTGTTGAACAAGGTTTAGGAAACGGTGAAACAGCAATATTTCCAATTCTCATTTTCAAAGTAAAAGAAGGAATTAACTATAATGCCGGCGATCCCAACTATGACCTATTTCAGCTGAGTTGTCGCGTGTCGGCGAAGCGCTTATTTCCTAACTTCAGCTTTCTCGATGCTCCGTTCAATGCTAAACATTATGTTGCAGGGAGACCAGAAACGGAAGCAACTTATATGGGTTGTAGAACAAGAGTGCTAGGTAATGTATACGGAGAGGAAATTGTTAGCGGAAGAGGCAATCTATCCTTCACTACAATCAATCTCCCCCCGACTCGGAATTAAGCATGGTATTATTTCTCACTCTGAACCGATGCTGCAGCAATTTTTTGAAGCATTAGATCAACAGATTAAGCTGGTCATCGAACAATTATTGGATCGGATGAAGCTACAAGGTAATAAACGTGTGAAGAACTTCCCTTTTCTAATGGGCCAACATGTATGGAAAGGCTCTGAAAATTTAGAGTGGAATGATACGATCGTAGATGTTATTAAGGAGGGTACTTTAACGGTTGGATTTATTGGATTAGCCGAATGCCTAACAGCGTTAGTAGGTCAACATCATGGGGAGAGTGAAGAGGCAGAGCAACTCGGTCTTCGTATTATTACACATATGCGACATCGGATGGACGAAGCAGTAAACCAATATCAACTTAATTTTTCATTAATTGCGACTCCAGCTGAGGGGCTTTCGGGCAGATTTACAGCAATAGATCGTCAGCAATACGGTACTATTATCGGTGTTACTGATCGCGATTATTATACGAACTCATTCCATATTCCTGTCTATTATCCATTAGCGGCTTACGATAAAATTGCCAAAGAAGCACCTTATCACGAACTAACGAATGCAGGGCATATTACATATGTTGAACTAGATGGTGACCCAGCTCATAATATTGAAGCATTCGAAACGATAATTAGATCAATGAAAGAAGCTGGTATCGGCTATGGAAGCATCAATCACCCGATAGATCGTGATCCTTCTTGTGGATATTCTGGAGTTATTATAGGGAATATTTGTCCTCATTTTGGTAGAAATGAAGAGGAAGACACTATAAAGTTTGAACGAATTAGAAGAATTACCGGCTATCTGGTAGGAACATTAGATCGATTCAATAATGCTAAGAAATCAGAAGTTCATGATCGAGTTAAACATAACTAACGAAATGTGGTAATAATGATGAAGCTAACAATAGCAGCACCACTTACTGTAGACAGTATTGTCGATGGACCAGGCCTCAGAATGGTGTTATGGACACAAGGCTGTAAACATCATTGCAAAGGATGTCATAACCCCTATACACATGATCTCGCCGGTGGCTATGAAGTCGATAGCGGCGATATTATTAATCAAATGAAAAACACAAAGCTCCAAAAAGGACTTACTTTATCAGGTGGAGAACCTTTTCTGCAAGCGGAGGCTTTACTACCGATTGCTCAAGCAGCCAAGCAATTAGGACTTGATGTTTGGACATATACAGGCTTTACATGGGGGCAACTGCATGCCCCCTCTAATCCTCAGCGACAATACCAACTTGAGCTATTACAGTGGGTGGATATCTTAGTTGACGGTCGATTTATGGAGCATATGAAGTCGAGTACACTTAGGTATAGAGGCTCTTCGAATCAGAGGATCATAGACGTACAAGCATCATTAGACAATGATACTATAGTAATACACGAAGAGTTTGCAGCTATAGTGTGAGAACATTCACTATTAATTGAAACCGTCATGATGGCTTATACATTATGGCGGTTTTTTGTGTGTTTTTATCGGATTGAAAAACTTACGGGTATACTTAAATAAATAAATAGCATAATATTTACAACAGTACCTTGCATTATTCAGTAGCTCCAGTTATAATCATAATTGAGTAGTGAACAATAAGCAGTACTGATTCATATGATATACCAATTCTAAAATTAATAATTGATCGGTGGTGGAAGGAATTGAACATTAATGTGCAGTTCAAAAAAGGTGTATTAGAGCTTTGTGTATTAGTGCTTATCCATAGAAAAGAACGCTATGGCTTTGAATTAGTTCAACAGGTTTCTAATTATGTGCAGGTTGCGGAAGGAGCACTCTATCCTTTGCTAAGAAGATTAGTTACCGAGGGACACTGTACAACGTATTTACAGGAATCGAATGAAGGGCCACCTAGGAAATACTATAAGCTCACAGCTAATGGGGAGCAATATATGCAGGAAATGCTGAAGGAATGGAATCAATTTGTGAAGGATGTTTCTAGTTTATTGGAGGAGGGCGTTACACATGAATAAAGATCAATTTCTTACAATTCTTCGTAAGGAACTTAAGTCTATGCCTGGCAAGGATCAGAAGGAGCTATTAGAAGATTACGAAACGCATTACGCATTCGGAGAACAAACAGGTAAATCCGAAGAAGAAATTTCACTTGAGCTTGGTAACCCATTTGAGCTAGCACGAGAAGCGCTGGAGGAATATAAAAGTGATTCTCCTCATCTAATGAAGAAGTCAGAATCGGATTCAATGACGAGAACGATCTTTGCGGTTATCGGACTGTTCTCCCTCAACTTTATACTGGCAGTCGTTCCGATTGGTCTGTCAATATGGGCTGTTTGGCTTAGTTTACTTGTAAGTGCTGCTGCTATGATTGTTGCACCGCTTTTAGTATTGGTCGATTTTATAATCAATGGCGAATTCATTCTTGGTAAACTTTTTGCTACCATTGCGATTTCTGGGATAGGGATCTTATTCGGTATCGCATGTAAATATCTAGGTACAATGCTTCTGAAGGTTACGAAGTCTTACTATCATTGGAATGTTCGCGTTATTAAAGGAGGGAAATAATATGAGAAAACGTTGGATTCTTACCGCCATCATTCTTATTGTCATTGGTATCACAGGTTTATCGTTTAATAAGTTCCAATTGGGGAACGGAAATTTAAAAAGCGTTGAGAAGACATGGACATTCGATTCACAAACATTAAATCACTTTACCGTTGTTGGTACATCTAATAATGTGAAAGTGACATTCGTCAATAGTGACAGTGATACAGGTTCCATTTTAGTTGAAGGAAAGACCAATCAGGAGACTATTGAGCAAATTAATAAGGCTTCCATTGTGAATAGCAAATACGAGCTCGATCTAACGACTAAGTTCAAACTACAGTTTTTCTCTTTGAATTTTAGTTTTGAGAGTGAAAAAATCCACATCACTGTAAGTTTGCCTAAGGATCATGTTCTAGAAACGGTATATATCGATGCGAACTCCGGGAATCTTAACGCTGAACACGTACTAGCACAACAGGCAACGATAACGACCAAGTCGGGTAATGTTAACGTTACAGGAATACAAGCAAAGCAAGCAACGGTAACTACGAATTCTGGTAATCTTAAGGCCGAAGATCTACAGGCGGAAACTATATCGCTAACAACGAAATCTGGTAATCTGATTGCCGATAATATAACTGGTAATCTGCAAGCATCTGTTAACTCAGGTAATATGAAACTTACTAATGTTTCCGGTCAAGTTACTGCAGAAAGTAGCTCTGGTAATATAACTATTTCACAATCTACAGTACATGGCGCTGATGTTAATGCTTCCTCAGGGAATGTAAACTTTACCGTTGCTGAAGGGTTTAGTGGGTTTTATGAACTACGTTCTAATTCAGGAACTATTAAAGCACCAGTTTCTATCGGAACTTCATCAGATATGATCAAAATTAATACAAAGTCAGGCAATATTAAAGTCAAGTAATCTAATTCGTTTCTAGCTCAAGAGATAGATTCTTTGAACTAAAACTGTAGGTGTGTCTATTCCAAGCAACTTGGAGAGGCACACCTATTTTTTCTTATTTAACAATTGGAAGGGATTTACGTACGGTAACAGAATAGTTAATATATCGTTAAACTCATTCCAAAAGGTTTATGCTTCCGATGTACTTTTCAATTACAGGAAAGCATATCGAGAAGCAAATTGAAAAGTTTTAGGAGGCATCAATGACTTTCCCTGTATGGATTAATCTTGGATTCATTACATTGCATCCACATACTGTATTCGAAGCGTTAGCCTATTTCTTAAGCTTCCGTGTATATTTGTACACACGAACAAAAGGTGCGCTTCGGATCGATCAAGGGATGTGGATTATTGTTGGAGCAATTATCGGCGCGGCAATTGGCTCTAAAGCACTATACTGGTTTGAAGACCCTTATCAATCATTGCAGAAGTGGAACGACTATGTATACCTTATGAGTGGGAAAACCATTGTAGGTGGACTGCTCGGTGGGCTTATAGGCGTTGAATTAATGAAGAAAAGAATGGGTATTACCCGCTCCACTGGAGATGATATGACGCTACCTCTAATCATGGGAATTGCGATTGGACGTATTGGCTGCTTCTTAACTGGCCTTGATGACCATACGTATGGCACACCAACGACATGGATTACTGCCATCGACTTTGGCGATGGAATTCCACGTCACCCTACACAATTATATGAAATATTGTTCTTACTTCTACTTGCTACTCTACTTCTTAGCTACAAACATCAATTACGTAAGCGTCAATTTCTAACCACGACATCCTCTAAGACTCTACCTAACGGCGCGATCTTCCAACTGTTTATGACAAGTTACCTTACTTTTCGATTTGCGATTGATTTCATTAAGCCAACTCCTCATCCATACTTCGGACTTAACAATATGCAGCTGGCTTGCTTAGTAGCGTTAATTTACTATGGATCACTCTTGTATCAATGGATTGGAAAACCACATCAACCTTATTCGGAGGATTCTACCTATGCCAACCAAAAATAGACCCTATATTTTCTATGAGTTAACAAATAGTATATGCTCCCAGTGTCTACGTAAAGTCGAGGCTAAAGTCATCATAGAAGACGATCAAGTATTTCTACTTAAATATTGTGGTCATCATGGGCGAGAAAAAGTATTAATTTCGACCGATGTTGAATATTACAAGAAGTGTAGGGAGTTTCTCAAGCCTGCAGAAATGCCCCAACATTGGAATACGCCCATTCGTTACGGCTGTCCCTATGATTGTGGCTTATGCCCAGACCATGAGCAGCATAGCTGTCTAACCTTACTTGAAATAACTGAACGATGCAATTTACAATGCCCAATATGTTATGCGGAATCTTCTCCCCAGCACGGATCATTTCGCTCATTAGAGCAAATAGAAAAGATGCTTGATGCTATCGTCCGTAATGAAGAAGAACCAGATATTGTGCAAATTAGCGGTGGTGAACCAACGATTCATCCGCAGTTTTTTGAAATTCTTGATCTCGTCAAAAGTAAGCCTATTAAGCATATTATGGTCAATACAAATGGATTGAAGATTGCTCAAGATCGCAAGTTTGCCGAGCGATTAGCATCCTATATGCCAGGCTTTGAAATTTATTTGCAATTTGATAGCTTTGAAGAAGCTACACTACGTGAATTGCGAGGGGTAGATCTACGCGAGGTTCGTCGTAAAGCATTAGCTAATCTTAACGACTACAATATTTCTACGACATTAGTTGTCACACTCAAAAAGGGACTCAATGATCATGAAATCGGTGATATTATTCAATTTGGATTGAAACAACGTGCTGTTCGAGGCGTAACATTCCAGCCAATTCAAGCTGCTGGTAGACTCGAGGAATACGATCCTGCCAAGGAGCGACTTACACTTAGTGAAGTACGTCAAGGCATTATCGATCAATCTGACCTTTTCCTACCTGAAGATATTATCCCTGTGCCATGTCATCCAGATTGTCTAGCTATGGGATATGCTCTCAAGCTAGGTGATGAAGTTATTCCACTAACGGGCATGATGGACCCCACAATTTTATTAGAGGGCGGCAGAAATACGATCGTCTTCGAGCAGGATATTAATTTGAAAGCTAAAATTTTTGATCTATTTTCCACCGCTCATTCACCAAGTTCATCAGCACTTTCACTCAAAAATCTATTATGCTGCTTACCGATGGTATCTGTTCCTCAAGATATTAATTACGATAATGTATTCCGTGTCATTATTATGCAATTTTTGGATCCCTATAACTTCGATGTTCGTTCGGTCAAAAAATCATGTGTCCATATTGTACATCCAGATGGCCGTATTATCCCCTTCGATACATATAATATGTTCTATCGTGGAGATAAAGAGGAGAAATTAGTTGAGCTGCAACGTGAATTCGAACTAAGATCAAGAGGTGATTAGTATGAATGATGATGAAAATCAAGATTTGCAAGACTCAGAACCCACTACCTTGACCTCAAAGGAAAAGAAATCATATAATCTCAAACATGTGTCATTAGGCATAGGGTTATTAGCAGTACTACACCTTATACTATTCCTGTTTCCTATGGGATTTTTCTTTATTGGCGTAGTACAAATCATTTATTTAATTCCAGCTACACTCATTTTCAATAAATATCCTGGTATTGTGCAAGGATTATTGATTGGCGGAGGTATTACTTTCTTATTAAATGCCGCTTGCTTTGGACTTTTCGTAAGTGGCGTACTTTATTAATGACTTGTCTACCACTTGCAATAGCTTTGATAATCAAAAAAGGCTATCGCAAGTACGATCGATAACGATCTTACTTGTGATAGCCTCAGCGCTCAACTTATTAAAGGTTATACAAAATTCAACTTGTACTATTACAGCTTCTTCACAAACTCCGACTTTAATTTCATAGCTCCAAAGCCATCAATTTTGCAGTCGATATTGTGATCTCCATCGATCAAACGTATATTTTTCACTTTCGTACCTATCTTCAATACGGAAGAGCTTCCTTTAACTTTAAGATCTTTGATGATTGTAATGCTATCACCATCAATCAATATATTTCCGTTGCTATCCTTCACAATCTCGGTACCGGGCGTATTATCGCTTTCCGATTCCAATGTCCATTCATGAGCACATTCTGGACAAACTAACAGACTTCCATCCTCGTATGTGTATTCTGAATTACATTTAGGACAGTTTGGCAAACTAGACATAATTTCATATTCTCCATTCGTTAATGTTGTACTACACTACTTCGCCATCAGCATGCCTGATTCCTGTTCTATCATTGTGAACTATGTGCCACAAAATGTTCGATAGGGTCCTGTTTCCTCATCCGGTAAAGTAGCATATACCGATTGTTCGGCTGAATGCTCGTAAGGATTAGATAGCAACGCCAATAGTTGAACCATTACGGTATAATCGCCATGCTTAGTTGCAGCTTCTAATGCTGCCTCCACTCGATGATTACGTGCAATAATCGCTGGATTGCTATTACGCATTAATTGCTGCGCTAGCTCTGTTGATTGTGATTGTCGCTCTAATCTATTTTGCCACTGCGTATACCATAGCTTAAACTCTTCTGTAGCTGCTAATGCGGAGTCTTCCAGTTGATTGAACGTCAACATAATAAATGTATTCGTGTAATCCGCTCCATATTGGTGCATCATACCAAGTAAATCTTTAATAAGCGCTTCGTCTTGTTCCTCTTCGTTATACAATCCTAACTTCGCTCTCATTCCAGCCAGCCAACGAGCATAATACTCCGTTGCATAGTTTGTTAATGCAGCCTGCGCCAATTCAACCGCTTCAGCATGATTGTCATGAAGCAATGGTAGAAGTGTTTCTGCAAACCGTGACAAATTCCAACTACCAATATACGGTTGATTACCGTAAGCATAGCGTCCCTCTCGATCAATGGAGCTAAATACCGTTGTAGGGTCATAACTATCCATAAATGCACATGGCCCATAATCAATCGTTTCGCCGCTAATGGCCATATTATCCGTATTCATCACACCATGAATAAAGCCTACCAATTGCCAACTGGCAATAAGCTGAGCTTGACGCTTAATAACTTCTTCAAGCAAATGAAGATAACGGTTATCATCAGCAGCAATATAAGTATAATGACGTTCAATCGTGTAGTCCGCTAATTGCCTAAGCTCGTCATCATTACCCCATTGCGATACATATTCAAACGTACCGACTCGCAGATGACTAGCTGCCACACGAGTAAGAACAGCACCTGGTAAATTCGTTTCACGAATAATCGTTTCCCCAGTCGCCACTACAGCTAAGCTACGAGTAGTAGCAATGCCCAATCCATTCATCGCCTCACTAATGATATATTCCCGGAGCATCGGACCTAGCCCTGCTCTGCCATCGCCTCGGCGTGAATAGGGAGTTGGACCCGAACCTTTAAGCTGTATATCTACACGTTCACCTTGAGGAGTAATCTGCTCACCAAGCAATACGGCTCTACCATCACCAAGCCTATTGAAATGACCAAATTGATGCCCGCCATATGCCTGTGCAAGTGGCATAGCATGCTCTGGAATCCTATTTCCAGCTAATGTCGCCACTCCTGCTTCACTTAACAGTGCACTTGGGTCCAATCCTAATGCTGCCGCCAATGGTTCATTAATCATAACTAGCTTGGGCGCTCTTACTGGCGTTGGATTAATTAGCGTATATAGAGTTTCAGGTAAATGAAGATAACTATTATCGAAATGCCAGCCTGTCTCTAATCGTTTTTCATTAGTAGTCATTATATAGTCCTCTCTATTGCAATTTTTCATTTCCATCACTACGCTAAAGCGTTGCGACTAGTTTTCACAGATATTATTTATGGTTTGCTTGAGAAAAGCAAAACGTACCTTTTTAAACATATCGCATTAACGATTACTGCTAGCGATACATTGATTTCTTCCAGCTCTTTTTGCTTCATATAAGCATTGATCAGCTATATCGAACAATTGTGTAAGATTCGTTGATGTAGCTGGATAAGCAGAAATTCCAGCAGAAACCGTAATATAATCACCACAAGGGCTTATTGTGCTTTCAATTATTTTTCTTAACTTCTCAGTAACCTCATAAGCTTCCTGCTCATTCATTTGATGGAGAAGCAATACGAACTCTTCGCCGCCATAGCGACAACAAATATCTTCTTTCCTAGCTACTTCACGCATTTTTTCTGCTAGAAACTTTAATACTTCATCACCAACAGAATGACCATAGGTGTCATTTATTCGTTTGAAATGATCAATGTCCCAAATAACGATAGAGAAGGATGTCTCGTTATTTCTCCATTTTTGCGTATACTCATCCATTGTTCTACGGTTCATTAGCTTTGTTAATGGATCTGTTTGAGACTGCTCTGTAATAAAGTCTACCTTTTCATGGAAAAATCCAAAGCTATAAGTTAATGCCTTTTTCAATTGAATGGCTTCATAATACCAAGCTTTTACTTTATTCAAGCTTTCGCTTTGATTTTTCTCGGTGCTAGATTCAATAAAGCCAGCCAGCTTTTGCAGCGGTTGGGCAATTAATTGTGATATTAACACAATAATAACTAACGATAACAACAAATAAGGCAATGCATTCACAATCATTTCTTGCATCATTTTTGTCGTTGGTGCCAATGCAACTGCTGCTGGACGTTGTGAGACGACTCCCCAGCCTACCGACGGAACATAGGCATACCCCGCAAGCATGTCGATTTTTTCCGTATTAAGAACACGGGTTGCTCCACTTTGCTTGTTCATCAATTGCTGTACCACTGGATTTTCCGATACTACATCATTAATTCGTTCTGAATTTTTATGATAAATTATATGACCCTCTTGATCGACAACATAGACATAAGAGCCATCTTCATAATAATGCTGCCCTAAAATTTGATTAAGTATATTTTCTTCTTTTAAGTATAAGCTTCCCCCAACAAGGCCCAAATAATGCTCATTCTCATCAAAAATAGGATAAGAAATAAAAACAATTAATCTTCCAGTAATTGATAAATAAGGCTTAGATACAATCGGTCTTTTCTCCCGTAATGCTTCTTTTCCACCTTCAGAATCCATAAGTTTACCGACTAGATCAAGCGTTTGAGGCGATGTTGCGACGATTTCACCGTTTGCATCAACAATAACAACAGAGTTAAATGTAGCTGTTTGATGCTTGAGCCGTTCGGTCTCTGCTAATAGCCTGTCGCTAGCATCCTCGTTTGTCATATATGAGGCAATCTCATGTGAGCTCCAAGCTAATGTTTGAAGTGTCATTTGAAAGAAGACATCTGTCGTATTTGCAAGTTTTTCAGCATACATTTGATTCGTTTCTAAAGCACTTTCTATTAATGTGTTTTTACTCATTCTATAACCTGATGAGATACTACTAAATAACGTTAATATGACCGATAATAATGCTACTGACAATATAAGATACTTTAAAGAAATTTTCATAATGTATTATGCCTCTTCTCTAATATCTTCTTCTACCAAATATATCATATTTCGCTATTTTTCGCGGATTTATTTATAATAAAAAGCCGTGCAAGAGCTGCTCGGCTTACACTTCAAACTCAGATAAATTCCCCTTTAATTCATTAACCTTATCCATATTTCTACTTACATTTGTAATTACTTAATTTCCCTTCATAAACTAACGCCAACTGCTCACTTTGCCGAAAATCGTCGGGTGTCACTAATGCAGCAAGCTTATTCCATAGCTTAATTCCCGAACGCTCTAATATTTCCGCAACAAATTGCGAACAAAAATAAGAGTTGCTAAATTCAACCGGTTCCTTGAGAGCGATGCCGATCACACCTAAAATATTATACATATACTTTTGACGACTACGAACAAAAATTTGCAAAACTCGCTTCATCTTCTCGATCTCACGTTCAGTTACTTGAAGCTCGTAGATGACACAGGTCGTATTGGGATATTTGCTAAATGTACCCGTCTTAAGATCCTCTTTAACGAAGCCGCCATTCAGAGGATTATTAGGATGCTTTCTGCCAAAGCTATACAGCTCAGACAACTCCGGGTCAAAGGAAATTGAAGCGTGATTATAGGGCGCTTTTGTATAGCCTTGAATCATCTTCGTAAATAGCGTTCCTGTATTCGTAAGTAAAATATAAATTGATCGATTATTTGACATACATACAAAAACCCCTTTTGAAAATTGTACATTTCCTTCATAATAACATATGAACCCTTTTATGGCGTATGTTCAAAAAGTAACCTTAAAAGGGATTCTACCTTATACTAAGTTGGTGATTCGTCCTGGACAGTTCATTAGTAAAGCTCATCATTGTTTTGGCAGCTGTAGCCGTCATACAATTGTTATATGTTATCATACGTAAAATACAGCCTATTAAAGATTATACGAATATTGGAGCTCGTATCAAAATGTGGTGGGGCATGCTTATTATTTTTGGTTTTGCCACGCTACTCAATCCGCTAGTATCATTAATTTCGTTAATGGGACTTTCGTTTTTTGCACTTAGAGAATATTTCTCCATGATCAAATCAAGTAAAGCGGACAGAAGATTATATTTATGGGCGTACTTATCAATCCCATTGCAGTTTTATTGGATCTATATTGAATGGTATGGAATGTTTATTATATTTATCCCAGTGTATGTATTTTTATTAATTCCAATTCCACGATTAATTAATAAAGGAACGGTCGGATTTCTCCGCAGCGTTAGCTCCGTACAATGGGGACTAATGCTTATGGTTTTCGGACTTAGTCACTTAGCTTATTTCCAATTTGCTACGCCGCAATATGGAGCAGGATTAGTGCTATATCTTGTTATATTGACGCAGCTCAATGACGTTGTTCATAATCTAGTATCAATCTATTATAGCAAAGGAAAAGTTGTTCCTACTGCCAATGCTAATTTGACTTGGGCAGGCTTCATCTGCGCCTTTGTAATAACGACGGCTGTTTCCTACTTAATCTATCCATATCTCACACCGCTTGATCTAATGTTCGGAATACTTTCTGGTATGCTCATTAGTTTAAGTGGATTTCTCGGTAGTTTAACCGTTTCCGTGCTAAAGCGAGATTTATTACTTGGCGATGATGATAAATTCGAAGCTTTGAAAAAAAGCCATCTAAGTAGAATCGACAGCTTAACTTATACTTCACCAGTATTATTCCATGTTATCCGTTATTTCTTTGATTTCATGTGAAGCATATGTATACTACTTGAAATTGCACGCTACAGCTGAATATGTCCCGGGTATCAACAATAGGTCAACAGATCAACTTAGATTATTAAGTTGCTCTGTTGACCCTTATTCTTGAAAGTATTGCTTATCCATTTACAATATTTTGAACCCGACCGACACGGCCATCCTCTAATCTAACCTTAATTCCATGCGGATGCTGTGGTGAATTAGTCAGCAAATCCTTCACTATTCCACGCGAGGTTTTACCTGTACGCTGATCCTGCTTTAATACGATATCAACCTCTAGTCCCGGCTTGATATTACTTCTCAATTTACCATCCATGTCTTGTTTCATCTCCAGCTTTATATTATCAGTAAACCTTATCGTAACATACTACAAAAGGCGAATCCTATTCAATTGAATGGACATTCGCCTTTTTATTTTTTATTAGGAATGATATAAACGACTTATAGTTACAAAAGCTTGCTGCCGTGTATATTTACACCTAACATATTCGCGGCACATTGTAGCATATTATAGCATGATTATGGGGTATATCGGTAAAATATAATTGAATCAATTTCATAAATCAAAAGCCTTACTACGACTAGCTTTTTAAGGCATAGGAAAAGGAGTACCTCCCCAAATTTCGAATAGGTTAAGTGCGAACAAAACCAAATGAGACAAGGAGGAACTCCCTATGCCATATATTCGACATGAGAGTTTATTTACCCTGCAAGAACTTTATCAAATGGAACAAAAAGATCGTTTCCGCGAGATTTTTCCCACAATAGATATTACCCCTATCATGCGTTTGGTCAGAAAAACATCGCTTTATGGGGCCCCTATTGAAGTGAATTACAGAGCGATGATCTACTCCTTGATCGTTAGGATTATGGAAAGGATTCCTACGATCAAAGATTTAATCAAAAGACTTCAACATGACATCTTATTCCGCCTGGATTGTGGCTCTATGCTTTCTGAAGCCATTCAGGTACTAAAAAGTACCTGTACATCTGGAGGCATATAATGATTAAGAAAAAATACAATATTTCAGTCGAAGCAACGCTCGAAGTTATAGGTGGAAAGTAGAATACGCACTTAGTGACTATGGAACAAGTCTTAGCAGCATATTAGACTCGCTATGTAACTGGGGCGAGCAACATATTATTGGACAATATGGTGATAAATATTCCGTACTGGAAGAAAATTCGTTAAACACTTAAATAGTCTACCTAGATATTTTATTCTAATTAACGATTAATTTTATCTGCGCGTCTTCCACTTGCCCGATATCGGCAAGAAAGTATTTTTTATGATCGTCTAGTATTGGAATGCTTTTATGTTCTGTCCCAATTTCCAATTCGAGTTGATTTCCATTATTTTTTAAGACTATTCCTCCAATGACTGTGGAACTAATGATTGACCCATTCTTCACAGATGGATACTGCGCGATAACTAATACGTTATGATTTTCATCAATTTCAACATCAATGTATTCATAGTACTTTCCGTATGTATTGAATAAACCGAACTTTTTCTCAGTTCGTAAAGTGATTATACCTATTTCGTTTTCTCCCTTATCATACAGATAATGTTCGAAAAACTTTCCGGTAGGAATAGTCATAACGATTTCATTTTGCTTTACACCATTCATCCAAAGAGCACCATTTTTGCTATTCTTAAAAAAATACAAAGAAGAATAAAAAATTATTAATATAAGTATTAACAACGGCAATATTCTTCTGAAAATCTTCATCGCAAGTCCTCCTTATAAAATAGATGAGTATTATCTTAAATATCATCTCGTTATATAAAAAACACTCCAAGCATTAGATTTTTTGTCTAATCCTTGGAGTGTCTTTGAACTACCTCTTACAATGAGGGTTCAAAAAGCGGGCTTTCAGAATCGAGAAGATGGAGTGCTACTTGAGAAAGGCGGAAGCGCAAGTGTACGTTATTGGTACACGCGAACCGTACTTTCCAAGTTCACTTCATATTCGATGTCGAATATGCTACGTCAGCATACTCATCGTTATCAAAGTCCGCTTTTTGAACTTCCCCTATTACAGTTGCTTGAATTCAATCCATTCGATCTGCATCCCCGGCTTCACAAAATCCAGCTTCATCTCATATAGACCCGCTTCTAGCTCGACTTTAACCAGCTTCTGCTTAATCCATTTGCCATCTGTTCCGTTCGTTTGAATTGTCGTCATTAACTGATCATTCAATGTTACATTGCAAACCGTTTGTGCGACATTCGTTTCTGGTGACATAATATGAACGATAAGACGATACTCTCCCGCTTCATCTACCTTCACAAAGATCGATTCATTCACGACAGGTGTAACTTGTGCATTATCAGACAATGACTGAACTACTGCTGGTGTAAGTGATGGATTGGCTGTTAATTTCGTAACAACATCTTCAATGACATGATCTCTTGTAAATACAATCGAATTCATAATAAACTGACAAATATTGATCGCACTACGCTGTAATTCTCCGCGTGTTAATGTACCATTCTCTAGTGATTCCATCGTATTGTCATCTAAGGAGTTAATTTCTGCCCCGTAGTTATTAACGACCATATATAGATCATTTTGCGCGCGCACCATAAAGTTAGTGTACTTCAAGCTTGGTGCTCCACCATGGACAACATCATTCATGACTGCCCACCAGTCCGTCATCACGATCCCTTTGAAGCCCCATTCTCCTCGAAGAATTGTTGTATTCAAATCATAGTTAGAAGCAGACCAATGTCCGTTAATTGCGTTGTATGAGGTCATGATGGAATTCGCACCGCTTTGTTTTACAGCAATTTCAAACCCTTTCAAGTAGATCTCACGTAATGCACGCTCAGATACTACAGCATCTACCTTCGTACGGTATTGCTCCTGATTATTACAAGCAAAATGCTTCAGAGTAGCATTAGAGCCACCCTTCTTAATGCCACTTGTACATGCTGCAGCAAAAGCACCGGTAACTAGCGGGTCCTCTGAGAAATATTCAAAATTCCGACCATTAAGTGGACTGCGGCGAATATTAAGCCCTGGTCCAAGTAAAGTATCAATATTATTTCTTAATAATTCTTGACCTTCCATCACGTAAAGTTGTTCGACGAGCTCAGTGTCCCATGTGGCAGCAAGTAAAGTTCCAATTGATACTTGAGTTGCTTTATGTCCACTGTCCATACGAATGCCAGAAGGACCATCAGCTGTACACGCTACTGGAATGCCAAGCTTGAATAGATTATCGCTAATTCCACCGAATGCAGAAGCTGTACCTGGTGTTACAAGCGGACTACCCATACCTTCGCCTCTAACAATTGCCGCAAGGTCTTGATCACCAAGCTGAGCAATAAATGTCTCCATGCTTACCTTTTGATCATAAACATCCTGTAATTTGTACCCTTGGTCACCAGTTTGCTCCAACGTTTTCGGTAGATTTTGCTCTATACGTTGTGCTAACGAAATTTGTTGTCTTGGAACTTCTACAGAGATTAATTCATAAGTGCCGTCTGCTTTCAGTGAACCTGGTGCCATTCTAGTAAAGCTTTCTGTTGGTGCCAACGCTTCTGTAAGTTGCTCGATCACTTGAATCGTATCTACAACATATCCGCTTTGATCTTTTAGACTAACGTTTACTGTATTTTTCACGCTATTACCAACATGTAGCTTGTATGTTCCAGTTTCTAATACATAAGCAGAGCGATATCCAGTTACACCACTATCATCATAGGACGCCATAGAATGAATAGGGAAGGTTACTGTTAACGTTTGAGTTTCTCCTGGTTGAAGCTCCTTCGTCTTACCGAAAGCTGCTAATACTTTAACAGGTTGACCTAACTTACCTTGTGGTGCTTCATAATACACTTGGATAACTTCTTTACCCGCGAACTGATTACCTGTATTAGTAACTGTTGCAATAATTTCAATACAATCGATGCCTTCTTGTGAAACTAACTTCGCTTCCAATTGAGCAATATCAAACTCGGTATACGAGATACCGTAGCCAAATTCAAACTGAACTTTCTCAGGGCAGAATGTCTCGAAGTAGCGATAACCTACATATATATCTTCTTCATAAATGGTCGTCTTCTCATTACCGAATTGATGAGTTGACGGATAATCCTCAATCGCATAAGCTATCGTATCCGTTAGTTTGCCGCTAGGTGTTACATCACCAACTAATACATCAGCGATTGCGTTACCGCCCTCCATGCCACCTTGCCATGCATAGATTACAGTTGAAATCGGGTTGACATAACTAGCATCATTCAGCCAACTCATATCAATAATATTCGATACATTCAATACAACGACTGTGTGTTCAAAATGTGCCGTTACAATATGCAACATTGACTTTTCATCAGCTGTTAGTTGATAGCTTCCAGGCTCATCCGCATTATCCTTATCCTCGCCTGCTGTACGTCCAATAACAATAATTGCTTTATTAGACTCGCTTCTTGCCGCTAGTACTAGTTCATCTGATAATGGCATTTCCTTCTGGAACCATGGTTCAGCAGCCCAGCCGCCTCCACCATTGTCGAATGGATTTTCTACAATCCATTGCTCATATGTAGCAGCTAATGGTTCATTAACTGTAATGTTGTTTTTACTACGAAGACCATCCAATAGATTCGTTGTATGTGTCACATGAACACTACCACCTGAACCTGTACCGCTACGGTAATAATTAATTTGAGTTCTACCGAAAATGGCAACCTTATCCTCATTTTGAAAAGGAAGGACTTTATTATTATTTTGCAACAATACCGCGCCCTGTGCCGCCACTTCCCTACTAAATTCAGCAAACCCTTCTAATGGAACGCCTATTTGTTCTGTAATCAACTCATCCACTCCCTATCGCTTATTACTTATATATTTTGAACTTGCACTTGTATCCATAATAACCCAACGAAGATACAAATTATAGTACGTATTAGAGTTCAAATTATATGCAATTTTGTCTTATCGTTGGACAATCTTGCTCTATAGCTATGACGAATACTACTCAAATTAGCTATGTCGCATATATCACTTGTTCATAGCAATTATAATTGAAGTCATCGATAACGGTAAAGGTATGAAACAAGAGCAAATTGTGCAGCTATTAAATCCAGCAATGAAAGGAAAGGATGGAATCGGGCTTGCCAATACGAATCGACGGTTAACACAACTTTATGGACATGGCTTGTCTATCGTTAGTAAGCCTAATGAAGGAACAATTGTTTCATTTGCCATTCAGGATCATTATAGTAAGTAGAATTTCCCTCCATACTCTTGAACAACAAAGAAGCAGTTCCCTATTGAGGGACTGCTTCTTTGTACATATTTAGATTATTTATCGAGCTGCGAGTTATTTAACATCAATCATATAAATCATCATGACCAGGTTACCTGCCACTTCATAATTCATCGCTAACAAGTAAACTCCCTTGTCTTCATTAGAAAGATCCAATGTGAACTTATCTGGATTTGCTGCCCATTCATTAACATCAAGCATCGTTTCATTAAACGTTGCATTGTTCCGAACGCCTGCTGTAGTAGGGATAACATAGTTGCCCTCGATATCTTTAACTGCATTGGCAACTTCCACGATCGGTCCTTGTAAATTACCCATTTCAATATATTGAGGATCTGCAATCAAGTTTTCTAACTTCGTTAAGCTTTGCAATGGTGAGAAGTCTGCTACTTCATTACCTGCAATATCAAGAGTCACTAGATTTTTCGCATATTGTAAACCATCAAGTGACCTAACTCTTCTGGAGTCACCTGTTAGCGACGTAAGGTTGTACATATCTCCCAGTGTGATCTCACCACTTATAGCTAAAGTCTTCTTAATCGCTTCATTTAAATACTTGTCGCTTATCGTAATGACTTGAGTTAAGTCTAATAGTGTTAATTCCTCTGTAGCTTTCTGCAAGGCTACTAATGCTGCATCAATTTCAGTTTGAGTAGTATCTTCGTTAGCTAGTACTTCTTCTGCTCTCATCAAGCTATTTTGTAATGCTGCAATGCTTTCAGAAGTATAACCATCTAGTGAAATAACTTTAGTCTCTTCGATTGCCGTAACTAGATCGCTTGTATATAGTCGATCTCCATTGGCAAAGTGGAATTTCGCATCCCCCCATACTGCATGGTCTGATCCGTTACCATTTCCTCCGTCCGTTACGACTAGCTTAAGCTCTTGCGCTCCGCTAAGATCAACTTCAAGCTGTTGCTCTGCGTCTCTTGAATTCATTAATCCACTATCAAATTTTTTCTCTCCATCTACATATACTTCAAAAGAAACTGAACCTACAGTATTATACATTTGTCGATCTACACCTACAAATGAAGTGAAGTAGTTAACATCTTTATCCGTTAGATTATATACAATCGTGGACGTTGAATGTGCACCAATACCTTTAGCATACGTAACTTCGGCGTTGTTTTCATCGGTTAATCGTAATGCTTTACCACTTATTGCAATATCTTTCTTAGGTGCAGTATAGCTATTTTGTGTAGACTTCCAATTATAATCAGATACATACTTGAAGTCTTCCATATTAACAACGGCAATAATTCTTGTTTTTGTAGTCGTGTTGTCATCTTTATCGGTAACAGTGTACGTGATTGGGTATTGTCCCGCACGATTGAAGTTTACTTCATCTTCACCAGTTACGACGACTTGAGAAGTGATGTTGCCATCTTCAGCATCGATAGCTGAATACTCTGCGCTAACTGATATTGCTTGTCCTACTTTAGTAGAAGTAGACGCACCTATTGTAAGTTCAGGTGTACTATTCAAAATTAAAAACTTAGCAACTGCAAAGTTTCCATGATCAGATGCATTGCCATTACCTGCGTTGTCTACAATTAGTGTTAATTGCTCAACACCTTTAACTGGTATTCTTACAAATTGGGCTTCGGTATTGTATTTCATCAACCCGCTATTATACACTTCTTGACCATCAGCCATAATTTTAAAGATTACACTTGAGTTATTTTGTGCTGCAATATTACGGTCAACGCCAATGATTGTTTCAAAGTACTCGTAGTTCGTATCACCAATGTTATATACAATTTCAGAATTGGCATGTGTTCCTATTCCTTTTGCGAATTCTTTCGTTTCACCATTAACAAGTAATTTTAATGTGGCGTTAGTGCTTGATTTATCTTTTCTTACGACATTATAATCTGTTCTTGCAGATTCCCACTCCACATCAGTTGCGTATTGACTAGAACTGTACACGACAACCGTTCTGGATTGTGTAATTTTATTTCCATCGCTGTCCGTCACTGTGTATTGTACGTTGTAAGTACCTGTTTTCTCTGAACTGAACCCATTCATTTGTACATCAACTTTTTCGATTAAGTTTCCATCTTCGACATCAAATGCTTCTACGCCGCTTAACATATCGAATTCATCATTTAACTTAACGACTACCATTTCTTCAGCTACCGTTAATGTTGGCATACTAGAATTATTACTGAATTTCGCATCAGCCCAAACCGTATGATCATAATTATTACCATTATTATTAGCATCTGTTGTAACGAGTTTGATTTCTTTCGCTCCTGTAACAGCTACTTTTACATATTCGTGTGCTGTACTTGATAGGAAAACATCACTATCGAATACCTTTTCTCCGTCTACATATATTTCAAATGTAGCTGAAGATGGTCTACCTTTCGCTGCTTGATCGATACCAATATAACTTTCAAAGAAGTCATAACCTCTCCCCTCAATATTGTAGACCACTTCAGAATTGGCATGTGCGGCAAGACCTTTAGTATAGGCTACCGGAAGTCCCTGTCTAATAAGTGTAATGATGCCTCCATTAGCGGCTTTATCTTTCTGGAAAGAACCCGAGCCAACTTTGGCTGATTGGTCATTCAGATCAGAAGCATACAAATAATTACTCGTAACTGTAACGTTTGTTGTCTTCGTTTCTGTTGTCTGTTCACTCTTTACTTCATATACAACTTTGTAGTTTCCTTTACGTGTAACATTAACATTATTTGATTTCACAACAACTTTACTCGTAATATCATTACCTTGATAGTTCGTTGCCTTCACATAATTCATAGGATCAAACGGATGATTCAGCTTCAATGTCACTTGATCCTCAACAGATAACGTTGGCATGAATGCCTTAACAGATACTGGATTAAGTGTATTTAGCTTCTTGTCATAGCCAATAATTGTATAAGTATAATTAATGCTCGGATCTATATTCTGATCAACGAATTGACCCGTACCAGTGAATCCTACAAGCGTATCGTTTCTATAAATCTCATAGCCTAACAAATCTTCTTTAACGGATTTGTCCATCGTAAAGTTTAATGTATTAGACTTTGCAGTAGCGTTAGCAGTAATACCGACTTTTATCGCTACATCTTTGCTAGTTATACCTGTTCCTTCATAATTAATTAACGTATCATTCAAATACCATAGCTTTTTCGGAGCAGGATATACAGCTGTCTTCTCTCTCGTTTCTGGATTAACTGTGAATCCATGTCTAGCAAAATAACTACTTAAATCCATTCCAAGCACTTCTGAGGAAAATTCCACTAAATACTGTTGCTTAGAATTATCTCCGTTAGCAAGAGAAACCTTCCGCTCGCGGTACATTCTATTCAGCTCCGTCCAATATCCTGGATGAGCTAATTCTAACTGCCAATATGCTGCAAGTGCTGCAAAATAAGATTGATTGTTCATGACTACTTTATTTTCTTCGATAACGTATTTATAAATTGTACTTTCATACGGAATACGGTTATCTATTGCGATACTGTTATTTATTGAATTAGCATGAACAGACATCAACATAGATAGCATATTATTCGTTATTTCACCATATTCTCGTTCACCAACAGCCAAACGGTGTCCAATCTCATGATTCAATCCCCAACCTGGAGATACTTTGTTAAAGTCAGCTAACATCGTACCAACCGTTCCACCTTGAATACCAGTATGGTCACCGGCTGCATACATCGCGCCGTAAGGTTGCATTAATCTAATATTCTCACGAATTAACTTCGGATCATGAAGTTCACTACTACCATCGAAACCATAGAAATCAAACATTGTCTTCATCCAAGCATCATAGCCTGTTATCGTATCCATTGGATTTTTACCTTGCGTTACAAAAGTGTTATAAGCGATTGTAGCTGTTCCAGTAAAGATAACATGATCACTTACCATCTCTACGACATCGATTAATTGACGATCATTAACATTTGGATGTGCAGCTTTATCTGCATCTAATCTTTGTTTATAGTCGATTAAGAAAGCCTTAAATTCTTCTGGATCTGTATCTTCTGTCATAAACGGTATTTTCTCTAAACCTTCAAAGCGAATGATCGGAGCTTTTCCTTGCTCCTCAGCCGTATATGGATTAACAATATATACAGTTCCACCTTTAGTTACGTCATGAGCATAATAACTATTTTTTGAAAATGTAGGTACCGTAATTGTATTTTTACCTGGACGTAATTGTATTGATCTTGCCCATACGTTCCAAGCGGCCTCCTGTTGAGTAAAGACTATTGAGGGTAACTTATCGGCTGACTCTACATCTACATAGATATTAACTGTTTCTCCTGGCATAGCTGCAAAGCCAGTAGGCTGATTATTAACACCAAAATTCACTCTCAAATTTTGTTGTGCGTGTTTTCTCAAATCACCACGTTGCTCAGCGGTAATAATTGTACCTTCAAGATCGACTTCACCGTTAACTAGCTTTTTAGCCAATTCTAGTTGATCTCTGAACATAGAGTATAACGGATGTTCTATCGCTTCTACCTCTAATGAATTGATCTTGTCGACTTGATTGTATGCTGGAACTACTGCACTCATCGTTCCATCTGTGAAAATACCGCTAAAGGCATCTCTAACTGTATCTTCCTTGTAGAAAGAAAATTCTGCAGCACTTGCCCAATCTTGATTCGCTTTTGTGAATACGAATTTAATACGTTTGAATTCTGTCGTTGCAAATTTTATCTCAACAATATGACCAGTTGATCCCTTATACTCTCCTGTAGATACTAGTGTAAAATCATCGCCATTATCTGTAGCTGAGCTATAGATTTCAAATTTCTGCGCAAATCCTTTTCCTTGAGCACTTGCTTGTCTAGCGGCATAAACGATTCTATCTAATGTTGTCGATTCATTAAGATTGAAAATAATTTCATTAGTAAATATTGCACTGTTGGGCTTGCCAGTTTCCCAATGTGTAGCCATATCTCCATCAATTGCTTTTTGAATCTGAGAGTTCGGATAGTTTCCACCGTTATTAGTAATTGATCCAATATTGGCATTATCCATCTTGTATACTGCATTGTAATCCCTTAGAATATCTTTACCATACAGATCAAATGGAGCTACAGAAGCTAGATTAACGTTGCTCACATTACTTTCTACGACTGCTCTTACTTCATACTTACTTTGCAATTCATTGGCGAATACTGGAGCAGCCCCTACAGAAATATTAAGTAACAGTGCTGCTGATGTTGCAATTACGATCATTTTGTTCATGTTTCTACCTCCTGAGTGATGATGATCTAATATTTAGCCACGAAAAAAAACTACCCATAGAGTAGCTTTTTTGCACGCAAAGTCAGACATTTAAGACGTCAAAAATTACGTCGTCTTTATTCAACTTTAGAAACAAAAAGCATGAAATACTCTTTGGTAACTGGCTGACATAGTTATTGAAAACCTTTAGTCCCTGTAGCTTTGCGTCCCTACATTTCTATAGGTTTGCCACTTAATAATACCAACATTAACATAGCATGCCTTCATATTACATGATCATTTGGAATCAAATAAAAGTAGGTATAACAACCTTTTATTATAAAATTTTATTAATTTCCACTCGATGATCACTTTTTTCTATAACTCAATCCCTATTTTAAAAAATTTATTTTATTTTCCCGATTAATTATTGCAAATAATGAAACTTTTGAACTGTATAGCTATTAACCTTATCCAGCGTTAAAAAAGCGGCAATCACTCCCCGATTGAATATCGAGAAGCGATCACCGCTTTGGAATACTTTTAGTTGGATTGTTGAATAAGTAATCTATAGATCATCGTTGTAGCTTCTACTTTAGTAGCTAGTCCGCTTGGATCATAGTTTCCATTAGTTTTTCCAAGAATAATACCAGACTGCTGCAATGTCTTAACCGCCGTTACCGCATAATTGCTAATTAATTGTTGATCGTTAAAGGTAACCAGTTCTACTTTCTCTGGTTTTGTATTCAACACAGTCATAACGCGTTGCAAAATGACAGCCGTATCTTCACGTCTAATAAGGTCATTCATCCCAAATTCAGCATTGCCATTACCATTAATAATTTGCAGTTTTTCCGCACTTGCTACTGCATTAGCATAGGTCGCATCCTTCTCCACATCAGTAAATGAGCTTACCGCTGTTCCATCTAGAAGACCGAATGTATTCATAACAAGCTCGATAAATTGTGCGCGTGTCATCTTGTTACTTGCAGCTTCAGTATTTTCCACTATACCTACAATTACATCTCCGCTTTTTGTAATCGTATAGTTAAGAACTTCACCGCTCCAGAAATAAAGTGTTAGTTTTACTGCGCCATCATTAACTTCTTGGAAAAAGTTTTCCTTAAGTATAATTTTGTTAGTGTCATACGAAGGTGCAAATGTGTAAGCAAATTCTTTGAATGACGTCCAGTTTTGTGGACCTGCAAAACTACCATCCGCATAAATAGCTTCCATCGTAGCAAGGTTATCTCCGTTAAATGTCGTTGGAATTGCAAAATCGGTTGCTGTACCTACAATATTTTGGAGGACTGGCGTATTGTATGTAATAACATCGAAGTTCCAGCTCTTACCTTTATCAAAAGTAGCAGTTAGTATCGCATTAATCCCTAGTTTCTCTGATGCTGTTAAGCTTTCAAGCAAGCTTGCTTTCACAGTCAATGCTTCACCAGCAAGGACATAATCTTCACCTGCAGTTAATTCCTCGCCAGCTAATTCAAGTGCAACGAATTTATTTCCGTTCAAATTAAGCGATTTCGTTACATCAGTAACTTCTTTTCCTTGCTCTACATAGATGAAGTTAGATTCAGCTGTTGCTGAACGAATTGCCCAGCTAGCTTTCATCATTGCAAATAGCTCAGGGTTCGACCATTCAAAGGATTGACGACCAAAATGCTGCCCGTTATCCCATAGCATATGTGTTAATTCTTTTTCATTGGCATAGTGAATCATAAATTCAAAAAACTTAAGCTTTTCACCTTGCTGAATCGTATTCAAGTCAGTGTCGAAGCCCAGCAATCCAAATTCACCAATAATAACTGGAATACCGTTTTTCGTAAATGTATGATGTACACGATCGAATGTACTAATAATATCGTTTTTCGTTTCCTCATTAAATGTAGTGACGCCGGCAATATTTACACTAAACGGCCAGAAGCCGTAATAATGAACGGTAGATATAATATTCGGATCGTCTAGCTTATCAATAAAGCTGTATAGCGCATCTAGCTTATGCTGCTCTGACCCCGTATCTAGCGTTGGTAGGACGAGCGGACGAATATCGTTTTTACCTCCAGATTTCCTGACGATGTCATAGAAGGATGAATTCAGCTCATCAAGATATCCTTGTTTTTCTTCGTCCGTTCCCCAGAAGCGTGGTTCATTAATACTTTCGAACATTAGTTTAGTAGATTGATCTTTGTATCGGTTAGCAAGCTGCGTCCAAATCGCATCATAACGCGCAAGCGAAGCATCGTGATTTTCCTGCATGCCTGATTCTAACCAGATCCATGAATCATGATGAATATTGATCATCACATATAGATTCTCATCAAGCGACCACTGAATCACTTGATCTAAGCGATTAAGGAATTCGGCATCAATGATGTAGTTAGGAGCTTCTTCCATTCTTTGATCAAATGTAACTGGAATTCGAATACTTTTATAGCCTTGATCCGCAATTTGCTCGATGAATTCCTGCGTAACTTTAGGATTACCCCATGCTGTCTCATCTTTTCCAACGGCATCAAAAGTATTGCCCAAGTTCCATCCAGGTTGCATAGCTTCTGTATAGTCTTTTATATCAATCTTGTCCTCCGTATTTTGAGCTGCAAAGCTAACAGTTGGTAACAACAACGCTAATAACAAAACCGTAGAAAATAATAATTTCTTGAAGTACTTCACATTAAAACCTCCCTTAGTTTCGCTTTACCAACATAAAATCACGCTCGAAAATGATATTTTGTTTATTTTGCAGCTGTACATTTCAATGTTGGTAACGCTTTCAAACGACTATACCATAACCAGTATTTGGGTGTACACCTCTGAAATTGGTGCTAAATTCATATAATAACTAGTGATCTATTAGTGTGTATAATTTCCAAACAATAGAAGCATCTTAATAGTATAGATTTTTCTAAATACTAATTTATCAGGATGTGTTCAGATGAGATTCGATAACTTTACATCTCCCCTTACAAATAGTGACAATTATGATATTGCACAAACGTCTGAACCTATAGTTACAACCATTTTTCGCTCCATAGCAGACAATATTAACTACCTTGAGAATTTTTTTCTGAAATCACAGGATCTCAAAAATCGTCGTTTCGTATTTAATAACAAACAATGTATTGCCTTTTATTTTGAAACGCTTGTCGATCAAGATAAGCTGCAACAAAATTTTTTTCTATCACTTTCTGATTTTACTAGCAAATTTAACGAAGCTAACTATCCCTTTCGCAACCTGCCTAACACAACAAACTTTGATGAAGTCACGCAAAAACTGCTTGAAGGATTTTCGGCGATCTATATCGATGGCGAGCAACATGTATTTTTCGTGGAAACCGCTGCAAGTTTCGTTAGAAGCACGAACGAGCCGAATAATGAAAAGGTTGTTAGAGGCTCCCATCAAGGGTTTGTAGAAAATCTAACGGTCAATTTGAATCTACTAAGACATAGAATTATTGACCGTAGCTTGTATATTCAATACATGACGATCGGTGATAAAACAAATACAAAAGTAGCTATAGCCTATATGAAAGGACTTGCTGACGAACAGATTGTAGAAACTGCACTAACAAGGTTACAAAACATTTCTACTGACATGGTCTTTAGTACGGATTTATTGGAAGAGTATATCGAAGATTCAACTGCCTCCCCATTTCCGCAAATGCAGAATACAGAACGACCAGATCGTGTGGAGGCTAATATAATAGAGGGAAAAATCGCAATCTTTGCCGAAGGTTCTCCAACCGTGCTACTAATTCCGTCCACTTTCTTTACGTTCTATCAGTCACCAGATGATTATAATAGCCGTGTCTATGTCGGAAGCTTCATTCGTATGATTCGACTATTCAGCTTTGGTATTGCTGTAACATTGCCAGCTATTTATATCGCAGTTATTGGCTTTCATTTTGGAGTGATGCCACATTTGCTTGCGATTACCGTTAAAAGCTCGATTGATAGTATTCCTTATCCACCTTTAGTTGAAGCGTTTATTATGGAATTGACAATTGAACTCATTAGAGAGGCCGGTATTCGACTACCTTCTGCTATTGGCATGACGATTAGTATCGTGGGCGGACTCGTTATCGGTGATGCCATTGTGAAGGCAGGACTAGTATCGAATACGATGATTGTTATCGTTGCGATGACTGCGATTGCCTGCTATGTCGTGCCTTCAAGTGAGATGAGCTCCGCAGTTCGCTTATTAAGATTTCCAATGATGATTGCTGCCTCAATTTTGGGATTTGTTGGTATTGTATTTGGTCTGATGGTTCTTTTCATACACCTATGCAAATTAGAATCATTCGGTACTCCTTACTTTTCACCTATAGCTCCATTTCGTTGGCATCAGTTAAAGGATTCACTACTTAGATTGCCTGTACGGTGGAGCAAAAATAAAAATATTAACCGATACACCAAAAAATGAAGAAATAATTCGTATCGAGGAGCCATTTCCCAATGATCAAATCAGAAAACAAAATTTCCCAATTTCAACTTTTTTTTATTATTATTCAAGCTCAAATTGGTATTGGCATTATTTATTTACCTTATGAGGTGAATAAAATTTCAGGCAGCGATGCGTGGATTTCCGTATTTGCTGCCGGTGTTTTTGTACAAATCGGTATTTTAATTATTTGGCTATTATGTCGTCGATATCCAGAGCAAACGATCTTCGAGTTTATGAATATTATTGTTGGTAGACCAATCGGATTTTTATTGAAAATGGGCTATATTAGTTACTTTTTTGTGACAGCTATATTAATGGTATTGCAATTTGGAGAGAAAGTGAATACATGGATGCTCCCTCGCACTCCGATATGGGTGATATCTTTTCTACTTATAGCGATTAGTATTTTATGCGTTAAAGAAAACTTAAAGGTAATGGCTCGTTTTATGGTCTTAGAGGCATTATTGCTGATCGTTTTACTTGCATTTACATTCCTTATACTAAGGGATCTTCACATTTTATACGTTTTACCAATAGGAGAGAGTGGTTTTTTTAATATGTTAAGAGGGGCATCGCAAGGCTCATTTTCTTATCAAGGGTTTGAATCACTACTCGTCATACTACCGTACTGCTTAGGAAAAGGGGTAGGGAAATTGAAAGTCGCTTTATCCGCTAATGGATTCACCACAATCTTCTATACCTATCTCACCTTTATCACCATCACCTATTTCGGAACTTCAGCACTACGATTCATCCCTGAGCCTATACTGTACATTATGAAATTCAAATATTTGAATATTATTGATAGAGTAGATCTTATATTTTTCTCTATTTGGATTGTAACTGTTGCCACTTCATTAATGATGTATCTTTATTTAACTTCAGTCGGAATAACTCATTTGTTCGGCAAAACGAAGCGTACTCCTTTCGTATATTGTATAGGAGCTTTAACGTTTATTGTTGTATTATTTATACCAGTAAATGGTCGAGTCATTCATATATTTGGCTATACCGCCAACCTATATAGTATTGTATTTACCTTTGTATTGCCTGCTATTCTATTAATCGTGTCACTTGTTCGTCGTCAAAAAGTACAGGAGGATATACCATCATGAATACATCGAGAAAGTTCCTTCTCCTTCTAGTATGCTGTTGTATTGTGTTGTTAACTGGCTGCTGGGATCAAAAATTACTTAGTGAGGCCAAGCTAGTCATGGTCTCGGGATTCGATGTCACTAAGGAAGGAAAGCTATTAGGTACAATCGTTATTCCTAAATTTAGTTCTAGCGAAGGAGCAGCCAAAGTAGCAGAAAGTCAAATTGTATCAGGGGAAGGTGATACGACGATGGATATTGGGAAGGCGCTTAATCTTAAAATTGCCGGACAATTCGATTCCTCGAAAATGATCGTTCTATTGTTCGGTGAGGATTATGCAAAGCAGGATATTCAGCCTGGACTTGATGTGTTTTATCGCGATCCAACACGTTCGCTCGTTGATAATGCTGCTGTTGTAAAAGGACGAGCTAATGAGCTACTTAATATTAAGCTCAATGAGGCCGGAGGCATGAGCCAATATCTCGATACCTTATTTGAAATTGCTCAGCAAGATAACATCATTCCACGTCAAACGAGACCGATGTTTTCCGATTTTTCCGATCCATCAACTGATCTTGTATTGCCCTTCATTGAAGCAAAGGTAAATGAAGCAGAAATAATCGGGATAGCTTTATTCAACGGCTCTAAGTATACGGGTAAGCATTTAAATATTGATGAATCCATGATCTTTATGTTGTTAAATGACCATTTAAATAACAACTCGGAAATTAAAGTGAAGATCCACGAAAACGAAGTTCCAGAAAGTAAAAATTATATTTATATTAATGCATCGAAATTAAAGCGTAAATTGAAGGTGATCGGGCAGGATGCGAATCATATTTCGGCACATATTCATCTAGATTTGAAAGTAGAAGTGTTGGAGTATCCGGAAAACTATCTAGACTCGTCTCAAAAAATTCGAGATATAGAAAAAGTTATTTCTGAAAAACTAACAGAGGAAGCCAATATCGTTATTAAGAAGCTACAAGAAGCAAATTCCGATGGACTCTCTATCGGTAGACAATTAATTGCTTTCCATCATGCTACATGGGAACAAATCGATTGGAATGAAACATATTCAACGATTGATTTTGACGCACAAGTGAACACGAAAATTATAAATCATGGTATTTTCAATTAAACATAACGATCGTCGGAGCATGTAAACAATGATCTGCAGTAGGAAAATATTTGATCAGCTGCCTTGTTCAACGATGAATAGAATATAGCCTCAGTTATTCAATCGTTGAACAGCATTCTATTTTATTTATAACTCTATGCAGCATAAAAGCATTTATATCGTTATCGCATTAACGGTATACGTCAAAAAAAAACGATCTAATCTCATTTACTCAAAACTCTTAATGATCGCCATTGCATCTTCATGATCAGGCTCAAGCTCAAGTAATTTTTTCGTATACTCCAAACCTTCTTCAATTAATTCCATTTCGAAGCAACAAACAGCTAACCCATAATATACGGTGGAGACAATCTCTGCTTCATCTGAATGAACCGATATCTCCAAGAAGTATTTGGACTGTTCGTACATGTCCATCTCAAATAGTATTAATCCCGCATCGAGTGCTAAGTCATAACGTTGTTCCATCACATAGTACGAAGACCACATGATTTGTATCCCACTTGCAAGATCAGCTAATTCTTCATCGTTAGCGTCTGGCAATAAACTAGAAATCTGCCTAGCACTTTGGATAAAAAATTCTGCATCATATCCACCCAAGCGCCAAAAACTTAAAATTTGCTGTATGCCCATCGTATCAATACGGGCGTCTACCCATTCTTTCAAGCTGAAAAATTCTTCTGGGCCAAAACGTTCAACGAATCTGCGATACGCTAATCTTGTATTCGTATAGCTCATTGGCTCGTTCACATGCATAATACAACCAACATTTAGATTTTTATAATGATGTGGAGGGAATAACACCATCGCTCCACTTTCTTCATAAGCTTGTACAAAGGCATGGTAATTAGCTGTAAATGAAAATGCTCCATGGAGAACCAACTCTGGCGGTTCTGCAAACTTAAAGCTATCTAATAGATGATCTCCTTTGTCTGCGGTTATCAATACAAATCCAGACTGAGTTAGCTGATTCAGACGTTCTATACACTTCAAACCAGATGAAGGCCATAGGATATGAGAATCTTCTAGTTGCTCCTGATATGTGGCAATGACATTGCGATATGGGAAGTCTTCTTGTTCATACTCTGGTGCAAGACGATACTCATAACGTAAAGATAGTTGATCTAATACTTCTGATGGTTTAAGTGAATCCGCCTGCTCTGGATAATCAACAAACACATCTGCTTCGTAAATATGACCATCGCCAACATATAGAAGTTCTTGTGGAATACCGTCAAAGAAGTAATTAGCAACAATAATTAATGGCTGCTGCAGTTCTCCGCTACTAATCGTACGATTAGAAGCAACAAGATGCAGTTCAGTATCATTAACCGCATCAAATTTTGCGAAGTCAACAATACCTTCCGCAATGAAATCTTGCAGCGCAGGATGTTCCTTCCATGCGATAACATTGTTCATCGCCAAATCCGTCATAATATAACAGAATGGCGGTAATGGAATTGCCGCATAGTCTCTCAACTTACATAACTCTACTAGTACATGATAAGCAAGACGACCAGCTCCGGCACCTAATTCTACGATCATAACAGGCTCAGTATTGTTTCCTTTATTCGCCTGATCCTGAAGTAAGCCAAAGATCATCTCGGCATAAGTGGTTGCAATCATCGGATTGCTCGTTATATATTGAGGAACTTGGTCATTATTCCAAGCTTTAAGCCCTTCTTCTTCATAGTAACTGCGGTTAAGCCCCCATATTGGCGCTTCACTAAAACGGTAACGCTGCTGCTGTTTATCTGTCATTCCACGATTTCCTGCTCTCTACCAGTTATTTATTACATGCAATCTACATTCATTTACTTTACTATAATTATAGCCTTTTTTACACACAATCATTAATACGATTGCAATAAAAAAAACCGCTTGCGCTAGCTGATGCTGTATTAGCTTCAACTTTTGCAAACGATCTTCTTTATGTCAGACTAGGACATTTATTTTTCTGCAAAGAAACCTTCATATATATTCATAAGCTCGTCCGCTTTATCGGAAATAACCATAATTACATAGTTACCTCTTGTAACAAGTTTATAGTTTTTCGCATTTTCATATTGGTCGGGAAGATACGTTTCAAATTGCTTTTGTATTGCTTCGGCTCTTGCTTTCAAAGCTGCTTCGATTTCAGCAATATCTTTTGTATCTTTTACTTTCAAAATAGCAATTTCATTGGTCTTTACATTCATCATTGGTACTCTGATCGCATAATCTTCAAGCTTATCGGCATCTACATTGTATAATGCTTTCACTTCTTCAGCAGACAATTCCATTAGTTGTGGTTGTTCAACTTCCTGAAACATTTGATCTGCCATTTCTTTCGCAGTCAGCTTAGGTTCTACTGTAGCTGACTTTCCCCCTGAACAAGCTGTTACAACGATACTTACTATCGCAACTAACATAATTAACATCATTTTTTTATTCATTTTCTGCACTCCTTCAACTTTTTGTAGCTTCCTGATGAACTTACTTATAAACAAAAAGTAGCTTCGAAAGCATAAACTTTTTCTGCACTTATAATTACTAGACGTAAATAATCTATTAATGTTACAGAAAATCGTATATGGATATATTTACACTTTCTGTTGGTATGGTTGTTATGCAGACAGAATTGTAATATTGAACGGAATAGGGACCGCTTTTTGCCGGACTATTTCTATCGATTATCCCCTCTAAAGATAACCTTTATCTCGTTCGCGGAGATGAGGGTTATTTTGCATGGACACAAATTTGTTACATACGAAGCCATTCGTCACAGATCGTTATTTTTTGCTGTGATTCAAATCACAATGCAGCTTCATCCTGTTGCTTATACTTGTTATAGAGCATCACTAAAGTCTAAATATAAAGGAGCTTGGATATGTTAAGTGAAAATACAATTAAAATAATCAAATCGACGGTTCCCGTGCTTGAAACGTATGGTACTGAAATTACAAAACGTTTTTATGAAAGATTATTTACTAACCATCCAGAACTTCTTAATGTGTTCAATCATGTTAATCAGAAGCAAGGAAAACAACAAAAAGCATTAGCTAATGCGGTCTATGCGGCTGCAGTTCATATTGATCAACTAGAGAACATACTACCCGTTGTGAAGCAAATTGCACATAAACATAGAAGCCTCGGCATTAAACCTGAGCAATATCCAATTGTCGGAGAAAATCTACTTGCCGCTATTAAAGAAGTGCTTGGTGATGCAGCAACAGTTGAAATATTAGATGCATGGGCAGAAGCTTATGGTCTTATTGCAGATGTGTTCATTAGTGTAGAAAAGGAAATGTATGCGCAAGCGGAGCAGCAAGCAGGGGGCTGGGAAGGCTTCCGTGCCTTCAAGGTAGATCGGAAAGTTCAAGAGAGTGATGTCATTACTTCATTCTATCTCGTGCCAGAGGACGGAGCAGCTATCGCAAGCTTCCAGCCTGGACAATATGTAAGTATTAAGGCTGCAATACCAGGAGAAAACAATACACATATTCGTCAATACAGTCTATCTGACTCTGCGAATAAACCATATTATAGAATTTCGGTAAAACGAGAAGATTCACGCGATCATATTGCTGCCGGAATAGTTTCTTGCTACTTGCATGAACATATTCAAGAGGGTGATATATTGTCATTATCAGCACCAGCGGGGGACTTTATTCTAGAGAGCAGTAATGAACGTCCAGTTGTGTTGCTTAGCGGCGGTGTTGGCTTAACGCCGATGATTAGTATGCTGAATACAATAGCAACATCACAGCCATCACGCCAAGTGACATTTATTCACGCTGCATTGAACGGTGCATTACATGCAATGGGTAATGATGTCAAACAATTAGCAGCTCAAAACTCTAATATCTCATCATATTTCTGTTATGAGCAGCCGACAGATGCTGATCGTGCAACGAAAGCATTTGATAAGGCAGGTTATATTGATGTGGAGTGGTTGCAATCCGTTATTCCTTCTACAGAGGCGATCTTCTATTTCTGCGGACCATTGCCATTTATGAAAGCAATAAATAAAGCTCTACAAACGCTCGGTGTGCCAAGCTCATCGATTCATTTCGAATTCTTCGGTCCTGCAGGTGACTTAGAGGAAGCAAAAGAGTCTGTGCCTGCTGCTGCACAGCTATAAGAGGTAGTGTTGAATTTGTACGATAATATTCACTATTGCGATTGGGCTCGTAGTAATCGGTTGACCGTTTCACGACGAAGACCAATTAATTGTCCAATTTCATCCTGTGTTAAAATATCAGTTAATGCTGCGGGAGCAATATAGGCTTCAAACCATTCCTGTAGCTTACTGAGCTTATCAGCAGGAGTTACTTGAGTTAATTGATCGATGCGTTGCTGCATCATCCGCAGCTTGCTTTGTAATAACATCGCGATTTCCATACATTTCTCGGGGTTATTCGTTAGTGTAGCGTACCATTCCTTCGCAGGCAGAAGCTCAATTTCACAAGGAATAAGTGCTATTGCCGTGCCGTGATAAATATTCGGCGAAACGAGTGAATGATGGGGAATAACTTCGCCTGCCACAACAATATTGACGAGCACGAAGTTACCATTCTCATGAACGCGAACGATTTTCAGTAGCCCGCTTTTAAGATGATATAGCGGTCCCGATTCACCTTGATGAAATAATATTTCTCCTTTATGTAAATGGATGACGATCCTCTCCTTTTCATAGAAATCTGTTATTAGAACGCCGTTCAATGAGTTAAATATATAATAAACAGGCCTGAGATGACAACCTCAAGGCCTGTTTCATGTAAGGAATGCCAATACAAAAATACGATGTATGAACTTATCGTCATACTTTTATACATCATTGCAGTGAAAGTACCTTCTATGTTTAATTCTAAGTAAACCACTAGGAAATAACTACATGCTTTATACTAGTCATTTCCACTCATTTAGTCAACATTTTTTTACAGTTTTGTAGATGATCTGTACGATGAACAAAGACCTTCCTGTCATCATGTTCTGACGACGTGAAGGTCTTCTTTCACTCTGCATCCACCCAATCAGATTGGACAATTGTTCAGATAAACTTATTTGGTATAATTATCGAAGTATCCTTGAATGTACACCATTGGCGTTCCTTTATCGCCACTACCTGACGTTAGATCAGATAATGAACCAATAAGATCCGTTAATTTACGTGGTGTTGTCCCTTGAGCTTCCATTGCGCCTACTAGGTTGTCATTCTTGTTCGTAATATAGTCAGAAATAGCTGTATTCAGCTCTTCTCCACGCAAATGCGAGAAATTATTATCTGCCAAATATTTCAGTTTAATTTCGTTTGGTGTTCCATCAAGACCAATGGTATAAGCTGGGGAAACTACTGGATCAGCAAGCTCCCATATTTTCCCTACTGGATCTTTGAACGCACCATCGCCATAAACCATAACTTCAATTAGTTTACCCGTTTGTTCTAAAATCTTTGCTTGAATACCATCTACAATCGGCTGACAGTTATTCGGGAATAATTTCACACTATCCTCTGTTGCTTTATTCGAGCCCAACAGACCGTATGCTTCGTTAAATCCACTTCCGTTAATCGATTGAGACAATATATTATCAAGACCGTATACTTTCTCCGCTCCATTCGCATTCAAGATACGTTTCGTACGGAATCTTGTATGGATATCGCAAGTTAATACACTTTTTGTATAGTCTAAAATGGTTTTTGGATTGTTGGAGAAGATCACTTCACATGATGCGCCTTCTGCTTCAATCAATGATTTGTAGTAATCTATATAGTCAACGCCAGTAAATGTATGTTTTTTGTATCCGAAATGTTGACGGAATTCAGTTTCCGTTAATACGTCAGTCCATGGATTAATGCCTTTTTCATCAAGCTCGTCTAGATCCACAAGATGGTTACCAACCTCATCAGCTGGATAACTTAACATTAATACTACTTTTTGTACTCCTTTTGCAATTCCGCTCAAGCAGTTAGCAAAACGGTTACGACTAAGAATTGGGAAAATAACACCTACGGTATCTTCTCCAAACTTTGCACTAACATCAGCAGCAATCGCGTCAATTGTTGCATAGTTTCCTTGTGCACGAGCAACAATTGATTCCGTTATCGTAACAATATCACGATCCTCAATAGAAAAACCTTCTACTTTAGAAGCGTTCAACACGGTATCAACTACGATTTGTTCAATATTGTCACCATTATTAATGATCGGTCCACGTAAACCTCTAACGACTGTTCCAACTACTCTTTGCAATGTAATTTCTCCTTTAACGGACTAATTATATCTATGCTAGTCATCATTATACATTAGTATAGATTTACTATACCTCTTTAACGTGGTATAAGTAAAATTAATATCTATAATATCTGATATAAGGGGTACTAATATGATTGGCAAATTAGATTTATACCGAATATTTAAAGAAGTTGCACTTAATAAAAGCATTTCAAAAGCTGCCCAAGAATTATATCTAACACAATCTGCTGTTAGCCAAGCGATTCTCAAGCTCGAAAAAGAGTTAGACATCACCTTGTTTTATCGCACACCGAAGGGCGTAACGTTAACAACAGAAGGAATACTGTTATACGAACATGTCAATTCCGCGATGAACATCTTAAATACAGCCGAAGAAAAAATGATGGAAGCCAAAAATTTAATAACAGGAGCATTGCATATTGGTGTAGGAGATACGATCTCTCGTTATTATTTATTGCCTTACTTAGAAGAGTTCTACACCAAATACCCAGGAATTAAACTAAAAATTATTAATGGGACGACAACCGAAATTTGTGAATTTATTAAAGAAGGCAAAGCCGATGTAGGCATTTGCAACTTACCGATTCAAGATGCTAAATTCCACTTCATCCCTTGCCAAGAAGTACATGATATTTTTGTATGTGGTGAAAAATATAAGCATTTAACATCGCAACCGATTAGCCTAGATGATCTCATGCATATGCCATTAATTTTTCTCGAAAAAAACTCAAACTCACGTAAATATGTTGAACAATATCTGAAGGAACAGGGACATCTTATTTCACCTGACTTTGAGTTAGGTTCTCATGATTTATTGTTAGAGTTTGCGAAAATTAATCTGGGCATTGCTTGTGTTACGAAAGAGTTTTCGGAGCATTATTTGCACAATGGGATTTTACACGAAATAAAACTTATCGATAGCATCCCAAAACGTAATATAGGAATTTGTTATGCAAAAACATTCCCTGTATCACGTGCCACGAAAAAATTCATCGAGATCATTGATCCAGATCACCTTGTTGAAAATTGACACTAAACAATGAAGAACATATTACTCTTCTTTGAATTGGTTCGAAAATTGTTTCGGTATCGGCGTTTCAAACCTCATAATTTTTCCAGTTGTAGGATGCTCGAAGGCAAGTACACGTGCATGAAGTCCAAGTCGACCGATTGATTTCAACTTAGCACCATACTTTTTGTCACCGACAATAGGATGCCCTAGATCCAGCATATGCACACGGATCTGATTTTTTCGTCCAGTCTCAAGATTCACTTCTAGCAAGGAGAAGTCACGATTTGCTTTCAGCACCTTATAGTGAGTAACAGCATGTAAACCATCACCTACATGTTGACTAGAATACATTTTCAATGTTGACGTTTCTTTCAAATATGAAGAGATCGTTCCTTGTGATTTCTTAACGAACCCTTCAACTAAAGCAACATACGTTCTTTCTTTCATAACATCTGTCCATGCTGTCTGCATCTTCTTCTGAACTTGTTCACTCTTAGCAAACATCATAACTCCTGATGTATCTCGATCAAGACGATGAAGCACGAAAATTCTGCTCTCTGGTGTAGTTACACGAACATGAGCAGTTAATTGACGATATGCCGTTAGTTCACCTTCTTGCTCAGAAGCTACGGAAAGCAAACCAGCGTCTTTATTCACAACGATAAGATCATCGTCTTCATGCACTATACGAAGACCGATCAATTTTGGTGCAGCCGTTATTCTTTCTTTGCTAACCGCGACTATTTGTCCAGCTTTAAGTGGATAGTTGTAGAGCTTCTCTACACGATCATCTACAGAAACTTGTCCACGAGCTAATACAGATTTTATTGAATTACGTCCTTGACCTACTAACTTTTCCAGCAAAAATACAAGTAACTCTGTTTCTTCAGTCACGGTAAATTGTTTGGGTGGAGTCGCATTTCTTAATGTACTTACATGGCGACTAGATGGATTTTTGTTGCTTTTCTCAGGTCCATTTTGTCGATTTGAAGATCTAGGTGCAATTTTCTTATCTTTATTCTGACGATGGGATGGCTTATTATTTTTCATAAATAGTTATGGTCTCCTCAGTTATATCGAAATTTTGGCATCGATGATATTATCCATTATAACCGTTAGAGAATTCATATTCATAGTAGATAGTAATTTCGCTAATAATCCCCCTAGACGAATACACATTTTAATCATTGGTACATAAGATGTATCAGTAAATATTTTAGGGGGAAATCCTATTGCTTATACATGTTGTCAATGCAGGTGAGTCACTTTGGAAGATTGCTAACGATTATTATACGACTGCAAATGCTATTAATCAGTTGAACCAACTACCCAATCCCAATCAATTGCTAATTGGACAATCGTTAGTAATACCTTCACCGTACACCTCACACAGGGTGAGGGCAGGAGAAAGTTTATGGTCTATTGCGCATCAATACGGTGTTACTGTTGAAGCTATCGTACAAACGAATCAAATCGCAAATCCTAACTTACTTGAACCAGGTATGTCGATCATAATTCCACCAATCATACATGTTATACAACCTGGCGAGACACTAATGGCAATCTCCAACCGATACGGTATATCTACTCAAGCCATTATGAATGAAAATCATATTGAAAATCCGAACAACATTACTATTGGAATGCATTTAATTATTCCTAGAAAAAAACCTGAGATTGAAGTCAATGCATACACTTATCAATCGAATGAAGCCGCTGTAGATACACTTAATAATATCGGTCAACTCCTTACTTATTTCAGTCCGTTTGCTTACATGATTAAAGAAGACGGATCATTAGAACCGTTTGACGATCAACAAATGGTTGAAGCAGCAATAGCCCACAATATTACACCGATGCTGTCAATTACTAACTTTACCTCAACAGAAGCTGGTTCCAATTTGTCTCATATTGTATTGTCTAGTCCCGAGCTACGCGAAGTACTTATTACTAACGTACTTCAAGTGATGGAAGAAAGAGGTTATACCGTTCTCAATGTAGATTTTGAAAATGTATTGCCCGAAGATCGTGAGAACTACAATCTATTTCTACAATTAGCTGTAGACCGTCTTCATCCCCGAGGATATCTAGTATCGACTGCCCTTGCACCGAAAACGAGTGAACATCAAGCCGGGGTTCTATATGAAGCTCATGATTACGAGGAACATGGAAGAATTGCTGATTTTGTTATTCTCATGACGTATGAATGGGGATATCGCAAAGGACCTCCACAAGCAATATCGCCGATTAACCAAATGCGAAAAGTTGTTGAATATGCGCTAACTGTAATCCCTGCTGAAAATATATTTTTGGGGTTCCAAATCTATGCTAGAGATTGGGTTGTTCCACATGTTCAAGGTCAAGAAGCAGAGACCTTTAGCCCCCAGGAAGCTATTCGAAGGGCCGTTCAATATGGAGCTCCCATTCAGTATAATGTGACGACGCAATCTCCTTATTTCCGCTATGTGAATGAACAAGGAATTAGTCATGAGGTATGGTTTGAAGATGCTCGAAGCGCGCAAGCTAAGTTTGATATGGTCAAACAATATAATCTTCGCGGCGTCAGTTATTGGGCACTTGGTTTTCCATATCCGCAAAACTGGGTACTGCTGAATGATAATTTTACGATTAAGAAATTAATGCCATAGGAACAATTAAGATATATTATGAAACGTTAGGTCATCAAACGTATGCTCATCAAACGTTCTCTGGCATTAAAAATAGCTCTTAGCTCGGCAACCGAGCTAAGAGCTGTTTCAGATTATAGTTGCTAGCCATTTGTAATTACTCACTAACAGTAGCCTTTTTATTTGTGCAGAAGCCGTAGCCTTCTAGTTACCAACCAATATTTCCCCAGCCTTGCTGACGTTCTTTCCTGAATCTTTGAACCCACTCTTCAGCAACATCATCCGCTAGTTTATCTAGTGACGGCGGCGCTACCACAACGTTGTCTGTTAGAATATCAAGATACTCTAATACGCTCATGGCCGTTCCTGCGTACTCTTGAATAAAATCCTCGTATACAATCGTCAGTGGTACAATTCCTTCTTCGCTGAAAAATTGTTCCATAGCCGCCTCACGAAAAGTAGCTTCCGCAAGTAAATGATTAATTGCATCGAAGTTATATTGATCTGCAATATCATGCTCTTGTGGCTTCTCACCATATTGTCTATGCCATTCGCCAGATACGATTGCGCGCCACCAGGAAACCGCTAATCTTATTTTGTTTCTGCGAGTCATCCATATATGCTTGTTGCTGTTAGGGAAAGCTGTACGCCATACTTCAGCCTGCGTAGCTGTTTCAGGTAGTTCATAAAGCTTTCTAAGTCCAGAAATCCACTCCGATGATAAACATGTCTTCATTCCGAATACGCCATTGGAAGTTGAGCCATCTTTCCAAATTGACTCAATATCTTCTTTGGTTATCGTATTTGGATCTCGGGATGTAATCCATTCCGTAGGATTTCCCGCTACTCCAGTGGATGTGAGCGCATGATTAAGTAAAGTGCTTCCTGTACGTTGCGAAAACCATATTGTATAGCTTAATGTTGGTTTCATAGAACTCTCTCCTCTTTATGTTACTTACTTCATAATTCATATATTAATTTCTATCTTGTTTTTCTTCTCTATAAATTCTTTTTTAGTTAATCCAAACAGTATAAAGTCTAAATATTGTCCATTCATATAAACTACCTGTCGACGTACTCCTTCTTCAACGCAGCCTAGTTTCTTCATCATTTTTGCAGAACCTTCGTTTCCTTCAAGTACATAATCATTGAATTTATTTAATCTTCGTTCAAGAAAAGCATATCTTAATAGTATATTCATAGCTCGAGTACCATAACTCTTGCTACGGTGCTGTTTATCGATAACTATACCTATACTAAACGTACCGTTTCTTTGATCTATACTGTTTAAATTAATACCGCCGATACTATCTCCATTCAAATTTTCAATCGTAAACATGATTCGTCCATTCGTTGAAGAAAAATTAGCATTTTCCTCAGTGAATTTTTTCGCTCCAGAAATTGTGGGCGGTAATTCAATTGCACATTCTAGAAAACGACGTGCAGGAGTATCAAAATCAGACATATAACAACTTTCCCAATCCTCTAACTGTATTGCACGCAATCTAACTTGATCATCCTGCCAAAAATAATTACTGTAATCTATATTTAGCACAATATCCTCCAGTAAGATTAATTAGTTTTTACTATAGACTGTATATACTCTGTTAATTTGTCTACACATTGTTGTAATTCCAACTTCTGCGTATCTAATGTAAGATGTGGGGCAATTGGTGGGTCGTATGAAGCCGATATTCCTGTAAAATTAGGAAGTTTGTCTGCCAGAGCGAGGGCGTACATTCCCTTCGGATCTCGATCTATACAAGTATCTAATGAACACTTCACATATAATTCCGTATAATCTTCGGGCTGAAAGTGTTGTCTGATCATTGCTCTGCATGCTTCATTTGGCGTAATAAATGGAGCTAACACGAATATTCCAGCTTCTATGAACATACGCGTTACTTCAGCAGCACGACGAAGGTTTTCCATGCGATCTTCTTCTGAAAATCCAAGATCACGGTTAAGTCGATGTCTTATAACATCACCATCGATAATCGCGCATCGTATATTGGAATTAAGTAATTCATGCTGAACATTATTAGCCAATGTAGTTTTGCCCGAGCCAGGCAAACCAGTAAACCAAATAACTCCACCTTTATGTGCATTCATGTTTTCTATCATGTTTCTTTGGATAGTGTTTCCCTCCTCTTGCTAAGGACAATATTCAGTGCTGTTAATGCCATTATAGCTAGAGGAGCACTAGATAAATATGTAAGAAACAACTCTTACCTATTCTTTACACAAAAAGACACATCAGAAATTAATCTAATGTGTCTTCTATAAAAACTATATCGTCTTCTTATACACTATTTTCTTAATGCTCTCGCAAGAAAGAAAATATTGATTAGAAAGTTCATGTATGTTGGCACCTTGTAAGAAACTTTCACGAATTTGATCATTTCTTTGTGTTATATATGTTCTGTGTCCTGAATTCACACCCCAACCTGTTCGTATTCCTTTAGGTTTAGGTATATAAATCATGCCACCATTAATATATTTTTGAACTTCCTTTAATAATTCTTCTGGTAAGACAATGTCTGCATTAATATATTTCATAATTACTCTACCCCTTAAATGATAAGAATTTTAAGGTAGCAAAGTCACATTATAAACATATTTGGCCATCAAAGGCTTAAGGCGGTACTAACATGATTCGCTCTATACAAACAACCGCCGTTGTTTATAGTGTAGACTTTGCATAGAGCGTGTTCTCTGAAACATCTTTATTCACATACATAATAGGATCCTCCTTCGGATAATTGATAATTTAACCAATACATGTAATAATATATAATCTATTCCCAATTAATTCAAGACTTAATATTTAATCAATCTGTTCATTACAGCAAGTGTTTATTTATTGTTATAGCTCTCGAGCAGAGCTTCGATGGATACCCCATTGATTGTCAGTCCTGTAATGTCACAATCTTTAATATCTACGTTTGAAAGATTACAGTTGCGGAAAGTAGTCCCGGTTAATTCTACGTTTTCAAATCTATTGCTTTTTCCTTCCAAAGCAATATCGTGGAAATAAGCGCCACCCATCGCACATTTACCAATTTCAATATCCCAAAGTCCAACTTCTTCGAACTTAGCAAGATGCATGTTGATATCATTGAAATATGTCTTACTCATATTGACATTATTGAATTTAGCCCCCTCTAGATTAATATTGTAAAATCTTGTTTTGTACATATCGATGTCATCAAAATCACTTTCTCCCATAGTAATGCGACGAAATTGAGTTTCTGTCATTCGTTCATCTTCAAATACCTTCTTCTTAAACTGTTCATTCAATTTGTTCTCGTTGAGATTTTCGTTGACCATACGTAACATCTCCTTTTTTAATAACTTTCTTGATCTGCGGAGTCTGCTCTCTACTGCCTCGACTGATATACTAAGGAAATCACTAATTTCCCTAATCTTATAATCATCAATGTAGTAAAGAATCGTGACAGTACGATTTGCTTCTGATAGCGTATTAAGAGCATCCCAAACCTCACTTTGAAGTTCTTTCCTTAGCAGTTTATCTTCAGTAGTTTCTAGTTGCGGAGTATCTAGTTGATCCACCAATTCATACACGACCTTACTTTTGCTCGATCTAAACCAATCCAAGCACTCTCTCGTAGTCACCGCATATAACCAACTACCAAGTTTTTCAGGTTCCTTTACGTTCGATAATCTCCTATAGGTCTTTAGAAACACTTCTTGCGCAATATCTTCTGCTGCGTGGAAATTACCCAATTTTCCGTAGGCTACCCCGTAAACGGCATTAGCATATTTGCTAATAAGTTCACTGAATGCATCAGTATCACCATTGCGCACCCTATCTATCAGCTCTGCATCGATACCAGCCACTTTCATCCTCCTCATATCAATCTCAATACATTAGACGGAAGAACAGATGAGAAACCGTCCTCATGTAGAATTTTTTTACTATTGCGCTGAGAATACGGAATCTACTCGATTAGAATCTTTGACTTATATGTGATTCAAACGAATTGTATATGCAAAGCAGTCTACATTTCATCAACTTTAATCATATTGCTTTAAACTACTTTCAAGCTGCTCAATTACTAAATCTCTCAATTGTGGCGGACTAATAACATTGGCATCTGGTCCATACGCAAGTAGCCTTCTTGCTACGAATGGAAATTCCTCTGGTAGAATCTGACCACAATATTGGTTATGCAGAGTGGATTCGAATAACTTATCTGATTGTGCCAGTCTTGCTCCAAAGTCAGTAAATTGCACAATGACTTCGACACTTTGCCGACCATCCTTCGAATTAAGCCAATCATTCAGCGTCGGAACCGATTCATCAATATGTTGATGGGTTTCCAATTGCCCCATCCGATCAACCCGATACAGCAACACCTTATCCCCTTTTTGGGCAGGCATATACCAATACCCATGCTCGTAGTAGACTCCTAGGGGATAAGCTTGTACCTGCTTTGTGCCACTTCGGGCGGCATAACTGAACTCAAGTTCACACTTGTCCACTGCAGCATTTAATATAAAAGTGGTTAAAGGTTCCAACTGCACCCCATGATGTTGAACAAAGGCTATATGCTGCCTCATTCGTACGATCTCGTCCTGTACTTCTTGGGGTAAGCTTGTAAAATATTGATCCGCTAATTGGGTACGAATAGAACCATATGGAAAGTCCGACACGTTCTCCAAATACTCAATCATCATAAACAGCCCTAACGCCTCATGCTTTGTAAGCTGAAGAGGTGGCAAAATTCTGTTCGGTAGTACGCGATAACCACCATTCGCACCAACTTCTGCATAGAGCGGAAAGCCCATTTGCTGTAAATGATCTAGATCACGCTGAATGGTACGGATCGAGACATTAAACCGATCCGCAAGCTCACGGGCAGTAAATTTTTTTCGTGAATCTAATAACCTCATCATGGTTAAAATTCTATTATTCAAGTTCATCACCTAATTACGTCATAATTTGTCATAGTTATAATGTATCATAAGCGATACAAAGGAGCGAATGAATATGAACAGATATAGAACAAATGATAAAGGGAGGATGAATTATGTCACATAACGTAACACAGAGAATGGTTATTTTAGATTTAGCGGTTACTTTAGATGGTTTTATTGAAGGGAAAAATGGGGATGTTGATTGGTGCATTATGGACCCTGATATGGGGTTCACTAATTTTTTGAATCAAATTGATACTATTTTATATGGTAGAAAAAGTTACGATTTATGGGGACAATATATCCCGGAAAATGAAGAATCTGATGCCGGAAAAGAGATTTGGAGATTGGTTCATAGTAAAAAGAAATATGTGTTTTCCAGAACACAAAAAGAAACTGATAAACAAGCCATATTTATAAACGAAAATATTGTTGAAGAAGTAAATAAATTGAAGATAAAGCCTGGTAAAGACATCTGGCTATATGGCGGAGCAAGTCTCATTACAACTTTTATAAACTTAGGGCTTGTTGATGAATTTAGATTATCAATTCACCCTGTTGTTTTGGGGGAAGGAAAATCGTTGTTTATTGATATAAAACAGAGATTGAACTTAAAAGTGGTTAGTACAAGAACGTTCTCATCTGGCGTTGTTCAAATAATCTATCATTAGAATGGAAATTAATAATATTTAGAAGATGACGCCTGTCTAGTACAGACGCTATCTCCTTCACTTTAATTAAAGGCTATGTTAAATCTTAATGTTGATTTTCAACCTTAAGAAAACCGCCCCCACGTAGGGCGGTTTATTCAGTTAACATTCTCCGTTAGCTTAACTTATTTTTACAGCAAACCACACCGTCCAAGAGTCTTTTTCAATTATCGGAAGTTGTGTTCCATCAATTTTACTTTCAATATACAATACTAGTTCATTAAGTTCATTATCTGTTAACTCGTGCAAAATTGAACGACCTGTTCTTTCTTGAAGGTCTTGGAGTAATGATTCAACATCATTGTATTTACGTCTAGTTTCCCATATCTGATTTTCACTAATCAGTCTAAATCCATTAGATTCGAGTGCATTTCGAACGTTAATAGATTCATGTCGGCGATTAATTTCTTTATCAACTAATTTAGGATACTTCTCAAAAAAATAACCTCTAAGGTGGCTTTCGTTTCCTTGCATTAAGCAATCCTTAGATGTCCTATCTTGAACTATTAAAATACCGTTGTTCTTCAAAATGCGATTTGCTTCCTTAAAACACCTATTCAAGTCAACTAGATGGTGAATTAAAGCTCTCTCTAAAATTGTATCGTATTCACACTCAGGAAGCTTCGTATCATAAGCATCTCCTTGCACGAACGTAACGTTATTGCAATCCATACAGTTCTGTGAAGTACCTTTTAACATTTCTTCAGAAAAGTCTACGCCCGTAACTTGTGATGCACCCATACATAAAAAGGTTTTTGTGTAAATGCCTCCGCCGCAACCGATATCAACAACTTTACTACCAATAACATCAACATTTTTTTCAATTAGAGAAATCCAAGATTCATCAGCATCTCTTGTTGTATAGGTCATTCTGTTTCTGTCTTCGTGGAAGTTAATAGGCATTTAAATCCTCCTTGTAGTTTCATTAAGTGAAACTACGTTTCAAAATACTGCATGTTTATTATACTATAAAATTACATATGAACCAACGTTATTTTCAACCATCCTGCCTGTTAGCTCAATGAGCAAAAACAACAATGACGTATAATAGAGCCTAAATTAAAAAGTCCATTGTTATGGGGCTTAGATTCCCCCGCAACAATGGACTTTCTACTACTTACTCTTCACTTCTGGCGAGTTATCCCAGCATTCAACGTTTTCCACGCCTTTAATGCTATCTTTATAGAAAACAGGATCTTTACCCGCTCGTTTCTGCTGTTTGTAATCATGCAAAGCTGCAAAAGCTACTTTAGATAACAGAATAATCGCGATCAAATTCACAATGACCATTAAACCCATGAACAAGTCGGCCAAATTCCATACCAATTGTACCTGAGCAACGGAACCAAACACTACCATCGCTAACACACTATAGCGATAGATCCTCACTACTGACTTCTTCGAGTTAAGAAATTCAATGTTTGTTTCACCATAATAGTAATTTCCGATTAGCGTACTGAATGCGAATAAGAAAACCATAATAGCCAATGCTCCAGATGCCCAAGACCCTATATGCTCGCTTAAAGCAGCTTGTGTAAGCAGTATACCGTCCAGCCCAGGCTGCTTGTACGCATCAGACAGTAATATAATAAAAGCAGTACTAGAACATACTAGTAAGGTATCCACAAGTACGCCAAGTGCTTGCATAAGTCCTTGCTTAACGGGGTGACTTGTTGTTGCTGTTGCAGCCGCATTCGGTGCACTACCCATCCCTGCTTCATTGGAGAATAACCCACGTTTCACACCTTGTAAAATAACCGCACCAAAAGTTCCACCCACCGCTTGTTCAAACCCAAAAGCACTTTTCACAATAAGCGTAATAACTTCTGGCATTTTTTCGATGTTAATAAGAACGATACAAAATGCCGCACCGATATAGATGACAGCCATAACGACAACAATATATTCTGACATTCTTGCAATACGTTTAATACCACCAAAAATAATGATGCCAAATGCTGCAGCCATCACTAAGCCGACAACGACACGATTAGTGCCGAAAGAATTTTCAAAAGCAACGCTGATCGTATTGGACTGTACAGCGTTAAATACAAGGCCGAAAGACAATGTAATAAGTACTGCAAATATTGCTCCCATCCAACGTTTGTTTAATCCCTGCTCCATATAATAGGCAGGACCACCACGAAACCCCGTTTTATCCTTGATTTTGTATACTTGAGCTAATGTACTCTCGACAAAGCTAGATGCTGCACCAATAATCGCTATAACCCACATCCAAAATACAGCCCCGGGTCCACCAATTGCAATAGCAATGGCAATGCCCGTTATATTACCTGTTCCTACTCTTGCCGCCATACTAATACAAAATGCTTGGAATGATGAAATGCTATCAGGTGACCTTTCATTAGAGCCTTTCAGAACGACAAACATTTCCTTGAACATACCAAACTGTACGAATCTCGATCTAATTGTGAAATAAAGTCCACAACCGACAAGTAGAATGATCAAAATATATGACCATAGAAAATCATTTGTGGCGATAATTATATTATCTAACATTTGTTGCATTTATATCCGCCTCTCTTGCAAGCTGTCGAAACCCAGTTGCTAAACATTCTCCAACTTATTATTCTCAAATAAATCCGTCCTTATTTCAACAACCAAATAAAAACATTAATTTGTAGATATTTGAAATAATTGATACTAATTCTGAGTTAACAAGTATGTACTATAGCCACAGTTATGAATAAAACAAAAAATGAATAACCTTTCGGTTATCCATCTCCTCTAAATTCTTATCCCTTATATATAAAGTAGGTTGTATACGGACTGTAGTAAACTTTACTGTTCGGTGAACCGTATCATATTTATTTTTCGTCTTCGTTATCAATAAATAACGTGAGAATGGAATCTAGTGGTTCATTTCCATTAGCTACCGCATTTACTTTATCAATATATTGCTCCCTAATTAAATATTTTAGCGGTTGCTCTACCGCATTGAAATACTCAAACGTTGTTCTTGCCATCTCATCCCATTCTACATAATATATTAAATAATCATTTGCAGTTACTTTTGTTCTTGATGTTCCTTCTTCAGGTATACATTCAAACTCTTCATCATCACCCATAACTCCATAATCACATGTTAATTGCTCCCCAGGTTGAATGTCTCTCGCAGCCAATTGAAAATCATAAGCTGTATCTACACAATTTGGATTGAAGCTATGATTCATATATTTTGCATGATCCCAATGAAGAACATATATGCCGTCAGTTTCTAAATAGCTGTATTTATATATATTCTCTTTTTGCAAATTATCAAGACTTTCAATATACTCCTCTGTTAGAGTCATATCTAATTCATCTTTAATCCAGACAATGGTTCCTTTAAGAATTAATCTTGTTGCAAACACACCAACGCCTATTTCCTCACTTACAAATCGAATTTCTGTATCTGGGTGCATCATTTGTTATTCCTCCTTAGAAGTAATCCCCATTTAAATGATATGTTACACTTCATGAGTGGGTGATGAATTATTTCCATTGAACAATTGCTACAATAGACTTAAAGGATCACTTTTAAAAAGGTTTTTTTATTATAGAGAAGAAGGTCTTATTTATTTTCTTTAGATTCTTATTTACTTTCTTTAAATATAGAAACATGTAGAACAGCTACTGTTCTACATGTTTCATTTCTTTCTGATGGGTATAAAATCAAATATCCCTTGCTTAGAGAACTATTATTCAATTCTCTTCATTCTTTGATGTAATAATCCATCCGAACTGCTATTCTGACCATAGATAAAATCTCGCATATAATAAGTTAAATATTTCCCATAGTTACTTTGCGTATTAATTAATAATTCATCCACATAATATACACCTAAAGGAATATTGTCTAAGATTAAACTCGCAGTTCCCGCATATAATCCACAAGCAACTTGGAAGTATGTTGCACTAGTTTTATATTGTTGAAATATATCACTACTTTTCATTGAGTTATACATATAAATTTCCTTATCATCGTATACCAAAAGAACACCAACAAGGTCCTCTCCTTCTACCTCTCCATCAGTGGGATCAATTATCTTTTGATTCCAATTCCAAAGGTCATCTACATTACTTAGATTATTTCGAATTAATTCTGTTGTATATTCATTGACTCGATAGATAAATCCCATTTCCATATCATATAGTTCACCTAATGTTAGTACTTCTTCATGAGGCATAAGACATCCATAAAATTCTTTACTTCCTAACTTGACCTTAAATTCGATAGCATAGACATCTTCATATAAGTAATGAGGTAGATGATGTCGGACAAACATTGGGTAGCTTAAAATTGCTTCATCCAAAAAACATTCTACGGACCAGGTAGTATAAATAGTTTTAGGTTGTATAAGATTTTTGTCTTTATAAAAGGAACTGTCATGCTCAATAATATAACAAGCTAGCGGAGGATTACTTGAATTTTCTTTCAAGAGCTTAATTGCCATCCATTGAACTACTCCAGGGTTCATACCTGAACCAATAATTGCTCTTGTGTTTGTAAATATTTCTTTCTTATCTTCAAATCGATTATATCGTTCAGTAAGTGGAAAACCATATAAGCTTTCATCTTCATCAACTGCAGTATTCTCTAATGCCGAGTTGATATAAGAAACACCAAGTTCATTACAACATTCAATCATTTCAATGGTATCGGCCCATGATACATCAATAACTAATTTTGTGCTTGTTGATTTTAGATGTTCAGTAAATTTGGCTTTATCATTAAGATCAAATTGTAAGAGGGTCAATTTATCACTTAAATTCGGAAATAATTGATTATAATAATCCAATTCTTTTTGATTGATATCTATTAAAAAAAGCTTTGATTTTGTAATAACATGATGAATTGGATCATTGTTATCGGTAACAGATTGATTAAGAATGGATAGGATTGACTTAGCAACACCACCCATACTTCCAAGAATAGTGATTGTATATTGGTTTATTTGTTCCATAGCAAGACCTCCTTTTCTTGTAAATAAAACAGTGTATGAGTTTTTGAAGGAGATTGCTTGTGTAAAACAACTAATATCAATTGTTAATTAAAAAACTAACTTACACCACGCTGAACCACACCATAATTCATATAAGTAATTGGTCTTAACCATACACGGGTCAATAACATGATGTCGATATAGGTAAACTATCTTCTCTTTTTATAAAATCTTTGTAAAATGATCAATAAAAATCTCTTTTTTGGGAAAAGTAACTCTGTTGAAGAAAATACTTACTCTTAAGGATGGTGTATTAGTTGAAGAAATGGGATTCAATTTTTAGTTCTTTCAAAACAAGAACGATAACGAAAAAGGCTTTAGGAAAGTATATCGGAGTTTTTGCACTAGCCTTAATGCTCGTGCTGTCGATGTCCAACGTAGCATTAGCTGTTGGTAAGGGTGCTCAAGGACCCGATGTATACGTCATTCAAGGGATGTTAAAATCTCTTGGTAGCTATGAAGGCAAAATTAACGGCAAGTTCGATAGGGTCACTGCTCGCGGTGTTAAATACTATCAGAAACAACATGGTCTACCTGTTACGGGTGCGGTTGATAATCTCACATTCCAATCAATCACATACTCTTATTCAACTTTGAAATTCCCTACATCTAAAGGTACTGGGAATGGGCAAGGCGCTGGTGGTGGAAAAGGCGCTGGCAACGGACAAGGTACTGGTAACGGACAAGGTGCTGGTAACGGACAAGGTACTGGCAACGGACAAGGTACTGGTAACGGACAAGGTGCTGGTAACGGACAAGGCACTGGTAACGGACAAGGTACTGGTAACGGACAAGGCACTGGTAACGGTGCTGGTAACGGACAAGGCACTGGTAACGGACAAGGTACTGGTAACGGACAAGGCACTGGTAACGGACAAGGTACTGGTAACGGACAAGGTACTGGTAACGGACAAGGTACTGGTAACGGACAAGGTACTGGCAACGGCAAAGGTACTGGTAACGGACAAGGTGCTGGTCAAGAGCAAGGTATTGGCAACGGTAAAGGTACTGGTAACGAACAAGGTACCGGCAACGGTAAAGGCGCTGGTCAAGGACAAGGTACTGGTAACGGTAAAGACGCTGGTCAAGGACAAGGTACTGGTAACGGTAAAGGCGCTGGTCAAGGACAAGGTACTGGCAACGGTAAAGGCGCTGGTCAAGGACAAGGTACTGGCAACGGTAAAGGCGCTGGTCAAGGACAAGGCAATGGCGCTGGTAACAGTGCCGGTCAAGGACAAGGTACTGGCAACGGTGCTGGTAATGGCAACAATTCCGGTCAAGGACAAGGTAACTCTAACGCACCGAACAGTTCTCCATCAAAATTCAAAGTCCAAGAATAAAATTATAACTCACGTGAGAGCCTTTCCCTGCGGAAAGGCTCTTGTCTATTTACTGCACTACAATAGATGTAGTAACACGTATACGAGGAAAGTTGTATTATCATAATTCGATTGTTATTGTTTCAATAAAAAGTAAATTTTGTTGCATGCACCAAAAACGCCGCCTGATCTAGTCTACATTGCTTGATGAAAGTGACACGTTGAATAACAAAATTCTTATTGCAATAACCACTTGCAAAATATCCATTATCTGATTAGACAACTCATGATCGATTTAAAGTAAAGAGAAAGGCGATATTCCGTTCCAATGTGAACGAAATATCGCCTTTTTGATTTAAACCAAGTCTACAACAAATTAAAAGTTAATCAGCATTAATAATTCCCCCCTGAACAGGTCCGCTGCCATCCTTCCATTGCACGTTAATCGCTTCCGATTCGAATAAGTTACTGCCATTAGAAACTTGGAAATGGAGATGGGCTTCGCTGGAGTTTCCTGAATTACCTATTTGTCCAATGACTTGACCCCGTTCTACTTTGTCACCTGGCTTTACAGTAACTGATCCTTTTTTGAGGTGAGCGAGATAACTGAACTCGCCGCCATGATCAATGACGACCAAATTCCCAGTTGGAACTTTTTCATTAGCCACTCCAACAGGCTCGTTGTCTACGATATCATTGACAATAGAGACTACTGTACCATCCGCAGGAGCAAGTGCATCTTGTCCGAAGGCAAAATAACTTTCATTGAGACTTGGGTCCCCTTCATAGGACTTTCCTTCCTTTGCTTGTATCAAGTCATACGCATAACGTTGGCTAGCTAGTTCATAATGATAGTTTTGAAATACATTCGTGCCCCCCCAGAACACTAACCATTCTCCTTGAAACGGAAAATCAAATGCAGTTTGTGTCATATTACCATCTGTATCTGGATAAGTGACCAGCTCTTGAATTTGCAATCCGATAATCTCTCCACCATCTCCAAATGCCGCTAATATCCCTTTATCTCCCTCGTTGCTCAACCAAACACGTATATCCATTTCATTGTGAAGAAGACTGGAGGAAATACGGAAAGTGTCAACTTCTGCGGTAAAGGATGTCGACATCGCTGCAAAATCTGTTTGGCTCACTTGCGCTTGAAACTCGGAACTGAACTGTTTGTAAATCGTTTCATGTTTACCGCTCAGCATAAAATCAGCCAATTCTTCTGGCTGCATCGCCGCTTGCTCTGTTGCTGGTGTAACAGTTGTTTCTCCTGTCATCGTTTGTCCATCTTTCATATTGTTATCGCCACCATTTCCGCAGGCACTTAATGTCCCTAGCATTATACTTGCCACTAATACTACTGTCATAATACGTTTTTTGGATCGATTGGTATCTTTCATTCTCTTAGTATTCATTGTCATCTCTTTGTCCTCCTAGTGTTATGGTCGCTATTTGAACTTCCTCTTCCAATAAAGGTTCAAAAAGTTCGGCTGTCAGCACCAAGAAGATGCACTTCAGCAAAAACGAGTAGCACAGTGTACGTAATTGGTACACGAGCACCTACAATGTTTCTGCAAGAAACATACATCGGAAGCTTATGCTAGGCTTTTGATGGAGGGCATATTCGCCACCGACTAAGCTACAACGCATTCCATCGTGATCACAGTCGTACGTTTTGAACTTCCTCTATAGTGTAGCAATGCAATCTTATGTCAGCCGAAACACTACATAAACATTACCTTAACTATCCTCTACCGACAGCACGATAAAATTAAGACTCCGTTAAGACTCCCTTCTAATATTAGAGAAGCAGGCATGATAGAATGACAATATAGATACATAAGGCGGTGAGTTTATGAAGGAAGCGGCTATTCTTCTAGTAGATGATGAACAATCCATTGTAGAGCTACTACAAACTGTTCTACTTAAGGAAGGCTTTACTATAATAGATTCGGCTAGTTCAGCAGAAGCAGCGATAGACGCTTGTAAGAACAATAGCTATGACATTATTATTCTAGATGTGATGCTACCAGGTCGTAGCGGTATTGAGGCAACACCATTTCTGAGAGAAGTAACGAACGCTCCAATTTTATTTTTGTCCGCTCGTTCTTCCGATTTTGATAAGCTTAGCGGCTTTGCAGTTGGCGGTGATGATTACATTGCGAAACCTTTCAATCCACTTGAGGTCGTAGCACGGATTCGTTCTCAGCTTCGCCGTTATTGGGCTGCTAGCAATCAAAGTGGCGCCGATAGTAGCAATACTGAGCTAGCTAGTCATACAAAAAGTATTATATATAATTATGGGAGATTTCAGGTACATAAGGAGGCTGGGGAACTTATCGTTGATGGAAAATCAGTAGCTTGTCCCGCACTTGTGTTCCAGCTATTACTATTTCTATGCCAGCATCCCAACCAAATTTTCAGCAAAAGAGAGCTGTACGAGCAGGTTTGGGGTGAAGATTCATTCAACGATGATAATACGGTTATGGTACATATCCATCGTATACGGGAGCGGATTGAAATTGATCCAGCAAATCCAAGGTGGATTGTGAATGTACGCGGAATGGGATATAAGCTTGTGCCGCTCCGTACTGAATTCGGAGATATATTATGAATATGAAACGACGCCTTACCGTCCGTTTTATTATTCAGATGATCGTTGCCGCCTTTATGGCCTTGATCATCGCTTCAGTTTGCTTAATTTGGGTGTTTCAACAATTGAACGAAATTAGCATCAATAAAGACTTTGCTTCAATTGGTCTCCAGCAGTTAGTCGAATCATCGGAGCTTACGCCCGATGGTATACGATTTGACGCTAGATTGCTAGAACAAGTGAAACTCAATAACGGCTGGCTACAAAGCTTAGATGAAGATGGAATCGTCGATCATTCCTATCTTGTTCCAAATGATGTGCCAAAGCGCTATGCCCCAGGAGAGTTAGTAGACTATTGGACGGAAAAGAAACCTTTCCCATATGAGCTGTACCTGTGGATTCAAGAAAAAAACGGAAAAACCTACACATTAGTATATGGTTTTCATAGCAAGATCAAGCAAATATTAGAGCAGACGACTGCGCAAGCGAGTGTATCCCCACAGGGGCAATTAATCATTCCGCAAGCTATTGCCCAGCAACTCGAATCACTAGGTGGGTTTATCCAACTGCTTAACCCTGAAGGAACGGAGCTTGCTTCTTATAATAAACCGGATCATATCGGCACATATTACAGTGTTTCAGAGTTAGCACTTCGGTCTATGTATTACGATCGATACGGGTATCAGATGAACTCATCTTATGATGCTAACACTGGGAGTACTTGGGTCGTTATGCTTCCCAATGAGACTGGAGGCACTAATGGACAAGGAAGCTTTTTGCCGCCGGAGGGTAGAATTCTGCTAATTGGGGGCAGCAGTATGATTGTAGCGGTAGTTGCTATATTGCTCCTGCTTTCTCTATGGAATGCTCATCGCTTTGGCGGTCCTATGCTACATATACTTACTTGGCTGGATGGCTTAAGTCGAGCTGAATATAAGGAGCCGCTTGATCGACGTGGCGTAACACGAAGCAAGAAACGTTCAGGGAAATGGCGACCAAGATATCGTGTATTTATTGAAGTAATACATTCTATTGACAATCTCTCTCGCACTTTATTACGGCAACAAGAGTTGCGTAAGCAAAATAATAGTTTGCGGGATGAATGGATTAGCGGGATTACCCATGATTTGAAAACTCCGCTATCATCTATTAAAGGATACGCTCATATGCTCGCTGAACCTGGTTATGATTGGAGCACCGAAGAAGTACGTAAGTTCTCAACGATTATGCTAGAAAAGTCTGCACATATGGATGTACTAATTAACGATCTTGCACTCACTTATCGAATCAATGCAGGCGTGAAACCTGCTGAGGGAGAACTGCTCGAGCTGAATAGCTGGCTGTCTTCAGTATTGGATCGAGCAGGCAATCATCCATCCTTTGTCAAAGAACATATTCAGTTCAAGCCTGCCCCAGTAGACATTGTAGTAACGCTTTATGGTCCATGGCTTGAACGAGTTGTATTGAATATAGCTGCTAATGCACTGATTCACAATTCCCCAGATACGAGACTTAATGTATCTGTATGGTCCGATGAAGCGAAGCAGCAAATTATTATCCAATTCGTTGATAACGGCCAAGGGATGGATGAGAACACAGCAGCGCAGCTCTTTGAACGATACTTTAGAGGAACGGATACGAACGTGATGACAGAGGGTTCGGGGCTTGGAATGGCCATTGCAAAGGATCTTGTGGAAGCAATGCATGGAACTATTGCAGTAGAAACTTCATTAGGCAAAGGTACAACGATTCGCTTAATCTGGTCTTATCAAGAAATAGAAAGTCAGGCCTAGCAACACGCTAACATTATTATTAGATGTTCTCTCAATATCCGGAAAATACGGTCAAAGAGAGATCCACCTAAAAAGACGAAACCACAGCTGGCTTCGTCTTTTTAGAACAATCGGCGAAACTTTATTAACCCTAGCTCAATTCTGTTCTTCCTGAAACTCTGATTCCGCAACTCTTTTAACCGTCTCCAAAAATTTAACAACGACTTTCTCTGTTGCAAAGATCATAAATATTTTTACAAACCACTTTAATGCTTTATTCGTAGCTGTATATGTAAGCACCGTTTTCTGATCATTGATGCGGCGCAATTCATATAAGGCTGTAATCTCAAATGCATTGGCCAGTGTAAATCCAATTTTTATTTTTTTATCGTTCGGATGATTTACATATTCCAACGTATGCACATCATACTCCTCAATGCGCTTACCTTCTTTATATTGCTGACGATATATACTGCCTACAACTTCGTTTGTCATTTTAATTGGTTTATTTTCTACCACTTGTGGCATAATCTTTTGCATCTGTTCTAATGACCCATCTAAATACGACCAAACATGTTCAATGGATGTATTTATTTCAATTTCTCTTGACCATTGCTTCAATATAGTTCCCCTCTCCCCTCAAGCATACTACCCTATTCTACATGATCAATAAGCCATGTAGTGCATTCTCGAAAAGGTTTATGACTACTCCTTATTTGCAATTTTTTCTTGGGCGAGACGAATCATTTCCCGAACCATGGAGCCACCAATTTTTCCACCGACATGCCCTACCGCTTCCGTAGTCAATTGACCGTTCTCTCCAGGATGAAGCGGAACTCCAAGTTCCGCAGCAACTTCATACTTCACATCATCTGCTTGGTTTGGATCTACGGTATATCCTTCACGCTTCATAACTTCAGCTTTGAATGCTTGCATTTCTTGTTCTACCCCTGGTACCACATAGCTTCTTTTTCTTCTTGCCATTATGTTCAACTCCTAAAAACTTTTTGTTTACCTTCTGAGTAAACTTCTCTGTTAACAAAAAGTTCACCTCGAAAGCATACACTTAGACGTCTTTCTCCATAAGATGCCCAGAAACATAATTTTCATTAGCTATTGATCTTCTATCATAAAGTTCTCTTTAAGCGGTTTGTAACGGAATTTCTCCAAGTCAATTAGGCCTTTTCCATCTGTTATAACACCCTCATCGCTTAGATACAGCTGCTGCTTGAAGCGAAATTCATCATCCGTAATCGCAATTTCTCCTTTGGCATTAACAACTCTATGCCAAGGTAGTTCATACCGCGAGCTCATCGAATGCAAAATTCTTACTACTTGTCTCGCTCCTCTTGCACTTCCAGCTAATTCAGCAATTTGTCCATAGGTCATGACATACCCTACTGGAATACTTTGTATAATTTCAATGACTCTTTTCGTAAATGGCTGCATTATGGCTATAGCCCCCTCCTAATATACAAATGGAACTCAAAACGGATCCATAAAGGCAAGTACGTTTGCTTATTAGACACTTTTTAGTACCTATATCACTAAAAAGTACGTACTGTTCATTGGTGCTTAGAAGTCTCATAATAGCATTTACCGGCCGGTAATACATTATGAAAGAAGCATTCACATGACACTAGATAAAAAAAGAAGTACTTTAGCACTCCTTGCGTTAGCAATAAGTGCATTCGCAATAGGGACAACAGAGTTTATTAGCGTGGGGCTACTACCATTGCAATTATGTTCTCAGGACTTACAGTAGCCACGGTTACTGGAGTTCCACTAGGTACTTGGATCGGTCAACATATGGGTTGGCGAGCAGCCTTTATCGGAATTGTCATTATTGGCATCATTGCTTTCATCGCCAATATGATGTTGATTCCCTCTAATTTGCGTAGAGGAACTAAAACTTCACTTCATAATCAACTGAAACTTCTGACGAATGGACGTTTACTACTTGCATTCGCTATTACTGCGATTGGCTACGGAGGTACTTTTGTAGTCTTTACCTATTTATCTCTGTTACTGCAAGACATCACTGGATTTAGTGAAAGTACAGTGACCGTTATTCTGCTTGTATACGGTATTGCCATCGCTATCGGTAACGTCATTGGCGGAAAATCCGCTAACCGTAAGCCTGTATCTGCCTTGTTCTACATGTTTATTCTACAATTCATTGTACTGATCGTTCTAACATTCACTATCCCATTCAAAGTTGCTGGATTAATTACTATTTTCTTTATGGGATTGTTAGCTTTTATGAACGTACCTGGATTACAAGTGTATGTTGTTATGTTGGCTGAACGTTATACACCTAAATCTGTAGATGTAGCATCTGCTGTTAACATTGCCGCATTTAATGCCGGCATCGCGATTGGAGCGTATTTAGGAGGAGTAGTAACTGACTCCATCGGAATTATTCATACACCATGGGTTGGAGCAATTATGGTTCTTGGAGCTGTTATATTAACTGGATGGGCACGTGTTCTAGAAAGAAAAGATGAACCATCTAGCTCTCGCACATCAACATTGTAACTGGATTGTTCTGCTAGCAAGGAAGACAGCTCACTTTGATCAGAAATGTTCGTTAACAATAAAAATGGCGGTTACGGAATACTCTCCTTAACCGCCATTTTGTTGTTCTGCGTTACCAAGCGCATTTTCAGCATGAGATAATGCATTATAAGCTTACTCATCCGGGTGTGACATCGCTTGCTTCACCGCATGATTTACTTTTTGAACAGAATTACTTTACACTTAACTCAATTTGAAAAAAGCAATTAGTTTCTCAGAATAGGTTCATTAGCATCTGAACGAAATGTTTTCACGGCCATTCCTATACATACAATTGTGAACCCTAACAATATGACTAAAGCTAAACAAAATTCATTTAAGCTCTCCTTCCCATTTATAGCAGCATTTAATGCGTCTACAAAATAATATAGAGGTTGAATATGACCTAACCATTGTACCCATACTGGCGCTTGATCTAAACTGTAAAAGGCTTCACTTGTTAGTAGCATTGGAAAACTAATTAAATTGGATATCATATTTACATTACTTTCATCTTTAGATAAATTAGCCGCTATTATACCAATTGAATTAAAGCATATCGTTGCTAACAATAGCGCTATACTAATTCCAACGATACTGTAAAGTGATAACGATACATGAAAAACTAACCATCCTATGATCATTAGTTTAATACTAATAATTGCAATCATAATTCCTCTTACCGCAGTAATAGAAAGTAGAAACTTCAACGTTGAGAATGGCGTTACTTGAAGAAGTTTATAAATCCCTCTGTTACGATGTGCCATAATATAAAAGGCCGTCACCATTGTTGTAGCAAACAAGACATTTGTCGCTAATACGCCAGCTAATAATCGAGCTGAGTACATCTCATTATCTATATATAATCCAAGTCCAACTAGCATCACAATTGGAAATAGAATTGTCCACACGATCGTATGAATATCACGCAATACACCAATTAACATTGTTCGAATAATTGTTAACATAAAAAATCCCCTTTATTCTAAATTTACGCCTCTGTTAAATTAAGGTAAAGCTGTTCTAAATGCGCTACTTCGTGCTGTTTCAACAACAACTCTTCAGTACCTTCAGCAACAATTTCGCCATTATGAATCATTATAATTTTAGAAGCTACTTTACTTACTTCTTCCATATCGTGAGAAGTAAATACGATCGTTGTTCCTGTAGCAGATAGTGATTGGATAAGTTCTCTTATCTCTTTGCGTGCCCTAGGATCAAGTGCCGCCGTTGGCTCATCAAGGAAAAGCAACTGCGGATGATGCATTAATGTTAGCGCAATAGATAATCTTTTCTGCTGTCCACCAGAAAGTTTGGTAGCTTCTACTTTGGCAGAAGCTCCAATACCACATCTTTCTAAGTAGGAATACAATTGATTATCTTTTAATTTCAATTGATAGAAAGCAGAAAACATTCTCATATTTTCTAATGCTGTAAAACCTGCAAAGAATGGCATGGTTTGTAGCTGTACACCAATATGTTGGGCTGCCTGCTCCTTCCAATAAGTAACTGATCCTTGAGTTGCCTGCTTAAGTCCTAGAATAATGTCTAATGTCGTTGATTTCCCCGCGCCGTTTGGACCAATAATCGCGATGACCTCACCCTGATTAATAGTTAAGCTAATACCATTCACAACTGTCCGATTACCATATTTTTTTACGATATTGTTAACCTCAATCAATTTGCTCATATACTACTCCCCCTTTATCCAATATTGTTTATCCAATGTTGGGTATTTGATTAAAAGAAAACGTCGATGGATGTCGACGATTTGATTACTGCTCTAAAATTGAAATGATTTGCTTAATAAATTTAATATCTTGCTCCAATATAGCGATCGCATTATCGAATGAAGCTATCGCAAATAGTGATAATCCATGCTCACCTTTTAATAACTTCCCGGTTTCCCAGTTCGCTAAATTGTCTTCGACTTGCTGTAGGTTTTTCTCCAATAAAGTAATAGCTTCTTCTTTCGAAAGTATTTCAATCCAGTTCAAACTTACCGTGAAATCTGACTTCACCGAATGCGGGGTTAATGTTAATGATTCACGCACCAAGGTTTGAAATAGTTGCTCTCCCTCCTCTGTAATAGCATAGATTTTACGAAGCCGAGCACCTTGACGCTCCTCTGCTTCTGTACGGATCAATTTATCCTTTTCGAGTTTATTAAGTGCATAATAAATGGAGCCTGACAGTAAATTAGCCCATTCATCCATATGACTTAGTTGTATAATTTGCTGTATTTCATAGCCGTGCATCGGTCTATCGCGTAGTAGTGCTAGAATAATTAGATTTGTCAAAAAGCTCGATCCCTTTCTTTGCTCAATCTTAAATATCCAATGTTGGTTATATGTTAAATGGATATTAACATAATTAGTAAAATATGTCTACAGCTATTTCCGCATACAAAAAAGCAAGTAACTTTTTACCAGTACCTGCTGAATTCAAACAAATGAATAGAATCTCAGAACTTCTAAAATGATTAGGTTAATATACCAAAAAAGCAAGCGGTATATTAACCTAGTCTGTTATGCATTGGTATAAACTTTCTTCGATCTACATTAATATCTAGCCACTACCACTTTTTTTCTAGTGTAAAACTCTACGCCATCTTTACCATTTGCATGTAAATCACCGTAGAAAGATTTCTTATATCCTGAGAATGGGAAGAATGCCATTGGAGCAGGGACACCAACATTAATACCTAGCATTCCCGCATCAATATGATCGCGATAGTAACGAATGGCCTTCGCGCTATCCGTATACAGAACACCGCCATTTGCAAATTCAGATTGATTAGACAATACGATAGCTTCTTCAAGAGTATCTACTCTTACGAAAGATAATGTAGAATTAAATATTCCTTCTTCTACTTACACAGAATTGATTCCACATAGTATGCCGCACAATAAATTCAACTTTAATCAAATAGAATCAAATACCTTGAAGCCAATCAGTCCCACGCCTCGACCTTTCATATAAAGAAAGAGGTGATATATTTCATGGGTAAACCTATTAAATTCAGCATTGTAGGCGGTGGGGGATTCCGTGCACAATATTTTTTGAGAATTGCGCACGCTCTAACCGAGAAGTTTCATGTTAGTGGAATGGTCGTTCGTGATGAAGCGATAGGAAAATCTATGGAGCAATTATGGCATGTCAATACGTATCGCACGTTAGATCAGCTATTACTTAAGGAGCAGCCCGATTTCGTTATTCTATCCGTTAACCCGTCAGCAGCTATTCATTATAAGCTAGAGCTATCTCGGCGAGGAATCCCTGTATTAGTGGAAACTCCTCCTGCCCCTGATCTTGATGGACTAATTATGCTGCATGACAAACTTACCCTGCAAGGTGCGCGAGTTCAAGTGGCTGAGCAATATCAATATCATCCGATCCAGGAAGCGCGTGCTGCAGTCATTCAGTCAGGTCAATTAGGAAAAGTCAATCAAGTGACGGTATCCATTTCGCAATTTTATCATGCGGTGAGCCTTATCCGTAAAATGCTCGGCGTACAATTCGAGAATGTGAGCATTAGGGGTATGAGATTTCATTCCGATTGGGTAGCTGGACCTAACCGAAGTGGCCCGCCAACGGAAGATAAATTAGTTGAATCAGAGAGAGATCTTGCTTGGTTAGATTTTGGCGGCAAGCTTGGTATTTACGATTTCATAACGGATCAATAAAGGCGAGTACGAAAATGCAGAAGGTTATTTCCTTAAACGAATTATGGCAGGCGAGCAATGGGTGTATGAAAATCCATTTATGCCAGCAAGATTGTATGATGATGAGATTGCCATTGCAACCTGTCTTATCAAGATCGCAGATTATGCTGCAGGAGGTCCATCCTTCTATGGTCTTCCGGAAGCGTCTCAAGATCATTATATCGGAATGCTAATTGATCAAGCGATAAGAACTGGAGAAACGGTAGTGTCCGTAACGCAACCTTGGACTAGTAGTGAAGCAGTATAATATAATGAAATATACTCAGGATGATGGGGTGAAATAATGAGCTCTTTTCTTACGAAGATTAGCATTTTGTTAACGTCAGTTATTGTTATTACTGCTTGTAGCTCGCAAAACGGGGCACATAATCAAGAACACACTAATGAAAATGGACATGTAGAAACCAATGAGCATTTACATGTAAGTGGAGATATACAAGAAGAAACTGCATCCGCAACGATATTACCTTCCTTTTTGGATGGACAAAACGAACAGATCCGCCTAGTTTACGAGGCCGCTGGACTGTCTACTGAAATTATAAAATGGATGCCATGCTATTGCGGTTGATGCTATCAATATGACTCAAGAAGGAAAAACTCTACAAGAAATTAGATCGATTATTGATAATACGTATGCAGAAGGCTATGCAGCACCTACTAAAACTGAGTTTCCATCATAAGTATCGCAATACAAAGAGGATTTCACACATCATGTGCGAAATCCTCTTTTTCGTCGTATACAACGTACGTACCACTACAGATTATTTCGTATTTAGTTGTTGTTTTTTACCCGCTAAGCCAAGCGCTTCCGCTGTTGAAGCATGGATTTGATTGAAAAGTTCCCGATTTTCCACAAGTGACTCGCCATAAGAGGGAATCATTTCTTTAAGTTTCGGCTCCCACTCTTTAATATATTGTGGGAAGCATTTATGCAAAACTTCGAGCATGACGTGAACCGCAGTAGAAGCACCTGGAGAAGCTCCCAGTAATGCAGCAATTGAGCCATCGCTTGCACTAACAACTTCCGTACCAAATTGTAGTGTTCCTCTGCCGCCAGCCTCAGTATCTTTAATGACCTGTACACGCTGCCCTGCTACTACAATACCCCAATCCTCGCTTTTCGCGTTCGGGATAAACTCTCTTAGCTCTTCCATACGCTTTTCATTCGATAACAAAACTTGCTGGATCAAGTATTTTGTCAATGACATTTCTTTGACACCCGCTGCTAACATCGTTAAGACGTTATTCGGTTTTACAGAACCAATTAGATCAAACATCGAACCTGTTTTTAAGAACTTTGGTGAAAATCCAGCAAACGGTCCAAACAGTAATGATTTTTTGTTATCGATAAATCTTGTATCAAGATGCGGGACAGACATTGGAGGAGCGCCAACCTTAGCTTTACCATATACCTTGGCATGATGCTGCGCTACAACATCTGGATTGTTACATACCATAAATAGTCCACTTACCGGAAATCCTCCGATATGCTTTGATTCAGGAATGCCCGTTTTTTGTAGTAAGGGTAGACTTCCACCACCACCGCCGATAAAGACGAATTTTGCAGTATGACGTTCAACGGTACCGCTATCAAGATTACGTACTTTCAATTCCCATAAGCCGTCGCTCGTACGGTTAATATCACTAACGCTATGTTTATAGTTTATTTGAATGTTTTTATGCTTTAAGTAGTCAAACATCATGCGTGTTAAAGCACCGAAGTTAACATCTGTACCTGAGTCGATTTTCGTTGCCGCTATGGATTCATTCGATTGACGACCTTCCATAATAAGCGGAATCCAATCCATCAGCTTTTCAGGATCAGTGGAAAATTCCATCCCTTGAAATAATGGGTTAGATGATAACGCTTCAAAACGCTTTTTCAAAAATGTAACATCTTTATCACCCTGTACTAAGCTAATGTGAGGTAAGGGCATAATAAAGTCCTGCGGGTTGCGTATCAGACCGCTGTCCACAAGATAAGACCAAAATTGTCTTGAAAGTTGAAATTGTTCATTAACTTTTATAGCCTTGCTAATGTCTATTGATCCATCCGGTTTCTCGGAGGTATAGTTAAGTTCGCACAGTGCAGCATGTCCTGTTCCCGCATTATTCCATTCGTTAGAGCTTTCCTCACCTGCATCTGAAAGCTTCTCAAACACTTTAATTTCCCATTCTGGTACTAATTCGTTCAGTAATGCTCCCAAAGTCGCACTCATGACTCCGGCTCCAATTAAAATAACGTCTGTTTTTTGCTGTCTGTCGCTCATTTCTACCTTCCTTATCCCCTGAAATTTTCATAAAAGACGTAGGCGCTCCTTTATAGGAGTCAAAACAAGCCAAGGTACGACCTAGTCACAAACCTTTTATATATCCATTATAAACTGATCAAAATTATTTAAGGATTAAAAATATCTATCACTATAATAATAATTATATATTGTTTAAACTTGAATAGACATGAAGTGACTTATCCATGAGGCTCTAGCACTTTTTTTATAGAAACTCGTCATTTACATCTATTAATCCATAATGAATACGTACAGATCCTTCGAACTGTTGCGGTGGTGTCAATTTCAGCTGAAATATAACGGGCTCATCATGCCCATTGCGAAAAGTATGTGCGACACCGATTGGAGCTGTCAATGTAACACTGCTCATAAAAACAATATGTTTTTTCACCGATATTGACGATAAATTTTCTGTATCGCAGGCGATGGCTGCAAACTTAGCTCGATTTGCAACAACTGTACATACCGTTCATAGTAGTTATGGAACGATTGCTTATCTCCCATTGCTCCAAGGGTTTTAAGTAGAAGCTGATTCGATCGCTCATCAAATTCATTACGGGCAACTAGTTTTCGTGCAATCTGGATTACTTCTCCATATCGTTCACTCGCAACTAGCCAGTTGGCCAGATGATTAGCGAACGTTTGGTACAACACATTCATATTCTCCCGCTCCATCGCTGCCCAGACAAACGACTGCTCCTCAAAAAGCTCTCCCGAAGATTGCTTCTCTAGTTCGATAGCACTCGCAACATTATCATCATTAATGTTCGTTAGCTGATCTACACCCTGCTCAAATTGAATAAAATCAACGTCTAGTTGACTCATCTCTATCCTATACCGCTCCTGCCCTGATATTAGGATCTCTTTGAATCCATGAGGATTAAGTGCTCTTCTTAGCTGATAAACGACTGTATGAAGATATACTTCTCCATTTTTATAAGGCATATCTGGAAATAAATCTTCCATTACCCGCAATTTCGCTACACTTTGACCTCGATGTAATATTAAATAGACAAATAGCTCCTCGCTTTTTTTCGAGCTCCATTTTACTATGCCCTGCTCCACACTGCTAGTCTCCAAACAGCCGAGTGTACGTACTTTTAACCTAGACTTATTCGCACCCGCTAGCTGATTACTTGCATTAGCGGATGAACCGCGTCTTTGAATTGCTCTAGTGATCGTTTGGGTCAATCGTTGTCGGCCAATCGGCTTTACCATATAATCCAGAGGATAAACATCATAAGCTGCCATTGCATAATCTGAATGCGACGTTGTAAATACAATATCCAGATCTGGATGCGTTAAGCGTAAATGGCGCGCTAACTCAATTCCATCATCGGTAGCAATTTGAATGTCCAAAAATGCAAGATCGACAGGATATTTTTCTATATAATCACTTGCTTCCGCCGCATTTTGAAAACTACCAACAAGTTCAATTTCTTCCATGCTAGACAGCATTCGCTTCATAGCTAACAGCATAATTGGCTCATCATCTACGATAACAACCTTCATAAATCCGCCCCGCTTCTTATCGTAAAGTAGAAGCTACTCCCTTGCCCTACTTCACTCTCTACCCACATCGTTCCCCCGCTTAGCTGTACAAATTGTTTACTAACAAGCAAGCCAAGTCCTGCCCCTTTTTCACCTAATGTACCAATAGATGAGTAAATTTGCTTAGCAACGAAAAGTTGCTTCGCCATATCTATATCCATCCCAATTCCGTTATCCCGAACGGATACAATGACCATATCACCAGACTGCTCTGCACGGATATCGATTGAACCACCCACTTGAGTGAATTTGATTGCATTGGATAGTAGATTTCTAATAATTAATCCAATAGCTTCGCGATCGGCAAACACGCAAGTACCTGCAGGAATGCTATTATGTATACGCAAATGCTTTGCTGCGCTACTCATATGTAGTAATTGACAACTTTCCCCTACAACCTCTAGCAACTCTAACAGTTGTGGCCTGAGTGCGATATCCTCTCGTTGACTACGGAACCATTCTAGCAAATTGTTAGACATGCCCAGTGTATTTCGGATTTGCTCACCCAGCTTAACGATAACTTCCTGATGCTCCGCATCGAAGCGTTCAAGATCATGCTCTAGCAGCTCTATTAATTGATATTGCATCGCTAGTGGGCTTCGAATATCATGAGAAACAATCGTAAATAATTGATCCTTTAATTTATTCAGATGAGCAATCTTCTCCAAATGTCCCTGTTTCTCTGTTATATCAAAGATTACTGACACACTTCCTTGGCTTTGATTGCGCAATACCCGCAGCGGATATACATTAACACGATAAATTTTCCGTTCTCCTGCCTGCCACACATCAATTTCCACACTACCCTGTTGAGCAGACTGACATAATTGATGCCACTCTGGCCAACGCTCTAGTAGCTCGGATATCGAGTGACCATAAAAATCGGCATAACCCATTTCCGAAAAAAACTGAATGGCTTTTTTGTTATTATCGATCACTTTCCCCGCAGCATTTGTTATTAAAATACTTTCTTGAATCGTGTCAAATACAATATTTTTCGCAATTGGTACAACTGAGAAAAATTTAGTTCGCAATACAATTAACACCATGATCGTACCCGTCACCCCACAAAAAACAGATAGTGGTTTTAGCCACGGTGACCATAGTGGATTAACAAATTTCATCAGCTCCATCAGAAATGGCAATGTGGCTAATAGCACCACTAGCATTCCTGGTTTGCGAAAATGATGCGGTATTGCCCATATATATCTAAGTAATAAGTACATGCTCAGTGCTAATGCACCGTAGCAAAGCAAATTAAACATCGTTGCAAACATTGTTCTTGTTGTAATTAATTGATCGTCATATAACTCAACGGAGTAATAGATGACATGAATATACGGATCAAGCCAAATAAGTATGGCGAATAAAGTAAATACTGCAAATAATGCAAGCTTCCATGACCACTTCATCACTCTACGGGATCCCGTTAACTCATATATAAATACAATAAATAATGGCACTATAAAAAGCAACGCGGTCTGCTGAATATTACGAAAAATTAGCTTTTCCATCAATAAAAAGCTGTTTGTCTCTAGAACAACATTGCTTGCAAATATAATTCGACAAATGACCACGCCCATCATATAGCGAACGCCAGGTTCTCGTCTAAATCGGTACAAAACGGAAAATACAATCCCCATCATAAGTACAGAAATAATCATAAAGATAAGTTCTGCCGTAAATATCATAAAGAAACTCCTTTCTCTTTATGATTCTCATATTACAGCTTTTCCGAACATAAAGAAATGGCGATGTAGGAATTAATTCCTGCATCGCCATTTCTTATATTCATAGTAGATGTTATGGATGAAGCTGCTTCCATAGACGTAAAAGAACGACGGTAGCTTCTGCTCTTGTCGTTAATCCCGTTGGCACAAAGTGATTTTCTTGCCGACCGTTCATTAGCCCATGCTTACGGGTTGCTTCAACATATGCTTTACCCCATGCTGGGATTTGGTCATCATCAACAAACGGAGTGTTCACGATATCTGCCCCACGTTCTGTTGTACACCATACCAAGTCTTCTAACCCCAATCCATAATACCCATCGTGCAATTTAAAATGACCTAGATCATATAGTGGACTATTTCCTTGAATCTCTCCAAAGTCAATAATGCCAGTGAACTTTCCTTGATGAGCGAATATATGTGAATCATCAAAATCTCCATGGATGAGATAAGATGGGTGTCGTAACATTAATGTTCTTCCGGTATCCAATATGGTTCTGATTTGTAATATAGCATCCTTGCCAAAAACATTCTCCGATAATAGCAATAAATCTGCATCTAAATATTCAGATACGTGATCTTGTAATAATCGTTAGACGTTTAGTAAATTATTATGTGGATATGTACTATAATGTTCATAAAGTATATCTCATCTATACGAGGAGGAGAAAACCATGAAAATTGCAATTGCTGGTGGTAATGGTTTTGTCGGGAAAGCGCTCCAATCACATCTTCTAGATCATCAACATGAGGTATTCATCCTTACACGCAATACGAAGCCTTATTCTCCTATGGAAGGTGTCACCTATGTCAATTGGCTTAATGACGGAGATCAACCAGAGCTACAATTAGAGGGCGTTGAGGCTATTATTAATCTTGCAGGAGAGTCACTGAATAGCGGTCGCTGGTCAACTGTAAGAAAAAGCAGAATCTTAGACAGTCGCCTCTCTGCAACAAAGGAAATTCAGCGAATTATTGCAGCTTTGCAACATAAACCGAGCGTGTTACTGAATGCTAGTGCTGTAGGTTATTATGGCATTTCCCATACTGAAACGTTCACAGAGCAACATCAGATGAAACCTTCAGATTTCCTATCTGACACCGTCAATCAATGGGAACATGAAGCCAGCAATAGCGGAATACGAACTGTATTGATGCGTTTTGGCGTTATTCTTGGTGAACATGAAGGGGCACTACCTCGTATGGTCCTACCTTATAAGTTGTATGGCGGGGGTACTATTGGAAGTGGTCAGCAAATGTTATCTTGGATACATATCGATGATGTCATTCGTGCAGCGCTTTATTGTATATCCAACCCTTCCATTGTAGGTCCAGTCAACTTTACAGCACCTAATCCTGTAAATATAAGAGTGTTCGGTCAAATGATTGGGAAAGTGCTACATCGACCACACTGGATGCCTGTTCCTGCATTTATGCTAAAGCTTCTATTAGGAGAAATGAGTATTCTCATATTGGAAGGTCAAACAGTTCTACCAAGTTCATTATTAGAGCATGGCTTTTCCTTCTCTTATCCAACACTGGAAAATGCGCTTCAAGAACTGTTAACGTAAGAGCATATTCACTATTTCTAACATCCTCTTAAATTTATTTTGTTAGATTAAATAATTAAATGATAATACATATAAAGAGGAAGGTAAATCATCCGAATAGGAGGTTTATCTTCCTCTTTCGTTATACTGGGTTTTATCGTTTAGATATGAAATGCAAGCTTTAATAATCACTCTACGTCTTATTAATTACATAATATTGCAATTATATAATAGGAAGCGGTGAAAAGATTGAGTACTGTAAAGCAGTCAACTAACAAGCCAAACAAGACTACTTCAAGAACTCTAAATCATATCAATAAAAAGAAACGCAAAAAAATAATATTATATATAAGCTTAATAGTCATATGTATCGCTGTAATATGTGGGTTAACATTCAAAAATCAAATTGCCCTCTATTTATTTAAAGCATTGTACTCCAAAGAGATCGGTAAAGCATTCGAGGAAGCTTATGTCCCGATAGATAATGTTGAGCCACCGATAGGAATTAAAGATAAGGAACCATTTTCATTATTGTTACTGGGCGTTGATCAAAGAGAGCAGGAAACTGGGCGATCTGATGCTTTAATTTACGCTGTAGTTCGACCAAAGGATAGTAAATTGTTGCTCATTTCAATACCGAGGGATACCCGTGTAGATATTGTAGGAAGGAAATACAAGGATAAAGTAAATGCCGCCTTCGCCTTTGGTGGTGCAAAAATGAGCATCGAAACGATTGAGCAGTTTTTGGGGAATCCTGCCCATTACTACGCTACGATTAACTTTAATGGACTAAAAGATGTGGTAGACACGATAGGAGGAGTAAAGCTTCCTATTACAAAGGATATTGTTAATAAGGGCAGGGGTCACGAGAAATTTACAATTGAAGCAAATAAGCCTGAATACTTTGGCACTGATGCCCTTAACTATGTTCGCTATCGTGAAGATTCTGACTTCAAGCGAACGGAAAGACAACGAATTTTTATTAGTGCGATGATTAAGGAAATGAAGAATATAGGAAACTTATCAAAAATCGACGATCTTATTCAAATAGGTGGAGAAAATTTCAAAACAAATATGAAGGCAGAAGATATCATGAATTGGGCAGAAGCCTTAGTAAAATCCACTCCTGAAATATCTAACTACATGATTGATGGTTATGATGAAAGAATCAACGGAGTATATTATTATATGCCAAGAGACAGTAGTTTAGAGGCAGTACAATTAGCTATTAAAGCATGGTTAGATCCTAATGCAGAAGCAATAGATCTAGAGATTCCTACTGCATCGTAGTTACTATTACGTAACGCGAACCAGAGCTGACCACCGCTAAGCTGTCGATTGTATCCTCCATTCTTATGTACTTATTACATGCTCGGACAATATGGGCTTTTCCCTAAGCTCCATCATAGCTATTCCATTATCTCTTGTTGCAATTGGAATTCTAATCTCTTATCTAAGCTTTAGAAATATTGATCGTATTGATATCATTTAGAAATTGATAAAGGCGAATTTCCATTCAACTCTGAATGAGAATTCGCCTTTATTATGCAAGCTAATTATTTAGTCAAAATGAAATAAATACAAGTCTTCTAAATTCGGATGCACTACTTGATGATGATACTCCAATGGAGCTTTCTCACTTACAACTCTCGCATAAATTCCACGGCTATCGTTCGTAATATTACTAATTCGATAATGATTTTGTAAGTTTTCAAGCTCTTGAGCATTTGATATATTCACTTCAAATACATGCCCATCCATCGTTTTTAATAACCGTATAGGCTCGTCCTTCAAGACAAGCTTCCCTTTTTTTAATAAAATCACTTCTTTTGCTATAAATTCAATATCAGTTACAACATGTGTGGCAACAATAACAATTTTATTAAGTGAAATGGTAGAAATAAAATTTCTAATGTTAATCCGCTCTTTTGGATCAAGACCTGCGGTAGGTTCATCCAAAATTAGAATAGAAGGGTCATTAAGTAAAGCTTGGGCTATCAATATCCTTTGCTTCATCCCGCCAGAAAAAGTCGATAAACGTTTATGAGCATGCTCCTGTAAGTTTACTACGTCAAGTAATCGATTAATTGATGTTTTCGCTTGTTTTTTAGTTAGTCCTTTCATTGCAGCCATGTACCATAAAAACCTTGTCCCTGTAAAATCATCGTATATTTGTTGTTGCTGTGGCATATATCCAAGAACCTCGCGATATTTCTGTCCTAGCGTCTCAATATCGCAATCATTGTAAAGAACCGTTCCAGTATCTGCTTTTAAATTTCCGACTAATAAGTTAATTAAAGTTGATTTTCCAGCACCATTTGGTCCTAATAAGCCGTATACACCTGGAGTCAGTTCTAAATCTATTCCATTTAACGCTTTTACTTTACCTTTCTGATAGCTTTTACTCACCTGGGAAATATGCAGCTTCAATCAATCTCAACCTCCTTAGCAGTAAATTCATTAACTTTTTCATTGTTAGATGATTTACTAGTCCATATCTTTCCAGATACATAATAGCGCCATGACAAATATAAGCAAACAATGATCAACGTAACTATTCCGAAGAAATAAATATATACTTCACCAATTTGTTGCTGAGCGAGCATCATATATAAAACTTGAGGATAGTGTAACGTGTACTTCGCAATCTCGTAGTATTTAAGCCATATTGTAAAAGTCGGACAAAGCACCAGCACAATTCCTGATAGCAATGTTAGAGATAATCTTTTCAACCATTGTGATAGTAATAAAAAGACGACACTAATCGCTAAAACACCTATCCATTGACCAATACTAACAATAACGACTAATTGCTTTAATGTTATTTGAATATCTAATGCTCCATACTGTTTTAAGCTTTGAATAGGCGCCTGCCACTCGATAGAGGGATACAATCGTAAGACATTTATATATTGAGGAATGTAAATTAAAAATAATATTAACGTTACAGATCCTAATCCAAATAACCAGACCGTAGTAAAATAACGTGATCTTCCTCGCTTTGTTGTCCTTAGCAACATTAATAATTGATAACGATGATCAACTGTATAACTACTTGCCAAATATAAAGTCAATAACAATCCAACCATCATTACATTAATCTGATCTCGATTCACATTATTGAATAAGTAATCAGCCGAAATTTGATTAACGAAATAAACATCAATGCTACTTGTCTGTTTTTTTTCCAATAAATATTGATATTGCAAATACACCTTTGAAATAGCTTGCTCTCTCACCATGAGTTGGGCATGTTCATCTTGGGCTGCTTTATATTTCTCAAAATTTATTTCACCAGCTTGATATTGTATATCCGCCAATTTTGATTCAGTTCCGACATTATCCAGACGCTTCATTTCTTGTTCAACGAATGCTTGTTTTTCTTCAGTAAATGGACCGCTTAATGTATCCATATACTCGTTATAGTAATATTGATCATTATCCATGATCATTTTTGCACTATTGATATCGTGAACACAAATAAGTACTGCAATGATTAGTACGATCCATCCTTTAGCAGTCCATAATTGCTTTATACATTCATGCCATATGATGGATATACTTCTACTACTACCATTAATTATATTAGCTAATTCCTGCATAGATCTTCTCGAAAATATCCAGTTAACTCCATTTAATTTTGAATTCGATCTTGCAAAAGCGATATTGCATATAATAAAAAATAGTAATATTAAAAATATAATAATCGACAACGAAACAAATTCACGGTTAACGGGATATCCGAATATATTCAAGTTAACATAGTTCGATAATAGATAAGAGGTATCTAAAAATGCGATGATGTTTATATACTTGATTGTATTGAGGTAAGAGGATGGATGAATAAATTGATAGGCCATATAACTTGAACTAAGTAATAGAGCAAGTACGACAATCGATTTGCTTAGATGATTAAAAAGTAGAAATATAATTGCAAATAAGAGTGCCAAAAATATACATATCGTTAATTTACCAATGAGAAACCACGTTAAAAATTCATTAACCGTCAAGGGTAAATGGGCAAATTTGAAAGCTCCCATCGACTGGATATATCGCGATACGTCTCCGAAGCCATACAGCCTATTTGCGATAAGCATAATTGAACCATAAAATATAAGTGATATTATTAAGGTCAAGCCAATGAGCAATTGTAGTTTAGAAATAAATAACCGTGCTCGACCATGCTTCATCGTGCGCAGCAACATCAATTGTCCTTGTTCTCTCTCTGTACTGAATATGAATATAGTTAACATAAATAGAACGGTAATCATCATTATATCTGTCATACGAAACGTGGTGCTGGATACGACGCCATAATCCAAGTCAAGCTGCAAAGGTACATTTTTCACTGCAATAAAATCTTTCTCTGTTTTAACAATGTTGCGATATGTAAAACTGTCCTCTTGATTAAAAATAGAGTACTTAAGCATGTTCTTAGCCTGCATTTCGATGCGTGTTACATAATCAGGATACGCCATCAGTGCTTCGAGTTGCTCAATTACTGAAAAATTAAAATTGGAATGAAGTAATAGTAACGATTCATTATTAAAATATTCACTATCTGGATATAATGACCCGTACCGTTTATAATCTTCATCGGCTTCAAACATATAGGCAATATCACTATTTGAATTTTGTTGAATAAAAAGATAATATTGAAATCCACTAAATTTATCACGGGTCACTAGCGCTTGATTGTAGGCTTGTTCAACAGGAAGATCACGAAATTGAGTCTCATAGGCAGTATATTGATCTCGATGTTCGATTATTTCTCGATTAGTCTTCATCTCCTGTTGAATGAATATCCATGAATTACCAATAATTAATAGCGGAATAAGTGTTATCATTACCTTCTTTTTAGTTACTTTTAATATTTCATATAGTAGTATTTTCATAGATTAATCCCTACTTCATATTTTATCCATATTCAGTTAACGCTGAGGGAAAGCTGATTCTAATAACAACTCTAGTTTTGCAGAACCGTTGCTAATCTTCGATTTATCTAAGTAATACAGACTTACGAGACTACCATCACTATAAGATCGAAAAAACATATGCTGATCGTTTCCAGTAATATCGACAGAATAACGATCCAACATCGACATATCGATCCGATCAACCTCTTTATAATTCGAATCGTAAATTACCATTGCTTCCTCTACATCTGAAAAATCTTCATGCATACTATACACCCTGATTGGATTAAGAAAGATGTATTGAGCATCCTTATGAGTCTTACTAATTATCGGCAATTTTGTCGGGAGCTTAACAACATCTTCTCCTACTAAGTTCGAGCTATATGAATCCCATGATTTTTCATCTAGTACATCGCCCGTAAATAAACTAAAAAACAATCTATCTCCCAGAATACTAGTAATTAGAGCATTTCCTTCATATTCGCTATACAACAATTTGTTCTCGTGCGTACTTAAATTATGCATAACTGTGCGATACATATTCGGTCCTGATTCCATAAAATATAAATAATTTCCATAGGGTCTAATATCATTAAGATTCATATTTGACTGTTTAACTGTATATACTGCAGTTGCTTCCTTTCTAGGCTCAGCTAACGGCACTGAAAAGATCGTTGAATTTTCATCATTATTTGTATTTTTCACAAAATAAATATGATCACGATGTATAACAACTGGCATAGGTAAAGTATCAAATTCACGAATGACCTTACGCTTCGTGCCATCTGTATTCATTTGAACTAGCACATACTGCTTACTTCCGAATGCATCCTTATCCGTTCGATCACTCTTCTCTAAAACATATAAATGATCTTTATAATAAGTGATCGATCCTGGAAAGTTTATATAGGAGTTATATATATAGGCATTACATTTTTGAGGAATACTTTCATTATCTGACGAGCTACAATCGTTGTTAGGATTATTATCTAATAAGATAGGCTCCATAGTTTGCTTATCCATATAATACAAATACGATCCATTAAGAAAATAATAACCATCCTCGGTCTCCGTTATTCCTTGCCCCGTTCCTTGATGATGTAGATAATATTGATAATCCGTATTAGGATTATATTTCATTGGGTTCTCTATTACTAACTCGGTATCTTTATTAGTGCATCCTACGATGGTAAGCATAAAACAACTTATAATGATTATACGAACCAAACTCTGTTTCATATTCATTACTCCAATTCACTATAATATGATATGTAATTACAAGTGGGAGGAAACAAACGATGTGTTCTCTCTCATATGGTAGAGTGGTAATTAAGAGACTCCACTAGTTCCACTTCCATTCTGAGAATATTTGTAGAACATAAAACTATCAATCTATAAATATATTATGTCCTTTCTCAAATATACTAAAAAATAGTTTTTTTGTAAATCATTTTAAAATAAACCAAATCTCAATTAACTAATCACTCACGCGAATAAATCTACACAATTAATCCAAATAGGAAACTTCTTGTAGGAAAGACACCGCTACCGTAAAATAGGAAATAACTGAAAATATATGAATGAAGTGAGGGAATTAAGCAATGGAGGGAAACCTGCTGCTTATCGAGGACGATCCTGCCATCAGCACAATGGTGGCCGATTACTTGACCAAAGAGGGCTATACAACCACTGTTGTTAATGACGGTGAACAGGCTCTTAAGCAATTCCTGTCCAGCAGCTATGATCTAGTGTTGCTTGATTTAATGCTACCTAAGCTGAATGGACTAGACATTTTGCAACTTATAAGGGGACAAAGTCGTGTGCCCATAATTATCCTTTCTGCGAAAGATCACGAAGTTGAAAAAGCGCTTGGCTTACGGTTTGGTGCTGATGATTATATAACGAAGCCATTTTCTCTTCTTGAATTGGCTGCTCGTGTTCAGGCATCCATTCGTAGAGCTACTCAATATTCAAATGTGGAATCTGAACATGAATCGATCTCACAGAAGCTTTCCGTTGGTGAATTAATGATTGATCCTGATAACTTTAAGGTGTTGAAGCGTAATCAGGAAATCAAGCTTACGGCAACTGAATTTCAAATTCTAAAGCTATTTGTTCAAAACCCAACACGGGTTTATACGAAGGCTTTACTTTACCAACTCATATGGAACGAAGAATATTACCAAGATGATAATGTCATTAACGTGCATATGAGACGCTTACGCGAGAAAATTGAAGATGATCCATCCAACCCACGCTACATTCGTACACTATGGGGAATTGGTTACCGGCTAGGAGAACTCTAGATGAGAGACTTCTGGTGGATTTGGATCATCCCTATTGTCGGACTTTTATTTTTGTATGTACGCGAGCGCATGACGAACCAGTTAACTCGAAAAGAGCTAATGTACATAAGTACAAAGCTCCATGAATTTACAGAGAGTAAAAACTATCAACTACAAGAACGTCTCCTTATTGTAACTGGTGATAGCCATTTAAGAGAATTACTTCAAGTGATCAATACATTACTTGATCATTCCAGTCAGTTAGCTTCTGATTACACAAGAACGGAACGGGCAATGCGTATGATGCTAGCTAATGTATCCCATGATTTGAAGACGCCACTCACCGTTATTATGGGTTATGCAGAAATGCTTACACGGAATACAGATTTATCACAAGATGAACGGCAAAGAATGCTTAATCAAGTATATAAAAAGACCGTTGAGGTGCATGAACTGATCAATACATTCTTCGATCTAACAAGACTCGAGACCGATGACTTTGATCTTCCACTTTCTGTTATCGATGCGTGCGAAGTCTGCCGTCATCGCATACTAGCATACTACGATCTCCTCGCTGAGCATGACTTCAAGGTCGATATTAATCTTCCCGACGAGGCGGTATTCGTATATGCGAATGAAGAAGCATTATCGAGAATTCTCGATAACCTACTCTCAAATGCCGTTCGCTATGGTGCCGATGGTCGTTATCTTGGATTATCTCTCACTCCATTAGAAGGAAAGATTCAGATTGTGGTGAAAGACCAAGGTCGTGGTATACCTCAAGCAGATTTGATTAGAGTTTTTGAGAGAATGTATACAATAGAAGACTCAAGAAATCGTAATATACAGGGTAGCGGACTTGGTCTTACTATCGCAAAAAAACTTACTGAACGATTAGGAGGGCGCATTAATCTTGAGAGCGTCCCAGGTCTGCATACTAGCTTCACCATAACACTTCCAGCTGCAGCAATAAGATCTCCCCAAGAAAGTAAGAAATAAGTAAGCTTTACGACATTAAAAAGTGAGATTTCCACGATATGATTACATTATGTTGATATCAAGGGGAGTGAACACAATGGCAGAAATTATTCGAACGCGGTTACTCGACAAAAATTATGACAAGGCAGATGTATTGTCTAGCGTCAATATGAGTGTACAACAGGGTGAGATATATGGATTTCTAGGACCTAATGGTGCTGGTAAATCGACATTAATGAAAATACTGCTTGGACTGGTGCAACCATCTAGCGGTGAAATCGAACTGTTTGGGAAGCGAATAAACTTTGATTCAAGAGATCATCTTAAGCGAATTGGGCACTTAATAGAAATCCCGCCCTTCTACGAAAAACTAACGGCGGTACAAAACTTGGAGCTGCATACAGAATACATGGGTTACTACAACAAACAAGCCATTCACGATGCATTAGAGCTAGTACAGCTGATTGGTGTAGAGAACAAGCCTGTAAAGCAATTCTCCGTCGGTATGCGACAGAGGCTAGGTATTGCTAGAGCAATTTCTACTCGACCCGAATTATTACTATTAGACGAACCTATTAATGGCTTAGATCCAGAAGGTATTCACGCTATGCGAAATTTGTTCCGTAGATTACGTGATGATTGGGGCATGACTCTACTTATCTCCAGTCATCTGCTTACAGAGATCGAGCAAGTAGCTGATACGATTGGGGTTATCAATAAGGGAAGAATGATCAGAGAGGTATCGATGGAGACAGTACGTGCTTCTGCTACTGTTTATGTAGAAATTACAACATCAGATACTATCTCAGCATCATTCGTGTTAGCTGAAACGCTGAAAATTAAAAATTTCAGAAAGATTAGCGATCATGTTATTCGTATCTATGATTCAAGCATTACGCAAGAAGCGTTATCCAAAGGACTCATCATGAACAATGTACCCATCGAGTCAATTAATCGTCGTCATCATACATTAGAGGAATATTTCTTCGATATGATTAAAGGAGGCGTTGATTATGTTCCATCTCATCAAGCTAGAGCTTAAGAAAGGACGTTTTAATAGCTATATTTGGGGTTCGTTGATCGCTTATGGGGTCATTGCTGGTTTTATGTTACTCTTATACTTTATTGAAAGCATAGACAGTACAGATCCTGTTTTTCAGAACTATGCAGAAATGTTCCAAATGATCGACATTTTCGTTCGAGCGACGTTTATTATTTACGCATCAGTTCTCTTGTCCAAACTAATTATTACGGAATTCAAAGATAAGACGATGGCACTTCTATTCACTTATCCAATTAGTCGTAAGAAACTCATCTTTGCTAAGCTGTCGATTGTATTCGTCTGGGTATTTGCCAATGTCATTATAGCGAACCTTATCATTGACGCATTGTTTATCGCAATTAATTCTGGGTTTGGTTACGTATCCGACACGTTAACACGTGAGATTTTAGTTCAACATGCCATTTATGTGGTGATGCAAGCTCTCGGTGCTGCAGGTATGAGCCTACTGCCACTTGCGTTTGGTATGCGTAAGAAATCGGTACCAGCAACTATTGTATCGTCGATTCTAATCGTGTCTATCATATGCTCCAACAATATGGGTTTTTCCCTAAGCTCCATCATAGCTATTCCATTATCTCTTGCTGCAATTGGAATACTAATAAGCTATCTAAGCTTTAGAAGTATAGATCGAGTTGATGTGAGCTAAGAAGCTTATTAATAGATAAAGGCGAATCTCCATTCAACTGTGAATGAGAATTCGCCTTTAATTTGTTTAAAATGCTGGAATTGCCGTTTCACTATAATTTTCTTCTAGAAATTTACTTACTTCTGGACTTGTCATCGCTTCAGCTAGCTTTTGAATTGGCTCCCAGTCAGCATTATCTTTACGTGCTACTAACGTAATCGCAAAATCATTTTCGATTCCTTCCGTAAGAAGAGCATCACTCTTCGGCGTTAAGTTAAGCGGTGCAGCATACGCAGGTGTCATAACGACTGCATCTGCGTCATCGTACATTCTCGCTAGCATTAACAAATCAATTTCTTCGAATTTATAATTTTTCGGGTTGTCGATAATATCTGCTTGTGTATAATAAGTACCCGTCTTTTCTTTCAGCGTAATGACATCATTCTGAGCCAGCATCGCCAATGAACGATCCACATTAGATACATCATTCGCTATAGCAATGACCGCACCTTCAGGTAATTCATCCATAGATTTGTACGATTTAGCATATACACCATAGTTGGCAAAATATATCGGTGTAACAGGAACTAGCTCTGTATCTTTGTTTCTATTGAATTCTTCCATATACGGAACATGTTGAAAGAAGTTCGCATCCACTTCTTTTGCTGCAAGCGCGCTATTAGGCTGAACATTGTCACCTAGTACAACAACTTCAAGATTAATTCCTTGTTCCGCTAGCTTCGGCTTAGCAAGCTCGAGAATTTCTGTCATTGGAGCAATTAATGAAGCAACCTTCAATGTTACTTGCGCATTTCCACTATTATTGACTTCATTCGCTTTATTACCTTCGTTCGCCTGACCACAACCAGCTACAATAAATGTAAGTATCGTAAACATTAACAGCATTTTTTTCATTTTATTTCTCTCCTTAAAACTTTTTGTGTACTTTCAAAATCTGCTTCTTCGATAAAAAAGTTGCTTCGAAAGCATAGGCTATACTTTTTATGTACTTGCAAAATCTGCCTCTTCGATAAAAAAGTTACTTCGAAAGCATAAGCTCTTATCTATCTTTTATCTATTTTTTTGGATACAGTTGAGCCAACCCATTGGATCAGCTGTACCAGTATAACTATAATAATAATAACATAGAGCATCAAGTCTGTTTTGAACTGCTGATAACCATATTGAATCGCAAATTGCCCTATACCACCCCCGCCAACAACACCCATAATCGTCGAGTATGAAATAAAACTAATGATCGATGTCGTTAATCCGAGCACAAGTCCAGAGCGAGCCTCTACATACAGAAACTTGAAAATAATATCTTTAACCGATGCTCCCATTGAAATTGCCGCTTCGAGCACTCCTTTAGGTACATCAAGCAACGATTGCTCGACTAAGCGCGAATAGTGGGCAATCGCTATAATTGCTAATGGCACAGTTGCGGCTATAGTGCCAATCGCAGTCCCAACAATTAATCTTGTAAATGGGATAAGAAAAACAACCAGCAATAAAAACGGAAACGAACGTATCGTGTTGACTAACAAATTTAAAAGATGAAAGGTAAATCGGTCCGCTAGCATCTGCTCTTTCCTGCAGAGAAACAGAAACGTACCAACAGGCAATCCGATCAGCACCGCAGCCACAATAGAAGCACCAACCATGACAAAGGTTTCGCCGAGAGCTTTGATTATTTCCGCTTGATATTGCACTAAAACTTCAGGCATGGTCGCTCGCACCATCCTTTGTTAGCTGCTTTACAAAGCTTTCAGGGCTATGGTCTATATTGTGAATCCCTTTAGGCTGGATCGCTACCGTGTCATAGATTTCGCCATCCGCCATGACAGCTACGCGATGACATATACTGCGAATGACATCCATCTCATGGCTAACGATAACGATTGTCACTCCGAGATGCTTATTAATATTTTCTAGTACTGCTAATATTTCAGCCGTTGTATTCGGATCGAGAGACGAGGTTGGTTCATCACAGAGTAGTAGCTGTGGCTTATTCGCCAATGCTCTAGCAATAGCTACACGCTGCTTCTGACCACCACTCAACTGTGCAGGATATTTATCCATATAGCTTTCCAAGCCAACAAATTGTAGACACTCCAACACGCGACTTCGGCGTTCTTCCTTTGGATAATTTGCCAATTGTAAGGCCACTGCTACATTATTATAAACTGTTTTATTGGCAACTAAGTTGAAATGCTGAAAGATCATCCCAATTGATTTCCGTGCTTGCCTCAGCTTATAACTGTTCAAACGTGTTAGCTGCTGACCATTAACCTCCACTTCACCTTGATCGGGAACTTCCAACAAATTGATAAGCCGCAGCAAGGTGGATTTCCCTGCTCCGCTAGCTCCAATAATTCCATATATTTCACCTTTAGATATCGTTAAAGATGTAGGTTTAATCACCTGAAACTGCGAGTAATTTTTACTAACATTATGTAATTTAATTATAACAAAAACCCCTTTCTTTGAACCTCTCACGACTGAAGTCACGAGTGTTCTCGGCTGAAAATAAAAATTTGAAGGGTGTTTATAACGTTTCTAAGTATAGCTCAATACGTTGGTGTTGTCATGGTAGTAACTACCGTTAAATGCCAACAAAATATTTAATTTCTAAAATTCACAAAAACGTCACTTATGAAAAGAAAATCGGTCCTCTATAATCAACGTTATGCTCTTAAAAGGAAGGATGTCTTAGTTTGCCTAGTAACAAAAAAGAAGGTATTATTTTCGGACTATTTATGTGTTTTGGGATGGTTTTTATTATGTCCACTTATAACACAGCTTTACACGGATTTTCAGAATTGACAATTGGAAGTGCATTGATTCAATTTGTCATAACGTTTGTTGTCGCTTTTATCGTTGAATCATTAGTTGAGCCTAGAGCGCGAAAACTTGCCCTATCACTTCCATATGATAAATCGAAGAAAATCAATTTTATTTTGGCGATTGCTTTTTGTATGGTTCCCTCCATGGTTCTTATTATGTCAGTCTACGGAGTTATTCTAAAGGCGACATTGATTGGAATTGAGGGTTCATATTTCATTGCATATGTTAAAACTGTTGGACTAAATATTATCGTGGCACTTCCAGCGCAATTACTAATCGTTGGACCAATCTCACGTTGGTTATTAGTTAGTTTTGTTAAACCATCGACTAGACAGACACCGGAGTTGAACGTCTAGTTGTAGATAGAAATAAGGCAACAAAAAAATATAAGGTCTATCTCTACATATAGTTTAAGTAGGGGTAGACCTTGTATAGGAAGAGGTTAACGGTTATTTATACCACATTCTGTGAGTACATTAGAAGTGCGGTTAGGATGATAAAATATTTTCTAGGCATTCATCGCAAATTTTATATGCTTTTGGTTTTTTGCTTACTAGTTCAACATATCCCTGCTGCATCAAATAATCCATCACTTTATTAACTAGATGTCTAGATTTATGAGATAACTCCATTAAATCTTGCACAGATAAAATCAAATTATCTTTTACAAATGTGTTAATGCTAATTATGATATACAATAGTTCGCTTTCGTTTTTCAGGCTTTGCCACTTATTATGTTTAATATATTGTTTAATCCGCTCGAGCTTCATTAAATTAACTTCAAGATCTTCAATAATGCCTTTTTGTCCGATAGATAGTAATTCCAGCATATTAATTAAATAGAACGTCATATCTCCTTGATTCAAAGGCGATGCTATTTCTTCCAATGCTTTATAATACTTTGACTTATCTCTATTCACAGCATAAGAAAAGGTTATGGCCGAGTATTTTTCCAAATATCTCGACAAATAACTCCCCACAATTAGACGTCCTGTTCGGCCATTACCATCATAAAATGGATGGATGTACTCATAGTAATAGTGAGCAACCATATACCGATACAATGCAGGATGAGATTCATTTTGCAAGTAAGTAATTAGTGCGCCTAATGCTTCAATAATTTTCGTTTCAGAGCTCATACCGATATGAGTCGTTACACCACCGTCATTGACTTCAACATATTCTTTGCGGAACAATTCTCCATCGGGAATATCTTCTGTTGTAATTTCATCAGCCACTAAGTCATCATACAACGTTCTAAAATCTTGAACATCTTCAAATGCGTTTATTTGATCGATATATCGATATGTTTTCATTAGACCCTGAAACCTCTTATATTTAGGTTCGGATTTTTCTAATGCTCGAAGAGCCTCTTGTAGCTCTTTTTTTGTACTACGGATTCCTTCGATCTCATTATTGCTTTTTGCCTCATTAATAATCAATTTATTAAAATAAGGCTTTACAACAAAGTCAGGTAACATACTAATAAGTGAAGATATTTTAGAACTATTCAATAATACTTCATTATTAAGATTCATTAAGTCATGCGTGTTTACATAAAACAGCTCAAATGATTGTTTCGTATGCTGCTCTTTTCTAAATCCTCGGATCATTAATGATGTTAGATAGCTACCATAGCTATCTTTTCTTTTTTGCAACTCATCGTGATAAGAGCTTGCATCCAATTTATAAAAAAGCTTAGATAACTTTTCATACTTCATAAATTCACCTCTCTATTTTCAAAAAATAGACGTTTTTTAAATTATAGTTTCATTTTATCCATGTTTCAAATGAAATATTCTGAATTTTACTGAAATATTTAAAATAGGCACCTAAATAGGTTCATAATAAACTAAATAGAACCCACTTCCTCCTCCACTTAATTCATTAACCTGAACTTCTCAGGAGTTAATTCCATCTGCTTACGAAAACTAGCTACAAAATGACTGACATCGCGAAAGCCTACACGGCTCGCAATTTGCGTAATCGTTAGCTCTCGTTCATGCAATAGCATTTCCTTAGATTTTCTAAGTCGCAGCCTTATAAGATATGCATAAGGAGATACAAGAAAGGCTGTTTGGAACAATGTATTCATCTGCCTTGGCGTGAGCTGAAGCACCGTTGCCATCTGTTCTAGACCTACGTTTGGATCAGCATACTGGATTTCTAACCAATCCAGTACTGGCTGCAGTTGCACAATATGACGCTGAATCGAGGTACGGTTATTCATTTGACCATGCTGCTTCAACTGCATAAAGAAAAAGTATAAGTCAGCCGATGCATCATAGCTAGAATAATACAATTCATTATTCATGTTTATAAGCTTTTCGATGATGTTCGTAATCGCCATATGTAGCGGAGATTGCTCCTCCCAGCTGAAATAGGCAGACTGCTGCATATTAAGCGTGCGCAGGATCGTATCAACATCACTACCGCCAAACGTAATATATTGTGTGCACCATTGCTCTGTCACCGCATAATACGTATGGGATACTCCAGGATATAACAAAACCCCCGACCCTTTAGTAAGTCGATACGACTTATCCTCAATAATAAATTCACCTTCCCCCTCGTACGTTTGCAGCCAATGAAAGTGTGTAAACCCGTCGGGTCGAACTAGCTTTTCTTGATCCTCATGATGTCCTATACTCTCGATAAACAAAGGAAAACCACCGCTTGCAGATGGCGTTAATTCAAATCGCGTATGCCGCATTCCCTTCACCTCTTTATCATTATACTTCCATATTATTATATAAGATTGAAAATATATTATATTTTAACACATTTGAGATTAATATATACTGTACTTATTCTTATATCTAATTCTGGTAAATGAGGTGTATACATGATCAATAGCAAGCTTCCAAAAATATGGTACGGTGGGGATTACAACCCTGAGCAATGGGATCACGAGGTTATGGACGAGGATGTACGCATGTTCAAACTTGCCGGCATCGACGTAGCTACGGTTAACGTATTTTCTTGGGCATTATTGCAGCCTACTGAAGATACGTACGATTTTTCTCGTTTAGATCAAATTATTGAACGATTGCATGCAGATGGCGTATACGTATGCTTAGCGACAAGTACAGCGGCGCATCCTGCTTGGATGGCTCGCCAATATCCTGATGTATTGCGTGTAGACTTTGATGGGCGTAAGCGCAAATTTGGCGGCAGACATAACTCATGTCCCAGCAGTCCTACCTATCGGAAATATTCTGAAAGATTAGCCGAAAAGCTAGCTCATCGCTATAAAGATCATGAAGCACTACTCGTTTGGCATGTTAGTAATGAATATGGTGGATACTGCTATTGTGATAATTGTGCAGCAGGCTTCCGTACATGGCTAGAGCAACAATATCATACCATTGAACAGCTTAATAAAGTTTGGAATACACGCTTTTGGGGACATACCTTCTACGATTGGGAGGAAATTGTGCCTCCTAGTGCTTTATCTGAGGAATGGGGTGCAGACCGTACTAACTTCCAAGGAATATCGTTAGATTATCGTAGATTTATGTCTGACAGCCTGCTTGAATGCTATAAGCTTGAGCATGCTGCTATCAAAAAGCATACTCCTGATCTGCCCGTTACAACGAATATGATGGGCTTATACAAAGAGCTGGATTACTTTAAATGGGCTAAAGAAGTAGATGTAGTTTCATGGGATAATTATCCGTCGCTTGATACACCTATTAGTTTAACCTCGATGACGCATGATTTGATGAGAGGTATTAAGCAAGGACAGCCGTTTATGCTCATGGAGCAAACACCAAGTCAGCAAAATTGGCAGCCATACAATTCCTTGAAGCGCCCAGGTGTTATGAAGCTTTGGAGCTATCAGGCTGTTGCGCATGGTGCAGATACGGTACTGTTCTTCCAATTGCGAAGATCAGTCGGCGCATGTGAAAAATACCATGGTGCTGTTATTGAGCATGTAGGACATGAGCATACAAGAGTATTTCGTGAATGTGCACAATTAGGACAAGAGCTATATACTTTATCAGATAAAATATTAGATAGTCGCATTAAAGCGAAAGTGGCTATCGTGTTTGATTGGGAAAATCGCTGGGCAATTGAGCTATCTAGCGGTCCTACTGTTGCCTTAGATTACGTTAAAGAGGTACACAAATATTATGATGCCTTGTTCCAGCAAAACGTCCAAGTTGACATGATTGGCGTAGAAGATAGCTTATCAGACTATGATATAGTTATTGCTCCTGTGCTGTATATGGTTAAGGAAGGCTATGCTGCTAAGGTTGAGCAATTTGTGCACGCAGGAGGTACATTCTTAACGACCTTCTTTAGTGGAATTGTTAATGAGAATGATATCGTCACGCTTGGAGGGTATCCTGGCGAGCTCCGTAAAGTGCTAGGCATATGGGCTGAGGAGATTGATGCTTTATTCCCTGATCAAAGCAATCAAATCGTACTGCCTGCTGAACTTGGAGCATTATCAGGAGAATATAGCTGTAACATCCTTTGCGATCTGATTCATGCTGAGGGAGCAGAAGTTAAAGCTGTTTACGGCAGTGATTTCTATAAAGGAATGCCTGCACTAACCGTGAATCAGTTTGGTGCAGGTCAAGCTTGGTATGTAGCTACTAGCCCTGAGCCAGCATTTTTGCAGGGATTATTGGCTCATATTTGTGAAGATAAAGGAATTACTGCTCCGATCGCACCCGTTTCTGGTGTAGAGGTATCAACACGAGTATCTCCAGAGGGGCAGCCATTACTATTTATTCTGAATCATAATGATGAAGCTGTGCAGATTGATTTGGGTCAGCTGCAAGGTACAGAACTGATTAGCGAGAATGAAGTAGCGCAGCAGCTAACACTTGATGCGAAAGCAGTAGCGATAATTGAAACGAAGTAATACAACAAGTGTTAAGTAACCCATTCAGATGCAAGGTGAATTAAACCACCTAATCTAAATACAAAATTGAAAGGCACCCAATATGGGTGCCTTTCGTTGTTTCAGTATAGTTAAGATGTTACCGTGGCTTCATTCGCTCAATATATCCTTGCTTTTTCGATTCCATAACGCTTTGAATGAATCATTATGTTCTATTAAGCAATCAAATTTCCCTTCACCCACAATAGAGCCATTCTCCACAACTAATATCTTATCTACATCCTTTATAAAATCTAACCGATGAGCAATTATAATTATTGTTTTATCTCTACATTCGTTCAAAATAGTTTCCATTATACTTTTCTCCGTGAGATTGTCTAATGCCGATACGGGTTCATCAAGTATTAACACATTTCTTTTTTGAAAAAGTATTCTGGCGAATGCTAATCGTTGTCTTTCTCCTCCGGATAATTTGACACCTTTCTCACCGATCAAAGTATCCAATTTCTCTGGTAAATTTAATATTTTCTCCTTCAAATGAACTTTTTCCAAAATACTATATATCTCTTCGTCTGAAATATTATGATCAAATACAATATTGCCTCTAATAGAAGTATCAAAAATCGGAGTATCTTGTGATAAATAGGAAATATGATCATAGTAACTGTTAAGGTTAATATCATCTATCTCTAGCTTATCCAATAAGATGTTACCTTTCTTTTTCTTTAATAACCCTACAATTAATTTAATAATTGTGGACTTTCCACCCCCACTTAAGCCAACAAAAGCAACCGATGCTCCTCGTTCAACCGAGAAAGATATATTGTTCAATATCTTGACACTACCATAATTAAAGGAAACATTTCTAAATTCAATATCACCTTGTAGTTCAATAATCTTATGCCCCGATTCCAAATTGCTATCTTCTGGGGCATTAATAAAATCATTAAACCTATTATAAGTAACCTTATTAAGTTTATAATCCACAAAAAGAATATTGAAAATTGCAATTGGGGAATAAATCTTATCAATAAACATAAACAGTGCCACGACAATCCCAATCGATATCTCACCTGCTAACACACTGTTAATTCCGTAAATCATAACTATGATTTTTATAGAAGTGATAAATAACTCAAAAATAGCGAAAAAAGATTCATGTATCATTTTCAGTTGAGAACTGCTTTTTATAATATTACGTGCAGTAACACTTAACTTATTGATCTCTGCATCATATCTTTTGTTGGTTCTAAAGACGACTAACTCCATGAATCCACGTATCGAATATCTAGACATATTTTCTTGTTCTTTAAGTATCGTAGATTTTATATTGTACAAATATTTCAATAGTATATTCGTTACAAGAAAGATGAATACATATCCAACCGCGATCACTACCATGATTCTTATGTCATAGAAACTAATAAAAAATAAGCTGTAAATAATTGTTGGCAGTAACTCATGAAGTGTTCTGAGAAAGAATGAAAAAATAATACTGTTTCCAGCAAAAGCTCCATTCTCAATAACTTTTATCATTTGTCCCGTACCAATATGTTGATATGCTTGATAATCAATTCGAGATATTTTCGATAATGCCATAATTTTCAATCTTTCTGTTATACTATTTGATAAATGTACACTTGGGTATTCCGCAAAATAGTTAAGTGTAGCTACCCCACCTAGCAATAGTGCATAGCTAATAATTAAGGATGACACGTCACTAAAACTATTGATTACCATTATCATATCGAGTATTTTCTGGAACAGCACAATACCTAAACTACTTAAAAATTGAATTGTGAATCCTAGCAATATATAAACAAATATCCACCACTTTAGGTGTATAACAATCTTCTTCAACATAATCGTTACGCTCCAATCTTTCAAATGAATATAAAAAAACCAAACAACTCATCACAATTCAACATTAAATAACCACAAATAGATGGTCATTCATGTTAAATAGCGTAAGTGCCTGGTTCTAAAAATGACTTCCCGGCACCGTTCAAATACTAGTCTGTATACAATCAAATTGATAAAAGTTTTGCTATAAACTTTAAATGGTGAAAAAGTTGAAAGTGTGGTGAATCCATTGTTTAAATTGATGTTAATTGAAGATGATGAAACTCTATTTAATGAAATCAAAGATAGATTTACGCAATGGTCTTATGAAGTTTACGGCATTCAAGATTTTAGTATGGTGATGGAACAATTTATAGCGATAAAACCCGATTTAGTTATTATTGATATTCAACTTCCAAAGTTTGATGGGTTTCATTGGTGTCGAATAATTCGGTCACATTCAAACGTTCCTATTATATTTTTATCTTCCCGTGACCATCCAACTGACATGGTTATGTCGATGCAGTTGGGAGCTGATGATTTTGTTCAAAAGCCGTTTCATTTTGAAGTATTGGTTGCTAAAGTACAAGCTATTCTTCGCCGTGTGTATAATTATAATACGGAACCAATAACACTGAAAACATGGCGCGGTGCAACGGTTGATTATGAAAAAAATATCGTTACCAATGAGGTAGGATCAATCGAATTAACGAAGAATGAAATTTACATTCTAAAACTACTGATCAAGAAAAAAAATAAGATCGTTAGTCGGGAAGAATTAATAACAAGCTTATGGGATGATGAACGCTTTGTAAGTGATAACACTTTAACGGTCAATCTAAATCGATTACGTAAAAAACTAGATGAGCTTGGTTTAGGGCGGTTTATCGAGACAAAAACCGGGCAAGGTTATATCGCTATGGAAGAGGCTCACTAATGGTCATAACATTTTTACGTGAACGTTGGAGCTGGATTGTTCTGTTTTTATTCCAGCAATTTCTTATCATCTTTATTGCTTATATTGATGCGACGATCTCATTCCAGCCCATTCTCTATATGGTCTTTTTAACAATGATGATTTTTATCTTCTTTTTAATCATTCGCTACAACAAAGAAACAAAATTTTATAGAAGCCTAGAGGAATGGGAGAACAATCTTGATTTATCAGCTATAAACCAACCTGATAGTCCTTTTGAAAAAATAGTTGAACAAAGCATTACTGATCAATCAGAGCATTTGAGACAGATAGCTATGCAAAATCGTATTCTGTTAGAGCAAGAGCAAGACGAACTCTTGTCTTGGATTCATGAAGTGAAAACACCGTTGACGACTATGCATTTAATGATTGAGCGATTAGATGATAAAACATTAAAAGCTCATCTAACTTATGAATGGCTCAGAATTCACTTGCTCTTGGACCAACAGTTACATCAGAAGCGTCTATTATTTATAGAAAATGATTTATATATAGAAACTATTGATTTAAAATCTTTAGTTTTCAAAGAAATTAAATCGTTACAGTCATGGTGTATTCAAAAAGGAATTGGCTTTGACATTCAGTTAGAAATAAAAGAAGTTACAAGCGATGCTAAATGGGTGTCCTTCATCATCCGACAACTTTTAACTAATTCCATTAAATATAGTGAAGCACATGATATTATCATTCAAAGCTATGAGCATAATAATCAAACTCACTTACGAATAAAAGACTTTGGGCGTGGAATTGATGCCAAAGATATTCCTCGGATTTTTGATAAAGGCTTTACATCAACGACTACACATTATGATAATTCATCAACAGGCATGGGCTTATATCTAACAAAAAAAGCAGCAGATTCATTGCTCATCCATATAGATGTGGAGTCACACCTAAACTCAAGTACAACCTTTACTTTAACGTTTCCAAAAAATAATGATTTCGTTAATATTGTAAGCATGTGACAATAATGTCACATGCTTTTGTATTTTGTTAGGTGAATGAAAGGCAAAGAACGTGATCCCTTTTTATAATAAAGTTATTAACTTTAGCTAATGCTTCTGAGGTAACTTTTTATTATCGAAGAAGTAATTTTAGAAAGTATATAAAAAAATTTAAGGAGATTTCGATATGAATATTCTAGAGGCAAATAAAATCGCTAAAAGCTTTGGAAATAAATCGAATAAAGAAGAAGTATTAAAGGGAATCGACATTACCATTAAACAAGGTGAATTCGTTAGTATTATGGGAGCATCCGGATCGGGAAAAACAACACTCCTCAATGTCCTTTCCTCCATTGATAAAGTTAGTTATGGAACGATCAAAATTAACAACCTTGAAATGACAAAAATGAAAGAAAGACAACTAGCCGAATTCCGCAAAAAATATTTAGGCTTTATCTTTCAAGAATACAATTTATTAGACACGCTAACGGTGAAAGAGAACATTCTATTGCCATTATCGATAACAAAGACGCCAAAAAAAGAAGCCCATCAAAAATTTAAGGAAGTCGCTACAGAGCTAGGAATTTATGATCTGAAAGATAAGTATCCAAATGAAATTTCAGGTGGGCAAAAACAACGTACGTCAGCAGCTAGAGCTTTTATTCATGAGCCCAGTATTATTTTCGCTGATGAACCCACAGGTGCACTTGATTCAAAATCTGCTTCTGATCTATTAAACAAGCTAAGTGATTTAAACCAAAAACGTAACTCTACCATTATTATGGTCACTCATGATCCAATTGCTGCAAGCTATTGTAATCGAGTCATTTTTATTAAAGATGGGCAAATTTATACGCAGCTTACTAGAGGTGAACAAGAACGACAATCCTTCTTTACCGATATTATGAAAACGCAAGGTGTATTGGGTGGGGTGCACTATGAACATTAATCAGCTCATCCTTCAAAATTTGAAAAAGAATCTTAAAAATTATTATCTTTATGTATTTGCACTAGTCTTTAGTATTGCCCTTTATTTTGCTTTTGTCACACTGCAATATGATTTATCAATGGATGAAGTTAAAGGATCTATTAAAGGTGCAGCAGCTATTAAAACCGCCTCAGTGCTCCTTGTTCTGATTGTCTCAATCTTCCTTTTATATGCCAATAATATTTTCATTAAAAGACGCAGTAAAGAAGTTGGTCTATTACAATTAATAGGGATGACAAAAAATAAAATCTTCCGCATTTTAAGTGTAGAGAATTTAATACTATATTTCATTTCCTTATTCATTGGGATATTTGTTGGATTTTCCTTATCAAAATTAATCATCATGATCTTATTTAAAACGATTGGTATCGAAGACATCGCTCAGCTAAATTTTTCTAAACAAGCGTTTATACAAACAATCATTGTTTTTTGTGTCATCTACCTGTTTATTATGATGATGAACTATACATTTATTAGAAGGCAAACGATATTGTCCCTATTTAGAGTGACATCATCAACAGAAGGTAAAATAAAGAAAACCTCTTTCCTTGAAATGCTGATCGGTATATTTGGTATTTCATTAATCTTGTTAGGATACTATGTATCGACCAAATTATTTGGTGGAGACATTACATCGATGATGGAATTATTTCTAGCAATGAGCTTTATTCTCGGTTCTGTCATTATCGGAACATTCTTTTTCTATAAAGGGTCTGTCCGCTTTATTGCTAACATTATTAGGAAAAGAAAAGGCGGGTATCTAAATATTAATGAAGTACTATCCCTTTCATCGATTATGTTTCGAATGAAATCGAATGCTTCATTATTAACAATTATTACGACGGTTTCTGCACTTGCTATCGGTTTATTATCTTTAAGTTATATCGCTTATTACTCAGCAGAGAAATCAGCAGTAAATAATGTGCCTGCAAACTTTTCGATGACGAACATAGAAGATGCCGAGCAATTTAAGTTGGCCTTACATGAAAAGGATATTACATTTAAAGAAAACGTAATTGATGTCATTCAAGTAAAGATCGACGCACGAAATATATTAGATGCAAACCTAAGTGAATTAAACATTGAGCCGAATTCAATGACCATTTCTGTAATTAGTGATCAAACCGTTGAAGATATCGATGTGTCTGCTGATGAAACCATTCTTACCGGTTATAATGATTTGCTACAAAAATTTATGTCCTTGAAAAAATCTGGTCAAATCAAATTAATAGGCGAACATGAAGTTATTCCTCAACAATATGCAGGCTTAAGAAACGACTACGTTATTTCATATAATTTTACAGATGGCGGACTGCCCGTTGCCATTGTAGATGAATACGTATTTCAACGTTTACAGCAAGATATTGATCCAACAATACAAAAACCATCATCCTTATATATAGGAATTGATATTTACGATGACAATCAAATTAAAGAAGCAAATGAAATTTTTCTAGCTTCAAATTTTAGTGATGCTAACTTTTCTCGTCTTGAAATGAGCAGTACTCAAAAGACAAGTATGGGTCTGATCATGTTTATTATTGGCTTCTTAGGGCTAACTTTTCTCATTGCTTCTGGATGTATTCTTTATTTTAAACAAATGGATGAAAGTGAAGATGAAAAACCGAGTTACAACATTTTGCGGAAACTAGGTTACACCCAAGGAGATTTGCTGAGGGGGATTCGGGCAAAGCAACTTTACAATTTTGGAATTCCTTTAATCGTCGGGCTCTTCCATAGCTATTTTGCCGTTCAATCCGGTTGGTTCTTATTCGGAACTGAAGTTTGGACACCAATGATTGTGGTTATGTTATTATATACCGTACTATATTCCATCTTCGGTATACTATCTGTACTCTATTATAAAAAAGTGATAAAAGCCGCACTATAAAACTACAACTAAAGCCAATCCCTCAGTCATATTGCAGTAGCGGTAGTTAAAAATAGCGTTTCGAATGCCCAAAAGGCTTAGAAACGCTATGTTTCGTTAATCAAATTAAATAACATGAGATTGTTTTCAATTATACCGTCTCTTTCAGATTCAGATCATAACTTTGTAATATCTATCCAATCTCAAAGGGAATCTTGCACATCATGTCGAATGTTAGTTTATTATGACGACAAAAAAAATATGGATTATAACGATACTGTTTTTAGCCGTTTTGACTAGTTTCCGACTGCTATGGTTGCAATCCAACGCAACGACTAATCAGCCTGTTGCCGTGAATGGTGTGCTTGACCTGCGGGACTGGGATAACTTTTCCGACCGCTCACTTCCACTTAATGGCGAATGGGAATTTTACGCTAATACGTTTCTACTACACGATGAGTCCACTCTACGTAATCGGCAGACCTCCAGTCAGTCCATTGAAGTGCCTAGCAATTGGACATTTATTGGTAGCAATTATAGCAGCAAAAAATACGGATTTGGTACTTACCGTCTGAAAATTTTAATAGATCCTGACAAGGGGAATTCCTACGGTCTGCACATATCTAGTATTAAGAGCTCCTCAGAAGTTTTCTTGAATAAACAGCTTATCGGTCATTCCGGTCAACCAGCCGAGAGCCAAGATAGCTATGCACCACAAGACGTTCCATATACGATGTACTTTACCCTACACGATGAAAGCGAAATTGAACTCGTTATTCACGTCGCCAATTTCGATAACGTTCGTAATGGTGGAATTGTAGATCCGATTAAGTTTGGATTAGATAGTACTTTAAGGAAGGATTTAGGCTTTTCCGAAAATATGGTTTGGATTGCTTGCGTCGCCTATGCGATCCATCTTTTCTACGGCCTCGTATTATATTTAGTCGGGGATCGAAATAAGCGGCTAATTTACTATTCACTAATGATAGGATGCGTCATTTTCGCAACGCTGTGGCAAGGCGAAAGACTATTGTTGACATGGATTCCATTTTCATTTGAATGGAGCTTAAAGTCCATGTATCTCATGATGCTATTCGGTGGAGTTATGCTGCATCTGTTAATTAAGGATAATCTTCGATTATCACTACATCGTCGGTTCTCTTTCATTTACGAGCTGTTATGTGTCATTGGAGCACTATCGATATTACTATTACCTTTATCGACTACGATCACACTGGAAAACGTGTATATTTTGCTTACGTTCATTCCTTGTATAATCACACTTACGGTCATGTACAAATCAGCAACCAAAATAGATTCCGACAATATTTTCTTACTGCTTGCTGCTGTAGCGGCATTTAGTAGTATGATATGGCTCGTCGTGCTTATTACTTTTGCGATCGATATAATTTCCTATCCGTTCGATCTCATCATTGCGATGATCTGCTTCTCGGCGTTTTGGTTCAGACGCTTTTTCCGATTATCGAAAGAGTCGCATCAGCTTGCTAATACATTGCAACAGGCAGACAAGCAAAAGGATGACTTCCTTGCTACGGTTGCTCATGAGCTAAGCAATCCGCTCAACGGTATTATTAATATTTCGCAATCTGTGTCAGAAAGAGAACAGGATAAGCTAGACAATAATAGCGCGAATGATTTGCAATTGCTAGTTAAAGTCGGTCGGCGAATGTCCTATATTTTGAATGATTTGCTGGATATCGCTCGCTTGAAGGAAAATCGGATTAGTTTACACCGTACTAATATATCAGTACATAACGTAGCTACGAGCGTCATCGATACGCTACGCTTTATGACCGAGGGCAAGCCCATTCAGCTTGTGAACAACATTCCAGTCAATTTCCCACATGTTCATGCTGATGAAAATAGGCTGAATCAAATTTTGTTCAATCTACTGCATAACGCAATTAAATTTTCCAATGTAGGGGAGGTATCCGTACAGGCTCATATTGCGGATGGATGGGCAAGTATAGCCGTTACAGATACAGGCATCGGGATAGATGCAGCGTTGTTAAGCACTATATTCGAACCATATGAGCAGAGCTTATCCAATTCAACTCCATTCAAGAGTGGATTTGGACTGGGACTGGGCATCTGCAAGCAGCTTGTTGACATGCATGGCGGAACGCTTACCGTTAACTCGATACCGAATCAAGGATCTACCTTCACATTTACATTACAGCTCGTTGACTCTGAAGTCATTAACGATGGATTAACTGACGTGACTACTATTGTATCAGAGGACAGTAGTACCACTAGCGCTCCATTATCTTCCGAAGGTGATGACGAGTCTAATGATTATAGCTCAGCACTTAACCGAATTCGTCTACTCGTCATCGATGATGATCCCGTCAATCTAAGTGTATTCAAAACAATTTTTTCGGATGACAGCTACGAAGTCGTTACTGCAATCAACGGACAAGAAGCACTGAAGCTAGTTGAAAATAATCAGTGGGATCTCATCATTTCGGATGTCGTTATGCCAATTATGTCTGGTTATGAGCTAACTGCCCGTATTCGCAAGCGTTTTTCTATTACGGAGCTTCCAATATTGCTGCTGACAGCAAGTAATCGCGATAAAGATATTGAATTAGGATTTCTGTCAGGTGCAAATGACTACGTCACCAAGCCAATCAATGCTACAGAGCTTAGGGCTAGAGTTAGATCATTAACAAATTTGAAAAATTCAGTAAATGAAAGATTGCGAATGGAAGCGGCGTTACTACAGGCGCAAATTAAACCTCATTTCTTGATCAACACCTTTAATGCACTATCGGCACTTAGCTGGAGTGATAAGGATAAAATGGATGGTCTCATCCAAGAGCTTACGAATTACTTTAGGCTCGGCATTGATTTTCAAAACTCTGATCAGGCTGTACCGCTTGAACGTGAGCTTAGGCTCATTCGCTCCTATTTATTTATTCAAAAAGAGCGGTTTGAAGAAAGACTGCAAGTTGTATGGGAGGTTGACGATCGCATCAATATTAGCATTCCTCCGTTAACGATTCAGCCGCTGGTCGATAATGCTGTTACCCATGGTCTATTAATGCGTAATGCAGGCGGGGAGGTCCGTATTCGGATTACCGATCTTGGTCATTCAGTTGAGTTTTGTGTTTCTGACAATGGAATCGGCATCGATGCCGACACTTTGAAGCATATATTAGATAGACAATCGAATAAGCGCTCAGGCATCGGCCTGCTCAATACTCATCGCCGTTTAATGCAGTTTTACGGCAGCGGCCTAACTATTGAAAGCAGTGTAGGTGTAGGAACATCGGTCACATTTACGATTGCAAAGTAGCATGGCATATAAGCTGGGAACAGTCGACAGTTATCTATTTACAAATTACACAACAAATAAAGAGTCTGTCCAAATGGTCAGACTCTTCGGGATGTCTAGCCTTTTAAGCATTTTACATTCATTATGTTATTATAGTGAAAAAGTAGCAACATGGGAGGAGCATAACTATGAAGCATTCCATACTAATTGTCGAGGACGAAGAAAAAATAGCTAGGTTGCTGGAAATTGAGCTTGAAATGGAAGGTTATCAAGTGAAGCGCTGCTTAGATGGTCTTACAGCCTTGGAAGCGTTCCACAGCGCTAAGTGGGATCTAGTGCTGCTTGATATTATGCTTCCGGGAATGAGCGGAATTGAATTACTACGACGTATCCGTACTCATGATTCCGTTACACCGGTTATTTTGCTAACCGCAAAAGACTCTGTTGAAGATAAAATATCCGGGCTTGATTATGGAGCCAACGATTACATAACAAAGCCTTTTCAAATTGAAGAACTGCTTGCTCGGATTCGTGCTTCGCTTCGTTTGCGCATGGCGACGCCGACGTTAGAACGTGAAGAAGAGGAATGGCTATGTGCAGCCGATCTCAAATTAAATGAAAAGACGAGAGATGTCATTCGTGGCGGGAGCGCTATTGAGCTTACCCCCCGTGAATATGATTTACTCGTTTATTTGCTAAAAAACAAACGGCAGGTGCTAGAGCGCGAGCAAATTCTCGAAGCAGTCTGGGGATTTGATTATTACGGAGAAACAAATATTGTAGACGTTTATATTCGATATGTTCGCAAAAAAATCGATACTGGCCGACTGCCTGAGCTGATCCACACGGTTCGCGGTGTCGGATATGTATTAAAGGAAACGACCTAAAATGAAACTAAAAAGTAAAATTCATCTTTACTCGTCGATTTTGTTCGCTGCACTTCTTATTATTATGAATGCATCCATCTATGTTCTATTTAATTATATGTCGCTTAATAGCGAGATTGAGCAAGCAAAAACCGAAACAGCAGCGATTTCCCGCGGCTTACAGGACAATGCCGCAATGCCGCTCTCAGATTTGCTTCGTGCATATGCCCCGATTGATGGAATGCTGCAAATTGTTGTTCCAAACGGAGAGAGCTATCCACCTGTCACTTCACCATCGCAGACTGCGCTGAGCAATAAGCTACCTGTTTACTATGCGCAAAAAAAGTCTGAAATCATAAAGCATGATGGGAAAAGCTACGTGCTCATTTCTATGCCTGTTATTTGGCACAGTGGAGAAGTCGTTAATATTCAAACAACGGAAAGCTTGCAAGAAACGATAAGTACGCTGCGATCACTACGTTTTTTGCTCATTGGGGTTACACTGCTGGCGCTTATCCCTGTCATTATTTCTGGCCGGCTATTAGGTGAGCTAATTATGAAGCCGATCCGTTCCATGACAACTACGATGCGAGATATACAACAGAGCGGTCAATTTAAGCAGTTGACACTCGCAACGACTTCAAAGGACGAGCTTGTCGAGATGGGAGAGACATTCAATCGAATGATCGAATTGCTACAAAGCAACTTTGCCAAGCAGGAAAGCTTTGTATCGAATGCCTCACATGAATTGCGTACCCCGCTTACCGTTATAGAAAGCTATGCTAATTTGCTAAAAAGAAAAGGATTGGAGCGCCCCGATCTCTTCCTAGAATCGATCGAAGCTATTCATTCCGAAGCGATTCGCATGCGAGAAATGACAGAACAGCTGTTACTCCTTGCCAGAAATAACGAACAATGGATTATGAAAAAAGGAAAGCTTGATGCCGCGGAATTAACGAAAAATACTGCTGCTGCATTTCAAAATGCTTATAATCGCGATGTCTATGTAGAAGGAGATTCCACTCTTACCGTCTCCACAGATGAACAGCTGTTTAAGCAGTTATTGTATATTTTTTTGGACAATGCCCGCAAATATAGCGATGAACCGATTACACTTACATTAGGATCAACAGATATGAACGGCTGGATTCGTATTATGGATCGTGGAGTCGGCATACCGAAGCAGGAGCTCAATAAAGTATTTGACCGCTTCTATCGTATCGATCAAGCACGTAGCCGACAGAGCGGCGGTCTAGGACTCGGCTTGTCACTAGCCAAGCAAATTGCTGAAGCGCTTGGAGCTCATATCGAGATGGATAGTCTAGAGGGTGTCGGCACAACCGTGACCATAACGCTGGATAAATTATAACTGGGGTAAGCTCCAACTCTCATCAATTTCTCATTTTAATTGGTTATAATAACGAAAAATGCAATACGAGGTGATAACTATGAATCAACGATGGCGATGGATATTAGGCAGCAGTGTACTTGTAGTTGCCGTTATTGTCACGACGCTAACTTGGAAGCCTTGGGTTGGAAAAGCCGAACTGTTGACGCGGGAAGCGGCAGAAGTAGCTCTATTAGCCAAATATTCCGGAGTTATAAACAGCAATGTTAAATTGGGCGATGTATATCTCATGGAGCTCCAAACTGACCAAGGTCTATATGAAGTAGAGGTTGGTGCGTACAGCGGAGAAGTCGTTACACTCCAGCGGCTACAGGGATTAACGGAGGAAGATGATTCTTCTCTGGACCAAGACGGTACAGGGGAATCTACTACAGTGCCTACTGCGTCAGTAAAGCCAACTACTCCAGCTCCTTCACCGACACCAGTTGCTACTACAAAACCGTCCCCATCAAGCGTTCCAAGTAGCTCTAATGGGACAAGTAGAGAACAACTAACCTCAGATAAAGCTGGTAAACTTGCTGCTGCCCATATCAAAGGTGAAGTTGAAGATATTTCGTTAAAAACAGCCAAGGACGGAAAAAAATTTTATCTTGTCGAAATTGATGTCGACGATGACAGAGAAGCAGTCGTACAAGTAAATGCGATTTCTGGAGCCATTATGTCGGTTGTATGGGAAAAAGATGATGATGACGATGATAATGATAACGACGACAGCGATCAATAGCGAATTCTCATCAATTTCTAATGTTTCTCTCTCTTTCTTCTCATTATTGGGGTGTAAAGTAGTAACTGTACCTAATAAATATTCAAAGGAGTCGAATACAGATGAATAAACGAGTGAAAATTTTAGCTTTATCAGCTGCAGTATTGGTAGCAGGAGTAATTGGAGCAGGTGCAGTATCGACAAACGTATCAGCGGACAACAACAAAAAAATTAGTACAGAGCGGGCGCAGCAACTAGCACTTAAAGCCGTACAAGGTAAAGTGAAAAGCGTAGAGCTAGAGCACGATGACGGCTTCACCTACTATGACTTTGATATTATCAAAAACAAGCAAGAATACGATGTACACATCGATGCCTATACAGGCGAAACTTTAAAGGCCAAGATGGAAAACGAGCAGAAACCAGTCGGGCAACAAAAGCAAGCTAATGCAGCAGCAAACAACAACGCTAGCAAAACGATGATTACAGCTAAAGAAGCGGCTACAATCGCAGCTAACCACGTAAAAGGAACAGTACAAAGTACGGAGAAAGACACTGATGACGGTATTCGCTTATATGAAGTCGAGCTAACAACGAGTCGTGGTGAGGTTGAAGTAGACGTCCACGCTTACACAGGCAAAATATTATCTGTCGATTATGACGACGATGATGATGATGATGACCGTGATGACGACGACGATCATAACGACCGCGATGATGATGATGACGATCATGACCGCGACTAATAAAAAGTTCGAAATAATAGGGAGCCAGCGCAGCAATTAATTCTGCGCTGGCTCTTTGCGAAACAGCAATGCCGTAGAGTGCTTCGCACACCACAAGGAAAATAAGACGAACAATATGCCCCATACAAAAGCAGGGATATGCGTATATTTACTTAGATTTATCGCATCACCTGCTGCATCAGGGGTTAATAACGACATCAATAAGATCGTAAAAGAACTAAGCACCGATTCTACTAAACATATAAAAGCAATCAGCAAATAATAGCCGTTGCGCAGCCAAGCAGGCGCAGCTACATATACCAAAACGGTTACAGCAATAAACCCGCCGCTCCACATCATTCCATAACCATTTCGCACAAATAATAGCAGTCCAAACAACGCTAAAGCAGCAATAATAATTAAACCCGCCTTTACCTTGCGATGGGCGAATAACAAGAACAAAAAAACTGCAAACAGCGCTGACCCCATATAACCAGCCAACGAGATCGGAATTCCCTTCCACGTACTTGTATAGGAAGAGAGCGTCAAGCCGCTCTGATCACTGAACAGATGAATGTACATTACTTTTCCAGACAGCACTAAAGTAGCGATAGCATGCGAAAGCTCATGAATTAACGTATCTACATTACGAAAAAAGAATGAAAATGGGGTCAATCGAGTTAGGAACGCCGTCACAATTAAAACTACCGCCATTTTGAGCCATGAATACATCTTGTCCCTCCTCTAGTCTCTATATCCGGCGCATATATGCACGTACTGTAATTGGTGCAAAGATCGCTACAATGACAGCAGCCCAATGAGCGATATATATAGGTCGATACCTATGGTGCCAGATCTAGTCGGCGAGACATATTGACCAGTCACTTCAATCATACCATTAATTAAACCACCATTTCTCCATTGCTTATGATATAGTTCACATTGATGGTAATAAGGTAAATTTTTCACCAATTATTTGATAAGTAGGTGAGGATATAAAGATTTCAATAGAAAAAATAAGCAAAGAACAGGAAGAGGAAATCCTCATCAGATGCCATGAGGTAGACGACAAAATATCCGAAATAGTAAATAAACTGAACACAGAAAATCTCATTCTGCTCGGATTTCATCATGAGAGTGTCCATCGTATAAAGCTTAGTGATATTTATTATTTCGAAGCAGTTGACGGAAAGGTTTTTATTTACTGTAAAGACAAGGTTTTTGAGGTAAAACAAAAGCTTTATGAGCTAGAAGAATTATGCAAAGAAAAGAACTGTTTTCGTGCATCCAAATCAACTATTTTGAACATAGCTAAAATTTCATTTATTCATCCTTCAATAAGTGGCCGATTTGAAGCGGTGCTTGATAACGGGGAACGCGTTGTTATATCCAGGCAGTATGTTCCTGATCTTAAAAATATGTTGGGATTGTAAGAGGAGGATAATTATGAAGCTTACTGTATTTACAAAAGAGATTATTCAAGACTTCTTGACCATCTTTGCTTCAATAATCATTATCATTACTATTTTGCGACAATTTTTTTATCCCGATGTGGCATTTGATTTGAAGTCAATTTATATCATTATGGCATTTTCACTTTTAGGTGCATTAACGGGATTTATTTTGTATTCATCTCATGATCTAAGCGAGAAGAAAATGCGTGTACGAATTGTCATTCATTTTTTTGCTTTAGAGATTATATTGATTTCCCTTGCTCTTCTAATTGGTATTGTGAATAGTGCAACAAGCATACTCATTTTAGTGTTAGAAATAGCAGTAGTCTATGTCATAGTACGTCTACTGTCATGGCAAAATGATAAAAGAGAAACAAAAAAAATTAACGAAAAACTAAAGAATTTTAAAAGACAAAGCAATTGAGGTTAATCAATAAAAGAATAATGCAACTTATTCGCCTATAGATACAGCTTATTGATTTTCTATATACTTCCTTTCAGCAGTTTTTTATGATGAAGTCATAATAAATGATTAAGATTGGGAAGGAAGTATATTCTATGGGAATGTTAATATTTTTTATCGCTTTAATTATTGAGATTGCTTTTGCATTATATTGTATTGTAACGAAGAATAGCCATCAAAAAATAAGAAATTGGATCAGAATTGTTGTATTTATTACCTTTATAACATTCACGCTTTTATCAGTTATCGTTTGGAGTTTCCGCTGGATGTTGCTTGCAATACTGCTATTTATACTGGCGGTAATCGGAACTGTATCGCTTATCGGTAATAAAATACATACTAAACCATACAAACCCCATTACACTGTAAGGAAATTAATTATTATGATATTGGTGTTGATGCTCGCTCTTGCACCTGTACTCATATTTCCGCAGTATCAATCACCAAAAGTTACAGGTGAACATGAAGTCGCAACCGCTACTTACACCTACATTGACGAAAATCGTATTGAGACATTTACCGATACGGGAGAAAACAGATTTGTTAACGTGGAATTTTGGTACCCCAAACTTGTAGATGACACATACCCGCTTATAGTATTCTCACACGGGGCATACGGGATTAAGGCAAGCAATACCTCGACCTATACTGAGCTTGCAAGCCATGGTTATGTAGTCGTTTCAATCGATCATCCCTATCATTCCTTTTATACGGCTTCAGAAGATGGAACAACGGCTATGATCAATCCAGAATATTATCAAGAAGTCAGCAATGCCAACAAAGATGGTATTTACACAATCGAGGAAACCCATGGGCTCATTCAAAAATGGATGAAGCTGCGAACAGACGATATGAATTTTGTAATTGATACGATACTCAATAAATCCAAAAGCGACAATAACCCCATTTATCAACTTATCAATACAAATAAAATAGGTGTGTTTGGGCACTCCATGGGCGGCGCAGCTAGTATTGGGCTTGGCAGAGAGCGCGACGATATACAGGCAGTTGTCAATATTGATGGCCCGATGTTTAGCGAGCTTAATTATAATCATGAAATTGATGATTTAGTTGCAAGTGGCAACATCTACACGATCCCACTTCTTAATATTTATTCTGACGATGTTTGGGTACAGCTTGATAGTAGCTCCACTTATGCGGCAAACAAAGTAGCTGATAGAAACTTTTTAGAGGTATATACTGTTCATTTTCAAGGTGCAAAACATTTAAGTCTGACGGATTTACCTCTTTTTTCTCCTATACTTGCAAATATGCTACAAGGTGGAAAAGCAGATATTAATAAATATTACTCTATTGAAACTGAAAATCAGATTATTCTTAATTTCTTTAATTATGAATTAAAAGGTATCGGCAGTTTCACACCCAAAGAAACATATGGATTGAAATAAAATATTGCTTCAATACTACTTGTGAGTACGAAGAACTGTTTAGTAAGATATCGTATATGGCTTAAGTTCTATAGCCGCATCCGTGCGGCTAAATATACTTCTAGCTTCCGTCTCAAGATTCGCCAAATCCTCTAACATATATCGCGAACTAAAATGAGTAATAAATAGTCGTTGAGCTCCCGCAGCTTGCGCAATCTCTGCCGCTTGTAAAGCAGTGGAATGTCCGTACTCATGTGCCTTATCAACCAAATCATGAGCAAATGTTGCCTCGTGAATAAGTACATCCGCCCCTTTGCCGAGCTTCACAGCATTATCACAAGGCCTTGTATCGCCAAGTATAGTAATGATGCGACCAGGTAATGGCTCGCCAACTGCATCAACGGAACGAATTACACGCCCATCCTTCAAGGTTACATCGTTACCCGCCTTCAATTGCCCATAAATTGGACCCGGTGGTACACCCATCTCAGCAAGCCAATCGGCATTAAGTGCGCCCAGCCGCTCATGCTCAATCATTCGATATCCAAAGCTATCGACCCGATGATCCAGCTTCGCCGCCTCAACAGTTATGCGATCATCCTCGAATACGATACCTTCTGCAATTTCCATAATCTGCAACGGGTAGCTCAAGTGAGTTCCAGTTATCCGCAAATTCGTCTCTATAAGTTCACGCAATCCTGGCGGTCCATAAATATGTAACGATTCTGTACTGCCAAGCGATGAGCGACTACTCAATAAACCTGGGAGACCATAGACATGATCCCCGTGCAAGTGAGTAATAAACAATTTACTCATACGGGTAAGCTTCAAGGAAGTATGTAAAAGTTGGTGCTGGGTACCCTCTCCGCAGTCAAACATCCAAAACGATCCACTATTCTGGGATGTTCGTAGTGCTATAGATGTTACATTCCTTCCACGAACCGGCATACCTGCGCTTGTACCCAGAAACCAAAGCTCCATCCTGCACCTCCGCTAATTGTAGTCTAACTTGTATATTCTACCTTACATTATTTCGCTTCGTGCTAACCATTATACAATTTACCGTCTACTTCTAACGAAACGTTCTTTGCAATAGATAAGCTTAAAGCAAGCTAGATAATACTTGATACAATAATCCTTTAAATATTATATCGAGCAAACCAGCAATAACTACAACGACAATTATTAATACGATAATGAGTTTCTTATTCTTTCCCATAATCCACTTCAACAAGTTCGCCTCCTACTCGAAAAACAACATGATCATAAGTAGCTTAATTATATAATGATTGATGAAACATTTATATAACCATTCAAGCAATTTGGTCTATTCTCTCATCAACTCACGATCACCAAGTTGTATGGCATGCAGAAGTTTTTCTCTTAATTTATGGACGGTCTCAATATATTCAGGTGTTGGTCTATGTAAATTCACAATTTCAGCTAAAAGTTTTTCTTTCATCTAAAGTCCCCACCTTTGCATCATCCCTTAAGTTCGCATCTAGTTTATTGCTAACAAACATATTAAACACGATTATATATTGTTCTTCTACATAATATAATTTCCAGAAACTATTTTGTCATGTAAAATGATTAATAATAACATCTTATGGAATAGGGGAATGTTAAATGATAAAAAAAATTATATTAGCATCTGCAGCACTTATTCTTCTTGTTCAGCTTAATTTCGACAACTCAGCTTCAGCAGCCAAAACTTACGGAATTGTACAAGAATCAGCAGGAAGATCGTTCGTACCCATTCGCTATGCTGCTGAAACTTTTGGATTCCAAGTCAAATGGGACGGCACTAATAATAAAGTTCGAATTTCAAATAATACGGATAGCGTTGAACTTATCGTTGGTTCCACAATTGCTGTTGTGAACGGTGAACAACGCAACCTCGATGCCGCTCCTTTTAATTTATCAGGAACGGTCTATGTTCCTCTTCGCTTTATTGGAGAAGCACTTGGTGTCAAGGTAACTTGGCTTAAAGAAGGACCTGTTCTTATACAAAATGATACCGTTCAAACAGATATTGAAGCTGTTCCGTTACGTAGAGTTGAAAAAGCGTTGAATGAATCTGTACGGACAAGCAGTTCAAAAATAGCGACCTCTACCAAAACAATTAACGTTAACACAGTACATATTGACCTCTACCATCCAAAAGTTAGACTCGATGCGGTGTATGCCAACAATAAAATTGGTAATACGGAGTCTTTCAAGCAAATGGTCGAGCGCTCTAAAGCTTCGGTTGCTGTAAATGGTACGTTTTTCAATGCATATTCGGAAACTAGTACGAAGATCCCTTACGGATATATCGTGAAGGATGGAAAAGTAATTAATAAAGCTTCAGGGGATAAACGCTCTGTTTTTGTGTATACAACAAACGGTGAGGCACTTATCGCGGATGGTGAAAGTGAGTTGAAAAAGCTTCTTGATGAAGGTATTGTCGAAACTGCACTGCAGGCAGGTCCAAGACTTGTACGTAACAGTAAAGTGGAAACTGATCCCGTAGGCGAAGGGTTTAAAGACCCTAAAATTCTTACTAGCCGCGGTGCACGTAGTGCAATTGGCATTACATCGGATGGAAAAGTAATTATTGTAACCACATCTGCGGCATCGATTCCAGAGCTAGCAGAGGTAATGGTTAAACTTAAAGCAGTCGAAGCGATGAATTTAGACGGTGGCGCATCAAGTGCCTTATATGCGGGCGGCAAATATATAACACCCGCTGGCAGAGATTTAAGTAATGCACTTGTTATGGTTTTCGAAAAGTAATTAGGCCGATATTAAAAGAACAACTGAAGCTCCTTGTCTATGCTTGATTATTTTTGAGAAAATATTTTTTTATCAAAAAACACAAGAATGGCGAACAGGAACATAGCCAATAACAATATAGAAGCTGTCGAAATAAATGTTATCAATGTGAACGTGTTATCAACTTTTTTGTACAAAAGCATACTAAGCGGCATAAGTCCGCCGCCTATTAGACTGGTCCAAGCATGTAACTTTGCTGTCTTTCTCATACCGATCTCTTTAAATACATGATAAAAAATTCCATATGCAAACAACGTTAACCAACCGACAACTAGGATATGGGCGTGACCAGGAACCAATTCATAGTCTTCTCTTCCTGCCACATCAGATCCAATCAATGCGCCAATTAATGCATAAACTGCAGAGACGCGAATTAACCATTTACTGTATTTGTTCATTTCGTTTGCACTCCTCTTTTAACTTTTTAATATATGTGCTGTTTTGTCACACTACTTACCTTATCTTTCCCCTCCTCAAATGAATATTAGTGAGAACAATAGCATAACACATACTCTTGTAAATCAAAAAAAGTCACAACCAATGAATTGGTTGTGACTTTGCAATATTTAAGGCAAATTGTCCTACGGTTTCGCCCTACCTCTCGAAACAGTCACCACTCTTAAGCGGCTCCACTTACAAATCTGTACACGGAAAATTGTTCATTCATCTCTCAAGTGAGAGCGTATCATTCACCAAAAAAAGATCCAACAATTCTGTCCTGCCTTGATCTGTTAGATACATCCGGTTTCCCTTATTTACTAATTAAGGTCATCACTTTCGTAAACATCATTAACATAAAAATCTATAATTTCACTAAGATTATATCGTAATACTATTCGATATGATTTTCACAGCCGCACATTCATATATTTAAATAGTTGATTTTCATATTAATCGGAAGTTTTATGTAAGCATAGACTTATCATAAAACATACATAGACATATATAACAGCAAATTAAAATTATAACATATAAATCAAATTAAATCAACCTATTGATTCCTAATATCTGTAAATTGACACAGCGGAGCTGTATCCTCATCATTAACAAGGCGATTAATCGTTAATTTATACGTTTTGAGAGTTCCATCGTCGGCACGTAACTGTAACTTTCCATATTCAAGTTCTGGTAACGTAATTATTTTAAATTGTAGGTCCACCTCTAAGTACCTGATGTAGTGTTGCTTCTTTCGCAATATTATAATCAGCCAAAGTACGTCCATCCTCTAGCTGTTTGCCAGCAAATATTAATCGCATATCAAATGGATCGTTCCATATACGTACCCGAACATAATTTACGATCGAGCTGCTTCATATCGTTACCTCCATTACCCGAAAATTAGCTCCTTATACGGTTAGAAAAGGGCACGGTCTTTATCGTATCTACGGACAGCATAGTTCACCGTCAAGATCTTCGCAAATCCAAGTACAGATTGGAAAACACCTGCCGCACGTCGTCTCAACCATTCCAAATCTACTACTTCGTCATCTACTAGCAGAACGTTAATCTCCATCGCCATAAGTGCTCCTAATCTCCCATTACTTCTCGGATTTCCGCATTATTGACGGGTAAGATGATTTGAACTGTCGTTCCCGCTCCAAAGTGACTACCGATATGAATAACAAAATCATTACCGTATCTCAGCTTGATTCGTTCTTCCACGTTTCTTAGACCGTAACTGTCCGAATGAATCGCGCTTGACCGCATTTTCCGAAGTGTATCTGGCCGCATACCAATCCCGTTATCAATGACCTTGAGTTCAATACGGTCGCCAAGACGCTTTCCAGTAATACGGATCGCGATCGTCTCCCCGAACCAGGCATGCTTGAATATATTCTCAACAAATGGCTGTAAAATCAGCTTAATGATGGGGATATGTAAAATTTCCGGATCAATATCATAATAAACTCTAAAGGCATCCGCATACTTTACCCTCTGGATTTCAAGATACATCCTCACCTGCTCCAACTCTTTTTCGAGAGAGATATAGACACGCCCTTCGTTCATCGTGACGATCCGTATCCACTTGAAGAAACAAGCTGTCTTTGTTATTCGTAATGATCGACTTGAACCATTCCTTGTTTTCGATAGCTTGATGAGAAAGAATATAATAATCGCTTCTACCAATAGGCAGCGACATATCGTCACCAGTAATTTCAAGCATCGACTCATTAACAGTATAGAGCGTGTTGAGAAACAGCGAATCAGTCATCCGTTTAATTTCATCCGTCTGGTACTCGATATTATTCCTTGTCTGCTGCAATGCCGTACGGATACTCGTTTCCGCCATCTCAGTCCTAGATTGGATAAGCATCGTATATGCTATATAGCCTACCAACAGATCTGTTAGCAATACTAGAATGAGATATGGAATCATCATCTTATACGTGAACGGAATATACTTTTCACTAGATAAGAACCTCTCCATACACATGCTCCTTTATGCCGTGTCACGACGATACCACTTTTTCAATCTATTCTATAACGAAAGGAAAACGGTTACAATTGTTTCTTGAAATTAACAAAACAGCACTGCCCTCAATAATGCTAGGGCAGTGCTGTTTATAAAATACTATTTATTGTACGTTCATATAACGATTATACGCATCAGTACGAATTTTCATTAATTGTTCCAATCCCATGTTATTAAGCTGCTTAATGTAATCATCCCAACCTTCATCTTCGTCCATTTCCGTCTGAAGTTTTTCGGGCTGAACCGGTATAACACACAAATTTGCTTCATTCAAATTGTTAGTTCGGCAAATTTTCGTCTCTTGGTCCAAGCCAACTTCCCCCGGTGCAAAGTGGAAAAATTGTTTGAACGTATGCTCTTGTTTACAAGTAAAACTATCTACTAACACCCAGCAATATGGCTTAATAAATAGTATTCTCCGCACTCTAAAGTTTGAATTGTTGAATCAATCCATTTAATTTTCCAGCTAATTGTGCAAGTTGATTGGAACTATCGGCTACCTCATCCATTGAACTACTAATTTGTTGAGATGAAGCAGAGGTTTGTTCAACACCCGCAGCTGACTCCTCTGAAATAGCGGCAATTTCAGAAATCGATTGACTCATTGTTTCACTATTTGAAGCGATATTTGAAAGGTTCTCAGATACTATTTTAATTCTATCCGCCATTCCAGATACAGCCGAGCTAATTTCAGCAAAAGTTTCCTGCGTAGTTTGAATTTGGCTCGTTCCCTGCTTAACCTCTTTATAGCCTTCTTGTAATGATTCCGTAACTATACTGGATTCATTTTGTATACCAGCTACTATACTTGTAATATCAGTTACAGATGCAGACACTTGTTCCGCAAGCTTTCTAACCTCATCTGCTACTACGGCAAATCCCCTACCATGCTCACCTGCCCTTGCAGCCTCGATGGCCGCATTTAATGCCAGTAGATTCGTTTGGCTTGCAATTTCATGAATAACCAAAACCAATTTTGAAATCTCTTGTGACTTCATATCTAATCCTTGCACCATTTGAACTGCATCTTGTACAATTCGATCAATTTTTCCCATCTGATTGTTCGAAGACTCCATTAATTTACTGCCTTCACGAGTCATTATTTGTACTTCACTGGAGGCTTGGTCAATACGTTCACCATTTTCATTAGCTTCTTGAACTACTGTAGAGAATGTTCCCATAACTGCAGCTAAGCCACTTGCATTTGTAGCCTGTGATTCTGTACCAATCGCCAATTCTTGCATAGTAATTGCGATTTGCTGTGAACCTAAATTCACTTCATCTGCTGATTGCGTTAACTCTTCACTTTGAGTTGTTATTGAACTGGAAACAAAGTTTATTTCTCTCAATAACTCATGAACATTACTGCTCATTTGGTTTGTTGCAGCAACAAGATGACCTACTTCGTCCTGTGACTTCGTTACTAGAGGTTCATGACTTAAATCACCGTTCGCAATTAACTTCATTCGCTCCATAACCTTAATTAAAGGAGTTGTAATAAGCTTAGAACTAATTAGTGCTGTAGCTAGACTAAGTAGTATAACCAATATCGTTATGATCGTTGTAAAAATTAATGTTGATTCCCCGTTTGCGACAATGAGGCGCTCGATCTCATTAATTGAATCCCGACGTTCTGCAGCAATCTTCTCATAACCAGCCATTAGTTCGCGGATCATCGGATCTTTTTCTGCTAGATTTCTTCGAGCTAGCTCTACATTTCCTTTGTCGTATTCAGCGAATACATTTTCTGCAACATATGTTCTCCATACAACTGTCTGTTCAATAAGCTTGTCAAATTCCTCGGATGCACCTATCCCTCTAGCTACTTCCTCAAAACGTTTTCCCTGTTCAGTGTACTCGTCAAATCTTTCTTTATAATCACCACCATATAGTACATAACCGCGAGCCGTTGAGATTCGATTCGCAAGAGTCGTCGTCATACCTTCATTAGCAATTAAAAGTGGCAGCTCTTTCTCTACAATATTTTTAGCTTCCTTATTACTTCTGTCGACAACCAAAAAAGTATAAACCCCAAAAATAACGACCAATGCAATAACTAAAGAAAATCCAAATAACATTTTCGATCTTATACTTTTAAAATTAAATAATTTCACTTTAATAATCCTCTCTTTCGATTAATATGTATTTTTTAAAACAAAAAAAAGCAATACCCCCTCCGCTGTTGCAGAGAGGTTCATTACTCTACCATTCGTATTTACGTATGGATTTCAAATATTATAGAACATTTGAATCTTATAATCAAATCGTTATTGTGAGCCTCTTCAGTTTTGTTGCTGCTTGACATGCTTTAGTTTTTCGAATAGCACTAGATCGTATGACTGGACACAAAAAAACCGTTCTATCCAGAAAAACCCCGGAAATAGAACGGCTTCTATGTAAAAATCAACTTGTTTCATATGAATTCGATATTGATTTATTCAGCTGCTAGCATCAATTTCTCCAACTCAAGAGGTGCAATGTATACTCCGTCCTTGTAAGCTCTCATATTGCCACCAGAAATTTCATCGATAAGAACAACCTGCCCATCCTTATTGATGCGACCAAATTCTAATTTAATATCATAAAGCTCGATGCCTTTCTTGCCAAGCTCGTCCTTCACAATTTCACTAATTTTCTTCGTCAATTGCTCAAGATCAGCATACTCCTCTGCTGACAATATACCTAGCATCTCAAGAGCAGACGCACTGATTGGTGGATCCAGGCGATCATCATCCTTTAACGTCACTTCTACAAAAGCATCCAATGCTTGACCTTCTTGTGCATACAAGCCGTAGCGACGAAGGAAACTTCCTACCGCACGATAACGACAGATTACTTCAAGTCCTTTTCCAAATACAGTGGCAGGTGCCACAGTCATTGTTGCTTCATTAATATCTGCATCTATGTAGTGAGTCGGAATATTTGCTGCTTTCAATTTCTCGAAAAAGAACTTCGTTAAGCTTAGTCCCGCACGCCCAGAACCTTCCATAACTAAACCAATTGTGTTAGCACCTGGATCGAACACACCATTCTCTCCCGTTACATCATCTTTAAACTTCAATAGGTAATCCCCATTTTCCAGCGCATATACATCCTTTGTCTTACCAGTATAAATAAGTTTCATCATATTGACTCCTTCTGCAAATAAATTAGGTTCATCTAGTTTTTTACATTATAACATACTGTAAATACCTTTATTTATCTTTAATCAATGCCTTAAAGGTTTTTAATTTATGCTGGACTCGCCGATACATCATATAATCGAATAGATTTGCTATGCATACAATACCAAGCACTGTCCATAATATTGGCATGAATTCTCCTTGATTCTCCATTTGACTACCTGTAATTATAACTAAGAATAACATGATTAAAGTGGTAATAATTAATGCAATGAGGTTGTTTATAAAGAAGTACATTTTGGAGTTTGCGATGTGAATTGGGAGTATTACTGTTAGCCATTCCGTTATAAAACCAATGATGAAACCTATACTTCCACTAGCTAATACCGTCATGATTTTATATGCGAAAAGCACATCTGTATCGTTGTAAAACTGTAGTAGAATACCTATAAAGAGACCCAAAAAAAATGACTTTATTATATTTTCCAAATGAATTTTATCCATTGTGGCTCTCCTATATTTTGAGTGTGTTGCGAAGCTTTTTTGAGTACATTTTTGACACTTCTAACTCAACGTTATTATCCATTCTAAGTACATATCTAGAGTTGAACCAAGGAATAATTTCTTTAACGTGCAGCAGATTAACGAGTTGTGATTTATTGATTCGTATAAATCCTTTTACACCCCATAATGTCTATTTGGTATTTGGCTAATTCTTGTTTCATTTTTTCATACACTTTATTTGAACACAATAATTGAACCATCATGTGTCTCCTATTTACAACTTATAGAATGTTTACTTTACTATCATCCTATCATAAATCATTCTTATTTTAACTAATTCTTCTATACCTTTTTCCGCATAATCAGTCGATCCAAAATTTGCAATAAAAAAGGTATCTTCCTCTTTATCATATAATGCATAAGTTCCTGTAGCTCCGACAGCACCATAAACATCACTCATTGAGCTAAGCAGAAATGACAACTCACTAAAATCAAAATACATCATGCCCATGCCGTAGTAAATACCTTTCTCATAGCGTTGACTAAAGTTAGTCATCTGACTATACACTTCAGCAGACAGTAAAGCGCCATTTTCTAGAGCCCTCATGAACGTTAACAGATCATCCATAGTCGTAACAACTCCGCCGCCTGCCCAATCAATCGATAACGCGTTTCTACCGCTATAGTCAATGCCATCGATATAAATCCCAACAATATCAGCCGGTTCATCGTTATAAAACATTAAATAACTATCATTCATGGCCAAGGGTTCAAATATTCTTTCTTCTAAAATGTTAGAATACGCCTCTTTCTCGATAGCTTCCAGCATAAGTCCAAGCAAAATATATCCCGTATCCGTATAATAAAATTGTTGACCCGGAAGTCCTACAGAATCTTGGTTTTCTCTAGTAAATGCAATCAACTCTTCTGGAGTAAATGAAAGATCCGGATTAGTCGAAATCATTTCTAATAGTGGTTTTCCGCTTGTTACTGGACCTTCGAAATAATCACCAACTCCCGATGTATGACTCAGTAATTGTTGTAGCGTTACCTGGTCTTTATAATCTATTCCGTCTATTACAAATAATCCCTTTAGGATGTCATCACCTAGCCAAGAACTGATTTTATCGTCATAGCTGATTTTCCCTTCGTCAACTAACATACCATAGATAGCAGCACACATCGTTTTACCTATGCTGGCTGAATGATATTGACTATCAAATTGAACAGGTTGATCTGACAATTGATTTTGCGTACCAACTGCAAATTGTTCAAAGTAGTCTGTTTGATTGGATTGAATGGTTAATAATACGCTAGATAGCGAATCGTTGTTCTCTACTATTTTGGTTAAATGTTTTTCGATTTTTTCAATAACCGCCTCTTCCGATATCGGTCTATTCATAATCGCTAATATACCCCATCCAATGCCAACTACAATAATCACACAAACGATTACTCTCAATGTTATCTTCTTCATATGGCCCACCTTTCGCTTCATGTACTCATACATTAATCTAAGCGGTGAGTGTAGATTAAGATACGCTTTTAAGCTAAACGGTCAAAATTCAAGGTTAAGACGACTTTCTAGATGTCTAACAATAGGCAAGTGAGTATAAATAATAGGCAGAATAAGCAGAATAGTAAAGGTCAGGGCATAGTTCCTTATCCCATTGTATTTTCAACGTTTCTAAATTAATTACATTCTTCAAAAAAAATCTCTTGCTTGCTCATCCCTATCCTGCTATTATGAAAAAGAATAAAATTTTGGAAAGCTAATATTCAAAGCATGTAGGATCTTTCCAAGCAGATAACCTTTGACCACTTCTAACAAGAAGTTATGGCCATACGGACAGCCCGGTCAAATGCCGATTGGCAACTTTAGTTGCCTTATTGATTGAGTTAAAAGCTCAAATTTTATAAGTTGGTTACTTTACAACCAGTGCATATGCACATAACTTGTGAAACGGTCAATAAGAGTGGTAAAAGTAATTATTTGCTATATAGACTCTGATCCTAACATGATATATTTGAATATTAAGAACCTTTCCATGAAACTATACGTTTGATGACTGACGAGCACGCAAGAAGTTTGTCCAGTCATATTTAATGGGACTATCTTATTATTTATATATATCAGAGCAAGTGTGGTGCGCATCGTGCGTGTTTCGCTTGCTTTTTTTGTTGCCGTTTTTACATTTATAAAAATTCACTTGGGATAGGAGATCGAAAAATGGGAAAAGCACTAGTCATTGGCGCCGGTGGCGTAGCATCAGTAGCAATTCACAAATGTGTTCAAAACAGTGAGGTTTTTGAAGAAATCTGTATCGCGAGTCGCACGAAATCAAAATGCGATGATCTGAAAGCAAAATTGGACGGTGGCAAAGTTAAAATTACGACTGCACAAGTTGATGCAGACAATGTAGATGAGCTAATCGCTCTAATTAATGAAGTCAAACCGGATATCGTCATGAACCTAGCTCTACCTTACCAAGATTTGACGATTATGGATGCTTGCCTAGCAACTAAAACGAACTATATGGATACGGCAAACTATGAGCCAGAAGATACGGCGAAATTTGAATATAAATGGCAATGGGATTACCGTGAGCGCTTTGAAAAAGCTGGAATTACAGCTCTTTTGGGTAGCGGATTCGATCCAGGCGTAACTGGCGTATTCTCTGCTTATGCACTGAAACACTATTTTGATGAAATCGAATATATCGACATTTTGGATTGCAACGGCGGCGATCACGGCTATCCGTTCGCAACTAACTTCAACCCGGAAATTAACATTCGTGAAGTATCCGCTAATGGACGCTACTGGGAAAACGGAGAATGGATCGAGACGAAACCGATGGAAATTAAGCGTGAATATAACTTCGCTGAAGTCGGTCAAAAAGACATGTATTTACTGTATCATGAAGAGCTTGAATCTCTTGCACAGAACATGCCTGGACTGAAACGTATCCGTTTCTTCATGACTTTCGGACCGAGCTATCTTATGCACTTAAAAGCTCTTGAGAACGTAGGAATGACTTCTATCGAACCGATCGAATACGAAGGAAAAAAAATCATTCCGCTTCAATTTTTGAAGGCTGTACTACCAGACCCGGCTTCACTTGGACCTCGTACGGTGGGCAAGACGAACATCGGCTGTATCTTCAAAGGTAAAAAAGACGGTCAAGACAAAACTTACTATGTATACAATATTTGCGATCACCAAGAGTGCTATAAAGAAGTTGGCTCCCAAGCTGTCTCTTATACAACTGGTGTTCCTGCAATGATCGGTGCGGCAATGGTCATGACTGGTAAATGGAATAAACCGGGCGTATTCAATATTGAAGAGTTCGATCCAGATCCATTCATGGAAGAGCTAAACAAATGGGGACTTCCATGGGTAGAAGATTTTAATCCGGTGCTTGTTGACGCATTGCCGGAGGAAGCTAAAAAGCCGGAGTTGGTTCGCTAACATGAGGTTTGAAGAATTACCTACACCCTGTTTTGTAGTCGATGAAGCACTCATCGAAAAAAATCTTAATATTCTAAGCGGCGTTATGCAGCGTACGGGAGCCAAGATCTTGCTGGCGCAAAAAGCTTTTTCCATGACTGCTATGTATCCACTCATTGGAAAATATTTAAGCGGCACGACTGCGAGTGGTTTATACGAAGCGCGGCTAGGTCACGAGGAAATGGGCAAAGAAAATCACGTCTTTGCTCCTGCCTATCGTGAAGATGAAATCGAAGAAATCATTGCTATTTGTGATCATATAATCTTTAATTCCTTCTCTCAGCTGGAAAAGTATAAAGCAAAAGCTCTTGCTGCTGGTAGAAAAATAGGAGTTCGCATCAATCCAGAATGCTCAACACAAGAGGGACATGAAATCTATGATCCTTGTGCGACAGGTTCAAGATTTGGTGTGAAGCTAGAGGATTTCCGTCCGGATCTACTTGAAGGCGTTTCGGGACTGCACTTCCATACCCTTTGTCAACAGAACTCGGACGACTTGGAGACTACACTTGATGCAGTCGAAGACAAGTTCGGACCTTGGTTGTCTCAAATGGAATGGATCAACTTCGGTGGCGGTCACCATATCACTAGAGAAGACTATGATATCCCAAGACTTGAAGCTTGTATTGGGCGTATGCAGAATAAATACGGCTTAGAAGTCTACCTTGAACCTGGAGAAGCCATTGCGCTCAATGCGGGCTATCTAGTCACTTCCGTACTGGATATGAATAAGAACGGTATCGAAATTGCTATCGTGGACACATCGGCGACATGTCATATGCCAGATGTTCTGGAAATGCCTTATCGTCCGCCGCTTTTCGGTTCTGGCGAAGCTGGCGAGAAGCCTTACACCTATCGACTTGGCGGTCCGACCTGTCTTACGGGTGATGTAATCGGAGACTACTCCTTCGATCAGCCCTTAAAGAACGGCGACCGGTTGGTATTTGGGGATATGGCGATCTACTCCATGGTCAAAACTAATACCTTTAACGGTATGCCACTGCCTGCCATCGCAGTGCAGGAGCAAGACGGCAATTGCCGTGTCGTTCGCGAGTTCGGCTATGAAGATTTTAAGATGCGACTAGCTTAATGAATAACGAAAGCCTTAACCCTACTTTATTAGAAGGGTTAAGGCTTTTTTGACTAGCGTTCCTAATTCCCAACTTGCCATTCTTATTGTAAAGAATACCCTTATTTCCTCGATAATTTACACTGATACGCTTCACCATATCATCTATAGTGCGGATTTTTCGAGAGAACTATTTGTCGCCTCGTAATTGCATTGATGGAAGTTAGGAAGGATCTATCGCATCCTGTTTCTGCCGATTAACGATGACAATGCCCGAAGCAACCAAACCTAGCCCCGCAAGCACCATTAGATGCACAACCTCATCTAGCATCAACGCTGACAACACCACACCGAACACAGGCGTCAAGAACAAATACATCGAGACGCTCCCGACCTTATTGTATTTCATAATATTATTCCAAAGCACAAAGCCTGTGGCAGACAGAAACGCTAAATAGAACAGCATTAGTAGCGTATTCCAAGTGAAAGCAAACGGAAAAGGCCCTACAAAAAACGCGCCGACAGCTAACAATGCGCTTCCGCCAAGTAACATCTGCCAACCCGTCATGTACAGGACATCCAGCTCTGTCGCTTCATTTTTGGAAAGAACATTACCAAACGCACCGAAAAACAAGCCTAGCAGCAAGCAGATTTCCCCAACGCCCATATGAAAGGACATCTCACCTTTCGTCATATTGGCCAAGACGATTCCCCCGAAACCTAGTGCAATACCAATGACTTTCCTCAAATTAAAACGATCATTCCTATACATAAAATGGGCAATCAATATTTGGAAAAATGAGGTCGTCCCCGCGATAATCGAACCTTGGATTCCTGTGATCATACTCAAGCCGTAATAAAAGAGGGCATACTGAAGAAAGGTTTGGAAAAGTCCGATTTTGCTGACCTTGAGTATTGTCCCTCGCTGATACCCAGCTTTTCTGCGGATTAATTTCATGAACAAAAGGATGAGCAGCGCGGCAAGGACGAAGCGATAGCCTGCAAACAAAAGCTGCTCAGGCCAATCCTCATTGCCAATTTCCAGTTCGCCATAACTAAGCTTAATAAACGGAAAAGCACTCCCCCACAGTAATGACGCTAATGTTGCAGCGAACATAACGCCCAAAGGATGCTTGAAAAATTTCTCTGAATTCATTCCAACTGACACCTCGATAATTTTTAATCGTCTTCATGGTTACTTATAATTAGCATTTTTCAAAATGCTTCTAAAAAAGATAAAAGACCGATCCCCTGTTACATTCAGGGGATCGATCGTCGCTGGAACATACGGACATATTTCTGCGAACATTTTACTAGGGTGCTTGTACCCCCGGCAAAAGGCACAACCGCTCTGCGGTATTTCATCATACCGATACACATATCGCGAAGAAGGCATTCTTTATGCTCGCCGTGATCAGGATATCGTATCACATCACCACCGTTATGCACAAGGACCTTCCAACCACTGCCATATATAATCGGCCGAATATCTTGCGTGTTCAGCCCCTATCGATGTAAGACCTAAAGCATGTTCAGGCAATGTTTATGATAATGACTTATTGGAATGCAAAAAACGGAGAAATAACAGCGACATGAACGTCAGATGGCGATCAAAAGAAAAGCAGCAAAAGAAAGTGCCCCTTGAAGAAGGTTATTCTCTCAAGAGGCACTTTTTTAGTATACTAAATTTAACGCAAGCCCTTTACAGCTTCAATTAATTTTTCCTTCGTCATATTTACAGAATCAGATTCTATACTGTAAACAATAGTTCCATTTTCCTTTTCTTCAATCCACATCATGCTTTGAAGTACAGTACTATCGCCGAATAACGATTCATTGTTCTTCACATAGTGAATCTTCTTATCATCTAAATCAAACTCCACGTATTCAGTGGAGGGTGAAGTAAGTGATTCGACCTTCATGAATGAATCATTAAAGACTTGCCAAGTAAAGTAGAGTGCTTCTCCATTCGTATCGCGATAAACAGAAGTGTAGACAGATTGCCCTGGAAAGGTGGTAATGTCCGTTAATCGCCACAATGGCTTATCCTCGTCTATGTTCTTTTTCTCAGCTTTCATTTCATCTATTAAATCCATTGCGTCCAATCCCATCGTAGAATAAAACGGGCTATTTATCGCCCCTGCCTCAAATTCGTAAGCTCCTGCAAGCAATGATTCTGGAACCGATTCAGTAACTTCTTTTTCCTCCAATACTGCTTTCCACTGCTGTGCATCGAAGAACAATAACCTCTTTAGCTTTATATGGTAGTGTTTTCAAGATGGGCAGAAGCTCCATTTGGTCACCTATCGCAGACAATCGCGATTCTGCCTTACGATCAAATGACACATCTACCAACATTTTCACCTTCTCTAGGATCCGATAGTACCTCCAGCTTTTTCTTTTCCAATTCCGCACTTGCCTTACGATTAGCCCATTAAACCATGATACAAAAGATTGCTCTGGTCGGTAATTTTCCGCGCTACTCAACAACTCGATGTAAACTTCACTCATGATGTTTCCAACATCCTCCTTGCTCGGAGAGAGATAATAAATCAGCCCGTAGGCATGATCCCGCGTCACTTCATATACCGTCCGAAAGGCTTCCTCATCGCCTTGGCTCATCCGGATAAGCCAAAGACTATAATCGATTTTCTTCATAGGACCGGCCTCCAATTAGATGTTACATATAAACTGTACCCTATAGAGTAGACACTTTGAAAAAAGTCTACCCTGTAGGGTACAGTTTAATTGACCCTATCCCAATTTTTTAGATTCGATTGACCATACACTAAATTTAAGTATGCTATGGATAGATGAAAGGAGTGTATAAGAGATGAATAAGCTTATATGGCAGCAGGATTTTACAGATGATAAAACCGATCTAAGTGCATGGAACATACGCCTAGGCAATGACTTACTTGATAGTAATGGTAATGTCGTATGCCCAGGTTGGGGTAATGGTGAACAGCAGTTTTACACGGGGAATTCTAACAACCTGTATATCAATGAATTTGGCTTAAACCTATGTGCGCACCGCGAATCAATCGAAGTAGACGGCCGTAACTTTGCCTATACATCCGCTCGTTTGGACACTAAAAACCATCTTTCTTATTGCTACGGCAAGCTAATTGTACGCGCAAAGTTACCTGTAGGACAGGGGTTATGGCCTGCGATCTGGTTGCTTCCACAGCAAGAAGTTTATGGACCTTGGCCCGCATCGGGCGAGATCGATATTATGGAAGCAAAAGGTCGCCTACCTAAGCAAGTATCAGGTACGCTACACTACGGGAAAGATTGGGACCATAAAGTAACTGATGAGTTCTCCTATAAGCTTAAAAATAGTACGATTAATGAGTTTCATGATTATGCGCTAGAATGGGATGCTAACTCGATCCGCTGGCTAGTAGATGGACATTGCTACGCCGAGCGTCACCAGCAGCCGGACATTATGCCCTTTGACGAGTCCTTCTATCTAGTGCTCAACCTTGCCGTAGGCGGCTGGTATGACAATGTGTCGGTAGATGAAGCTGCGTTGCCGGGGATTATGACGGTTTCGGGGATTTGGTTGTATCAGTAGGTGGGGATGGTGCTGTAGTTAAGGGAGAAAGACAAAAAATCCCCAATAAGATGACCATTGTAAAGTGTCTATCTTACTGGGGATTTTTTACTCACTAACTTAAACTTCTTTTTGATGTCTTCATTATTTCGAACGATAAATACGTGCTTCATACGGTGCAAGCGTCATACTTTGTTCATATGAATCCGATGTATTGATATTACTTAATACTAACTCAAAATTGTAGTTGTTTAACTGCTCAGGTAATGAAATCTGTACTTCTTTACTGAACATATTAACAATAACAACTGCTTTTTCGCCATTCCATTCACGCGTATACGCATAAACTTGCTCATTGTCAGGCAGGATTAGGTCGTATTTACCGTATACTAATAGCTTATCAGCTTTACGCAACTTGATCATCTTCTTGTAATAACTTAAGATAGAATTTTTATCTTGTTCCGCTGCAGCAACATTAATTGTTTTATAGTTTGGATTTAGCTTCAACCAAGGTGTACCTGTTGTAAAGCCAGCACCTTCTCCAGCCGTCCATTGCATCGGTGTACGAGAGTTGTCTCGTCCATTGATCCAAATCGGTGCCATAATTTCTTCATGCGTTTTACCAGCGGCAATTCCGATACGGTAAGCATTTTTTGCAGATACATCGTTGTAATCATCGATAGAGTCAAATTTCGTATTCGTCATACCAATTTCTTGACCTTGGTAAATAAACGGAGTTCCTTGCATAAAGAAGAATAATGTAGCCAGTGCTTTAGATGATTCTAACCAATAATTTTTATCATCGCCCCATACAGATACAGAACGTGGTAAATCATGATTTTCAAGGAATAACGCATTCCAACCTGTACCTTCTAAGGCATTTTGCCAGCGCGTATATACGTTTTTCAGTGCCAATAAATCTAATTTACCTTCAGTTTCTTGACCCCAAAGTCCATTCGCTTCAAACTGGAAAATCATATTAAACTTACCGTTTTTCTCGCCAACCCAGTCATCTGCTTCGTTGATTGTTACACCGTTAGCTTCACCAACAGTCATAATATCATACTTTGCAAAGGTCTCACGGTGAAGTTCTTCTAAGAAAGTTTGAATGCCTGGTTGATTTAGATGATACGGGAATGAAGATACATAGTCTAAGCCATCTGGATTCGGTAAATCAGGGAAACCAGGCGCTTTTTTAATATGTGAAATCGCATCTACACGGTATCCATCTACACCTTTATCTAACCACCAGTTTACAGTATCGATTAGTTCTTTTCGTACTACTGGATTTTCCCAGTTAAGGTCAGGTTGTTTAGATGAGAAGATATGCATGAAATACTGATCGGTTAACTCATCATATTTCCATGCTGAACCGTGGAAAATACTTTCCCAGTTGTTCGGTTCCTTACCGTCTTTACCATCTCTCCAAATATAATAGTCACGGTATGGATCATCTTTACTTTTTCTCGATTCAATAAACCAAGGGTGTTCATCGGATGTGTGGTTAATAACAAGGTCCAAAATCAACTTCATACCACGAGCATGTACTTGTTCTAATAATTCATCGAAATCAGCCATTGTACCGAAATCAGCCATGATATCTTTATAATCAGAAATATCATAGCCATTATCATCATTTGGAGATTTATACATTGGACAAATCCAAATGACATCAATTCCTAGATCCTTTAGATAATCAAGCTTTGTTATTATACCTTGTAAGTCACCAATACCATCACCGTTCGTGTCAACGAAGCTACGTGGATAAATTTGATAAGCTACAGCTTCTTTCCACCATGTTTGTTTCATACTTATTTCCTCACTTTCACATTTCCTAATTATAAAAAATACTCTATTGATTACTACTGAATGTCTTTAATTATTGGGAACGATTTCAATTTGATTCGAAAAATATTGATTATAGATAGAGGATATTTCACCTTTATACATTTATGTTGTTTTTCTGGCCACTAATTGAAAAGGTAATGTGTACATTTTATTTTCAACATCTTTACCTTCCAACCGCTTAATAATTAAATCCATTGCAGTATAGCCCATTTCACTGACAGGCTGTTTAATCGTAGTCAGTTCTGGTGATAGCATTTGTGCTAAAGGTTGATCGTCGAATCCAATGATTGCAAGTTCCTCTGGTATACGTATCCCCTGATTTCTAGCTTCCATAATTATACCTGCGGCAACTTCATCGCTTCCTGTGAAAATAGCTGTCGGCCTATCCTGCATATCATAAATTTGATGCAATACTTTTCGACCATCTTCTACAGTATGTCTCTTTATAAAAATCCAATTCGGATTGATTTCGATTCCAGCTTCTGTTAATACTTTCTGGTATCCTTGATTTCTGTCTTTATCTTTTCCTGACTGACTAAATAAGCCACCTGTGCAATAAGCAATTTTTCGATGTCCTTGGCTAACTAAATGTTTTACACCTTCGTATGAAGCCATAAATTGATCCACTCTTACCATTGGTACGACCGGTTCAGATAAATACTCGTTACACATGACAATCGGACCATATTTCAAATAGTTATTGATTATATTCCAATCATTTTCATATGCCGTCATAATGACGCCATCAACTTGTTTATGTTTCATTAAGTTAAGAAAATTTATTTCACGCTCACTATCTTCATGACTTTGAAAAATAATCGTCTGATATCCTCTTATATAGCCTTCTTTTTCAATCGCTTCCACTAGGTGTGAGAAAAACGGATTAACTATTCTAGGGACAATTACGCCAATTATAGTACCATTTAACCCTCTTAATCTTTGAGCTGCTACGTTCGGTATATATCCTATTTCCTTCATAACCTTTAAAACACGTTCTCTTTTATCTGATGCAATATGCGGGTAGTTATTGATTACCCTAGACACCGTTGACTTTGAAACTCCTGAAAGGCGGACAACATCGTTAATATTAGGCATATATTTCACTCCGTACTAAACTATTTGGTCATTTCATAGAAATGAAATCGGGATTCATTTAATTACCCAATTATATTCCTGAAGAGACAACAAATCTATAGCCTAAGTCTACAAAGATAAAAAGAAGCGTCAAAGACATTGAATTGCTCATTGACGCTTCTAAAAATCCAAGTGATGTGCTTCCTTATAGTACGACCCACCATAGTGTTATAAATAACACTACCTAACTTAAATAAGTTTCCTTAACAGTCACAACAGATATCGCTCCCAATACAAGTAAAACACCTGAAACTAAAAGCATAGCTGGCATTGAAGCACCCAATAATGGGAACAACGCAAAACTAAGACAAGAAGCAATAATTTGAGGGATACAAATACTACTGTTAAATAGACCTAAATATGTGCCCATATTTTCACCTGACAAAGCATTGGTTAACATTGTGAATGGGAACATCATCATACCTGCCCATGCAATACCAATGCAAAAGAATGAAACAATTAATGCATTTTGATTTTCGATAAAGAATATAGTACCAAATCCAATTGAACCAATTAATAAACTTAATGCATACCAAATTTTGCGATGATCATTAGAAATACGTGACAGTACAAGTGACCAAATTACTGCGGCAATGGCTTGTACTGCAGAAAGAATACCAAACCAGTTACCTGCTGTTTGGTAGGCTGCACTAGATGCGTCAGTTGTATTCCAAACATTGTCTGCAATTGCTCCTGTACCGTACGTCCATAAATACTGAAAACCCATCCAACAAAATAGTTGAACTAAAGAAATCGTCCAGAATATTTTTGGAGCTTTACGAAGTAACGCAATCATACTTACTTTTTCTTTTTTCGTCTTATGTTCTATTCCGTGATATGCGGCATATTCAGCAGGTGTATACTCCTTAACTTTTAATACAGTAAATAAGCTACAAATGATTAGTATAACTGCACCTACATAGAAGGAAATGACTACTGATTGTGGTACAACTCCCTCAGGCGCTGTGTTGGAGACACCTAGAATCGTAAGAACAAACGGAAAAATACTAGCTAGTACAGCACCACTATTTGAAAGAAAACTTTGAATGGAATAGGCAAAACCCTTTTGTTCTTCATTGACCATATCACCAACCATCATTTTAAATGGCTGCATAGCTACGTTTGAAGCAACGTCCATGAATAAAATAGTAACGGCTGCAAAAGTCAATGCTACTACTGATGTAAATCCAAAACTACCTGAATTGGGTAGTAGACACATAACAATGACGGCGACTATAGCACCGACAATTAAATAAGGAATACGTCTTCCTAATCTGGGAAACCAAGTTCTATCCGATAAGTAACCTACTATAGGTTGAACAATTAGCCCCGCAAGCGGAGGTAATATAAAGAAAAACCCTAATGAGTGAGGATCTGCACCAATCGTTTGAAAGATACGCCCCATATTTGAACTTTGTAAAGCAAACGCCATTTGTACACCCAAGAAACCAAAACTTATCATCCAAATCATACTAATTGGAAGTTTAGGTAGTTGTCTTATTGTACTTACACCACTCATTTTTTCAGACTGTTCAGCTATCATTACATCCTCCACTTATATTTATTTGGTTCTCTGTGTTGTTATTTACTAGGATCTATAGTGGATTGTTAAATTCATGGAAAACATTTTTTGACTAAATTGAAATCGATTTCAATTTAGTCAAAAAAATATACAAAATACCATTCCACATTACTCTAACTTAATAACAACTACACTTACAAGTATCTATAATAGTTAATTAACTTGTTTTAAACCACAAGTTATTATAATACCTTTTTTCACTCTAAACAACACTTTCCATAAAACAACTTAATTTTGTTATAAAATTGGAAATATGTGCGTTTCAATTCGGTTATTTAAGGATAAACAAAAACCTCATTTATTTGTGATATGGTTCATCGTAACATTTATAGAGCGAAATCGAAGGGTCCCCCATTAAATGCCCTCCACCGAAGCAACCAATCAGGTATGGGAAAGGCTGCAAAAAAAATAAATGCTTATAAGCAGAAGTACAATTGTTGAAAGAAAGCTATAATGATACACTGGGTTCATTGATACTGGTTTATTTTACTAGAAAAGTGGGATGACGATATAAAAAAAATATTATCTTTCATGGATTGGGGCATATTTGCTCTTCGTTTTTACCATTATATTTTGCTGTCGTCTCGGTTTTTTACAGAAAGCGAGCTGTCAAATCATACATTATTAAACGTAATCTGGCTGATGGCAGCGCTTATCGTCCCTATGATATTTTGGTTTCCTGGGCGGCGGGTGAACAAAGTCTGGTTTTGCATACTGGAGCTATTGTTGGGCGGTTCTTATTATGTGAATTCTGTCTTCCACCCGGATCTGACTTCAAAAGCAGACTACTTGTTGCCGAGTCTTATAATGGGGTACTTATTGACTAAGCAGACGCTCTGGATCATTCCCACAGTTACTTTAATTCCTTTTATCTTTCAGTCTTATCTAAAATTACCTTGGGAACAAACCCTTAGTATCGGAACAGACAATCTTTTATTCTGCTTCATCGGCATTTGGGCAAGCTTCGTAGCCAATGCGTATTCTCAGAAAAATGAGCTGGTAGCCGAAGTGGAACAGCAAAATAAACTGTTAACCCACTACGCCGCTGAGATTGAGAAGATGACTTTGATTGAAGAGCGCAACCGCATGTCCAAGGAGCTTCATGATACACTGGGTCACTCCTTTATCTCACTCATTATGAGCCTTGATGCTTCCATTGCCCTTATGGATCACAAGCCTACCGAGGTCAAAGACAGGTTAATTCGTTTAAGAGCATTGGCTGAGCAGAATCTGGACGAAATGAGAAATATTGTACACGAGATGGGAGAAGAAGAGGAGTCGACTTTAATACGACAGGTTGAGGCGCTTGTGGTCAGTTTCCGGGAGCACACTGGAACAGTCCTGACTATGAGTCTGCTAGGAACAGAGCAGCCGATGCGTTTTGAAGTGCGACAAGCGATTATTCGAGTCATCCAGGAGTCTTTTACGAACGCACTAAAACATGGAAAAGCGTCTCAACTGCATCTGGAGCTTCGATTTTCCAAGTCCATTCTGCAATTATCCATTCAAAATAATGGAAAGCCGATTGACAAGCTGGAATATGGCTTCGGCTTAACCTCTATGAAACATCGGGTTGAGCGGCTGGGAGGCAGCCTGTTTGTGTCATCTAAAGTGGGAACTGTAGCGATTACCGAAGTCAGATGTGAAATTCCGCTGAAAGGAGCGATGCTTCATGGCGAAAATTAAAGTGCTGCTTGCCGATGATCAGGAATTAATTCTGGAGAGTCTGCATATTGTACTGTCCATGGAAGAGGATTTAGATATCGTCGGGTTAGCCAAGAATGGGGAAGAAGCAATCAAAGGCTGTGAGCAGTTTCAGCCGGATATTGTGCTCATGGATATCAATATGCCAGTCATGGATGGCGTTGCAGCAACGGCCCTGATTAAAGAACGGATGCCTATAATCAAAGTTATCATACTCACCTCCTATCGGGAAGTAGAATATGTGTTGGCGGCGTTAAGCCATGGAGCAGAAGGTTATCTGCTCAAAGCCATTCATCCCAGGGAACTGGCTGCAGGCATAAGGGTGGTTCATGCGGGAGGGACTTTAATCACGCAGGAGATGGCAAGTAAAATGATCAAAAGTATGAACAATACTTCCGCCACGAAAAGTAATGAATACGGGCTGAGCGCTCGTGAAGTTGAAGTGCTGCATAAGCTGGCTTCTGGCCTGCGCAATCAAGACATAGCTGAGGCGCTGTTTCTTAGCGAAGGGACGGTTAAAAATTACATCTCAACGATTTATTCGAAGCTTAATGTGAGGGGAAGGCGAGAGGCTGCCCGTAAAGCACGAGATTCGGGATTCATGGATCACTAAGAAGCCGATACCCAATAAGCTGGTAGCTATTATAGATGCCAGCTTATTTGGGCATGTTCATATGATCAAATAATGACTAAAGTGCACTTTCTCTTTATGACTTTTTCAGCTTATACTCATGACTATCAAGCAATAGAGGAGCTGAAGCAAGATATGAAGAAAATGTCAGCACATAAAGAGAAAGAGCAAATTGGTGGGAAATTAAGTACATGGAATCGATTTTGGCGCTTTCCAATCATCTGGATGATTGTGGGATCTATCGGCATTATTCTCGTGGATGCATTATTCCGGCCATTAGCAGAACAAGCAGGGGGAGTTGCCTCCCTTCTTTTGACGCTAACGGCTGGGGTTGTGGCCATCATCGTCTATAGGCTAACAATGAAATACATGGCCCGTCGGTCAATTCCTGAGATATCAAGAAAACGTGCAGGAATTGAAGCTGGCATGGGATTACTAACCGGAGCAATCTTTATCACGGTGTCCACTTTTATTATTGTTGCTGCTGGAGGTTATTCCTTTCAATGGGCGGGTGCTGCGAATACGGGTTCTGTTCTAATCACTTCTATTACAGCAGCTTTAAGTGCAGCTATTATTGAAGAACTTATCTTTCGCGGGCTTATGTTTCAAGCCATTCAGAAATTGGGGGGCAGCTGGATTGCACTCGCTGTGACCTCACTATTCTTTGGAGTTGCCCATCTTGGCAATCCAGGGGCAACGCTATGGAGTGCATTCGCTATCACCTTAGAAGCAGGGGTTCTGCTCGGAGCTGCATTCTTGTGGCGACGGAACCTGTGGTTTGCCATGGGGCTGCATTTTTCCTGGAATACACTTGAGGGTTTACTTGGCATTCCTATTTCTGGTCACTCTATAGCAGGTCTGTTTACTGTGAAAGTGAACGGTACTGCATTTCTCACAGGTGGGGATTTTGGACTCGAGGGCTCAATTGTTCCGGTCATGATCAGCCTTCTGATTGCCATTCCCATGCTGATTGGCGCTGCACGGAATCGGCATCATCGTGATGCCTGATGATCCAGTCTGCTGATTTAAAACGAAAACCTGATCGGACAAAAGCTTTACTTTTGTCCGATCAGGTTTAACTTTAAATTGAAAACTTCCTTCAGAACTTCTCACCATACTTTTCAAGCTTGTATTCAATCATAGATGCATATGTCATTAATTGGTTGACTTGGTTCGATACCCTCTCCTTTTGCCGATTCAGGAGATCGACACGTTTTGGGATTGTTCCATCGCCTTGGTGGGTTAATTGTGCAAAAGTCTTCATTTCTTCAATGGTCATGCCGGTGTCCCGGAGACAGAGAGCGAACTTAAGCCATTCCATGTCATCCTCGTCAAAGACTCTTGTGCCGAATTCGTTACGTTTTATAGGAGGAAAAATCCCCTCTTTTTCATAATATCGTAAGGTATGAATAGACAGACCGGTTTCTTCTGCAACCTTGCCAATCGAGTAATTAATAAGAACCCCCCCTTTAACCAAGAACTTGGCTGTGTACGTACGCTTTAAACTCCTCGTCTTTTAATTGTTCGCGAAACTTCAATATTTCCTCAGCATCTTGGCCAGCGGGATACCTAAATTGATCACTTTCGTCCGTTACTGCTCTAAAAATGGTTTGAGCGACCATTTCTGCTGTGGCTTGTAGGTGAGCATTTTTCTGGGTGAATTTCTCAAACCCCTTATTGAAAGATTCGGAGAAATCATTATAGTCTGACAGCAATTCATCGTTCAATCTTTCGGCGGAGCTGTACCACGGAGTTTTTACAATGCCCGGCTCGATTAATTTAACCTGAATATTCTGGGAAGCGAGTTCGTAGGACAGCGATTCGGAGAAGCCCTCTACGGCAAACTTAGTTGCATGGTATAAAGAGGTTAAAGGGAACGTGATTCTTCCGCCTTGAGAAGAAATGTTTACAATCATGCCTTTCTGATTTGCTCTAAAATGTGGTAATAGGGCTTTCGTCACTCGCATTAATCCAAAAACATTTACGTCAAACTGGTTGTGAATTTGTTTTTCTGTAGCTGCTTCAAAAACTCCCACTGCTCCATATCCTGCATTGTTTATAAGTACGTCTATTTGTCCGAATCGTTCTACGGCTTCACTTATAGCACGATGGATGCTTTCTGGCTGCTGGACGTCCATAGGAGTCACAAGAACATTATTATACTTAATAAGTTCGGTTTCTTTTTCCGGGGATCGCATAGTTGCTACGACGTTCCATCCTTGTTCTGCAAAATGTACGGCTGTCGCTTTCCCTAACCCTGTAGATGCACCTGTAATAAATATTGATTTCATTTATAAATCCTCCTAATCACAAGTTGTTTTCATTATATTGTCTAGAGTTTACTCTATGTCAATAGCGATGTTTTGAAAGGGAGTCAACATAAAAAACGGGTCGGCGCAATTTCGTACGAATTGGCAGAACAGTATGATTAACACTTGAGCTTTGAAATTGTGATTGGAAGACCCCTTCAAATTTGAAACAGTCCTTGCTTAAGCAAAAGCAGCACCTTAAACATTTAGATCAATAAGGTGGTAGTACTATGGATGATTCTCAATTAAACAAAACAAACAGGCATTTTGAGCTCTACAAAGGAATGAACCGAAGTTTATTATAGTTTGACGAGGCATTAAAAGCGTTGCCCCTACGCAGGACAAGACGGCGACCGCTGCCTAACAAGGGCTTGCCTTCTGCAACCAGCTATTTGACGCTTACTTTAAGACAGAATAATAATCATGAATTTGATAAGACAAATGATTGATTAGGCGATCTCAGCAACTCGAACGTCAAGTTGCTATACCCCAAATGGTATTTTGCTTTAAAACCATTCATTAGGAACAACTCTTTGCTATTCAAATTGTTCTGTGCAAGTTGTTTCGCAATTTGGGCTGCCTTTTTATCGAACCCCTTTGAGTACTTCTTTATAACATTCATATCAAGATGCTCTAACTCTCAGCCTCAATAAACTTTACAATAGTAAAACATAACTTCTACATGAATTTAATAATTACGTAGTATTATTGATTCTGTAACTAAAAACTAGGAGGACATAAAGCATCATGAAAAAATCATATTTATTGTGCTCTATTTTAGCAATCGGTTTACTTTTAGCAGCATGCTCGAATCAGTCAGAGGAAGTAGTCAATCCCCAGCCTACAAGTGAAACGACAGCCAACAATCAACTTGCAGACACGAACGAAACAGCAACTGTAACGTCAGGAACAAAAATACAACTTAAAGGCTCTCTAAATACACGTGATTTAGGTGGTTACGAAACGTTAGATGGGAAAGTCGTAAAGCCGCATATGCTCATTCGTAGTGGTTCACTTGAAAAACTAACTGAACAAGATATTCAAACATTAGTGAATGATTATCAAATAAAAAACATCATTGACCTCAGAACAGAAGCAGAGGTAGCGAAAGATCCGGAGATTGTTATTAATGGCGTGACGAATACGGCTATTCCGCTTATTAAAGATACGAAGCTAGGCATTACGCATGAAAATAAAACAAAGCTTACAGACCCTGCAGATATATTGCTAGCTTATGTTGATACGATGGGCGGAGACGTCGAAGCGTACAATGTAAAATCATATCCCGAATTGGTTACAGAGGACTATTCCATCGGTCAGCTGAAATCATTTTTTGAATATTTACTGGCAAATGAAGATGGTGCCGTATTGTATCACTGTACTGCAGGAAAAGACCGAGCTGGCACGGCAACTGCGTTATTGCTTAGTGTACTCGGAGTAGATCGCGAAACAGTCATTGAGGATTTCTTGAAGTCGAATGAATTCCTTAAGCCAAAAATCGATGGAACTGTAAAATTAGCTTCTCAAAAAACCTCAGACGAGCAAGTACTAGCTAACGTTCGTTTATTACAAGGTGTTACTGAAAGTTATATCCAAGCCGTCTTCCAAACAATTGACGAACAATATGGTTCCGTTAGTGCATTTTTCGAACAAGAACTTGATATCACAAAAGAGCAACAAGATGAACTGAAAAGTAAATATTTAATGTGAAATAAAGCCAACCTAAACAATACACTTTTATATTCAATAGGTCATTGCATCGAATACTAATAATTAGCCCTCGTCTTGGATACATCTTGTTATTAATCTTTCCTCACTAACAGTGAACAGCACTCCACATGAGTCGAGTGCTGTGACCTACGTACCTACTGTCACTTTTAGCATTGCTGCTTCAATTTTCAACTCAACTCTTTGCTGTACCAATATGCGCGATACGCATCACCGCACTGTCTGTAACGGCAAGTTTTAGGGCATTCCTTTTGATAGCCATTTCTTTGATTCGCTTTGATCACGCCTTTTAGGTTCTTACTTAGATTCGATACGACCTAATGGATTGGCACCCTCCTCCAGATCTTTCCGAACTGCCAACCAGCTTGAATCGTCGAGATTGAGCGCATCGCGAAGGTAAGACCACGTGAGCTGCTGGAGCAAAGCAACTCGTTCGGGGTTCTCGTCCGTCGTCTCCGCGACGTTGTACCCGGAGATTCCGCCAAGTATATGTTCTGCCCCGAAGAGGGTGAGCAGGCTCTTACTGCCCGGGCTCAGGAAGTAGGGGTCTGTGAACCAGTCCGGCCCCCGAGTGGACAGGTGGGATTGGTCATGATCCCCCGCGACCACGAGAGTCGGCGTCTTCATATCGGAGAAGCTCGGGTTCATAAATGGGAAGTGCTCTGCCGCGAACGGACTCAAGTCAGCTTCACCAAGACCAGTCGTGGAAAGCAATACGCCCGCCTTGATCCGCGAGTCCGACATGTCCTCTCCCGGTTCGCCATTGGCATCGAGGACTCGCGCGCCAAGCAGCATGCTCACCGTTTGGCCTCCCCAGGAGTGTCCGGCAGCGGCGATGCGGCTGCGGTCGAGACGTCCGCTGAGGCCTGGAACGGAAGCTTCAATAAGATCAAGTTGGTCAAGGATGTGCTTCAGGTCTTCGACGCGGAAACGCCAGATCAGTGGTGTACGGGGATCGTCAGGAGGAAGATTCAGTGTCCTCGAGTCGAGATGGGTGGGTTGAATGACCACGAAGCCGTGAGCAGCCCAGTAGTCGACTAACGGACCGTAGCTATCCATCGACCAACCAAAGCCTTGCGAGAAAATAATAATAGGTAATTGGCTACCCGTCGCTGGCGCTGATACCCGCACTTGCAAATCCTCACTGCGGCCCGGGGCTGACAGCACTATCGGCTTTACCGAGATGACTGGAGTAGACGTACTTACGTGCATTTTCATAATAGATGTTCCTTTCTTGGTCTTCTCAATTTAAGAACAGGTTGACGCGTCAACCTGTAGCAAATATAGCACGGTTGAAGTTGTCACGTCAACCGTGCTATTATATTTCTATGGATAAGAGAAAACTGAACGATGAAGAAATTCAATTATGGTATAAGTGGAAAGGCTCCTTTCACAGCATCTTCGGTCGCGTAATTAAAGAGATGTCCGAGCGCACCGGACTATCCGAGGGCGATTATGGGGTATTGGATCGTTTAGATCTTTTGGGGAACGACAGCCTTCGCCAACAAGAGTTGGCCGAATCTATGGACTGGGATAAGAGCCGATTGTCACATCATCTGACTCGGATGGAAAAACGTAGCCTTGTGATGAGAAAGCCATTAGACGCAGATCGCGGTGTTCAAGTCATCATCACTCCCATTGGAAAGTCAGCATTAGATGATGCCCGGCCCATTGTCTCCATGGCCATACGCAAACATTTCCTAGATCAATTAACCGATCTAGACATTGAGTCGATTACGAAGCTGGCGGAAAGAACAAAAAAAGGGTCTTCAGCGTCTAGTAATGCCTCGACGTCGTGACCACGCTTTTTGAAACAAATATGTTGAATGTCAATTGAACCGGCCCCTTCCACCAAATAACGGAGGGGCTTTTGCTTCAGCAAGCAACAGTCCCCTCTAGGTACCCCATCGTTCTGTACTCCAAAAGCAAGCAGCAGCCCGTTTACACCGACTTTTCCTCCGAGTAAGATCCATCCCAAACTCATGCCTGGGAAAGTGCCTTTCCAAGAACTCGGGTATCTCCGAAAAACTTGCCGTTACTTGTGGTACGGTTCACCTTATCACTCTAACAGCGAAATTTTTTAGCTACTCAATTTGCAGTAACATTTTGTGGAGAATATTGGGTGACTCCTACGGCTGAAAATACAAAGATATTAAAGTTCATACAAAACACTTAAAAGAAAAATAAACTCTCGCATCGCATTATTATATCCGTTGTTAATTTTTTTCAAAAAAGATTTTGCACTCGTTAAGCGGAACACCTGTACTAATTGTAATATCTGATGAAAATGGATATTTGCTACATATGGTTGGCGATGAAACGATTAAAAAAACAATTCATCCATTAGGTATACATGTAGGCGCACAATTTACGCAAGAAGATATGGGTACGAATGTCGTGAGCCTATCTCTTCAACAAAGCCATCCGGTTCAAATTATAGGTTCAAATCATTACCATACTCTCCTTTATGGCACAGCATGCTACGGAGTGGCCTTTCATTACACAGATAACAATAATTTACTCGGAAGTATTTGTATCATGACTGCAACTGAATTGCATAATCATCACAAATGCTGATGGCATCATTAGTTCAGTAAACGATTTTGTGGTCGAAACGTTCAATATTCACAAAGATACCAACATTATTGATAGAAGTGAACAAAACCCAGAATGTCTAGCATGTAACTGCGAGTATCGGTATAGCAATCTATCCCAATGATGGGACTGACGCTGAAACGTTCATGGTTTACGCAGATAATGAATGTATTTCAGCAAAGAGGTATAAAAGAAATTTAATGAATTGTTTGCGTAATTTTCTAAATATCATAAATGAGGAGCACCTGTATGGGTGCTCCTCGTTTATTGGACTGTATGTAAAAAACTTACGCAGCCACGTCTCTTTTTGAAAAGTATTTTGCCCTGTTTTGATATGGCTCACCTTAACGGATCAATCAGCGAGAACAAATGGCGGCCTCATGGCCGCCATTTATCTGTAGACGAATTAGATGAAAAATATATACTCTACATTAGAACGGGGGAGTCGAAACTGCAAGAAGTATGGTTTCGCCTTTCCAAATATTTCTATAGCGATGGGGAAGGGTAGCATCATAGTAAATGCTATCTCCTTCCTCTAGAATATAGCGGTCATTACCAATAAAGAGTTCTAATTTTCCTGCAACTACAAATGTAAATTCTTCCCCTTCACTGTGACCGACACCGATCTCCCCAGAAGTGCCACCTTCCTCAAGTACCCCATAAAGCGGGCCCATTTTATTGCTGTTTCCCTGACTAAGCGCAAACCAGGTAATCCTGGAGCCTTCAGATTGAACAAGAGGCTTTCGTTCGTTTTTTCTTATGACAGTGCTTCGCTCATCATTTGCCAATAAATCTCTAAAATTAATTTGCAATGCATTGCCGATCCGTTTTAATACGCTCATAGAAGGATTAGCCTTATCCCGCTCAATCTCACTAAGAAACGATAGCGAGATTGAGGCTGCTTCGGACACGTCATGGAGAGTTAATTTTTTCTCTTTTCTTACTTTACGGATGGAATCGCCTATTGAATTCATGTAGATATTTCTCCTCTTTTCTATTTTTTACGCTGACAGCGAAATATTATCGTTATTATATGCCATAATTTGTGCTTTTACAAGCATTTGAAGTAGGGCAGGATTACGTTCTAAAAACGTTGATTTGTGAACATGATTGCATTAGTATTTATATCAAGGCTGATGCAAAGCTAGCTCCCGGGGCTAGTATGCATCAACTTCAGATAGAAGACCTTCGAATTAAAATTTTTCAGACCTATCTGGATAGTATTCGTTGCTAGCGTAATTTACGCTCTAGGAAGAGAAACAAGCATCATGTTTCTTCCTGCAAAGACATAATATCCGATAAATAAATTATAGTGGGAGAGAAACAATTATGGCATTAGGCTCAAAGATCTATAAAGTGGGAGACATCACAGTCAGACGCATAAATGAATTGGAAACAAACGGATATACGGCGAAGGACCTTCTTCCTGATTGGGATCCGTCCTTCTTAGAAAAGCATAAAGACTGGTTGCTTAAAGGAAGCATGGATGAGGATCTGGAACATGTCATCATTACGATCGGAAATTGGATCGTGAAAACTCCCGAGCATACCATTTTAATAGATACATCTACTGGAAATGATAAAAACTTGCCCAATAATCCGGGTCTTTCCAATCTTCAGCTTCCCTATCTCCAATGGTTGGAGGAAGCTGGCGTAACCCCCGAGGAAGTGGATTACGTCTTGCTGACGCATCTCCATTATGATCACGTCGGCTGGAACACTAAGCTAGTTGACGGAAAATGGGTTCCAACCTTCCCAAATGCCAAATACATTATGCCGAAGATAGAGGAAAAATTCTTTGGTAGTCCGGAAAGCCATAACGAGGCAAACCAGGTAAGCATTAATGCCTACGAGGAAAGTGTTTTACCGATCATCCAGGCGGGATTAGCCGAATTTATCGGACCAGAGGGCGGAGACTTTATTGATGGAATCAAATTCATCCCATCGGCGGGTCATAGCATCGGTCAAATGTCGATCAGTATAACATCACATGGGGAAGAAGCCTTCTTCGCCTCTGATGTCTTGCATCATCCGATCCAGGTATATCGTCCAGAATGGAACTCTTGCTTCTGTGAATTCGATCAACAAGCACGTGAGTCGCGGCTTTGGGCGCTTGCCTATGCAGCGGATCGCAACGCCCTTTATTTCGGTACGCATTTCCCTGGCACTTCGGCAGGTTATGTGAGTCGAGATGGAGACGGCTACGAATGGCGCTATGAGTAATTGAATCTGGTTGAATGGCAGGTGACATAACATGAATGCAAGCCTATTATTTAACGAGCAATTCATTGTGAAGGAAGACTATAGAATTCAAAGCGATACACCAGGCATTGAACTGCTAGTTAGAAATAAACGTTTGGCTTCCAGTGAAAGCTTTTCTGCGGAACGGACCATATTGATCGTACATGGTGCAACCTATCCAATCGAAAGTCTTTTCGATGTCGCACTCGATGGCTTTACCTTTTTGGATTACCTTGCCAGCCATGGTTATGATGTGTATGCCGTGAACGTACGCGGTTATGGTGGATCGACTCGCCCACCCGAGATGGAGCAGCCTGCTGATCACAATCCTCCGCTCGTCCGAACCGAAACAGCCGTTCGAGATTTTGGTACTGCCGTTGATTTTATTTTGAAGCGAAAGAAACTGTCCAAAATCAATGTGTTCGGGATGTCCTGGGGCGGGACCATAGCTGCCGCTTACACCAGTATGCACAACGATAAGGTGAATAAACTTTCACTAGTCGCGCCGCAATGGATTAGCTCAGAGCCAATTCCGCTTGATCCCGGCGGTCAGATTGAAGCATATCGCTTCGTTCCGACAAACCAAATGAAGGTTAGATGGTTAAGCGCTGCTCCGGAACATAAGAGAGACAGCCTCCTCCCAGAAGGCTGGTTCGAGAAATGGTCGGAAGCCACACTTGCTTCTGACCCCACTAGCAAGATGCGGACCCCTCCGAGTATCCAAGCCACTAACGGTCCCATACAAGATGTACGTGAGTATTGGGGCGCAGGCAAAAAATTCTATGAACCTAGAGATATCAAGGTTCCAGTCCTATTGGTTCATGCAGATTGGGACATCGATGTTCCCATCGAATTGGCAAAAGAGTTATTCTCCGAAATAACAGGCGCTCCTTACCGGCGTTGGGCCGAAATCGGAGAAGGAACGCATATGGTCATGCTTGAGAAGAACAGATTACAAGTCTTCCAGGCTGTACAGCAATTTCTCGATGAAGAATACAGCCCTGCGAGGTAAGTTCCCCCAAATTGTAAAATCACATTTCCCAAATTCAAGTTGACCCGTAGCCACGCTGCGGGTCAACAACATCAATTGGAGCACCCGCTCCAATGTTTAAGGAGGTATACATGGTAACTCTAGAAGGAAAAGTCGTTGTAATTACAGGAGCCAGCAGTGGGATTGGTCAAGCGACCGCTGAGAAGTTAGCCGCCCTCGGCGCTAAGGTGGTCTTGTCAGCAAGACGAATCGAACGATTAGAAGAAACCGTTCAACGCATCAATCAAGCGGGTAAGCAAGCATTCCCTTATGCCGCAGATGTTACTTCTCTCGAAGAAATGAAGGCACTGGCCAGCATCACGCTTGAACGCTACGGTCATATAGACGTATGGATCAATAATGCCGGACTCATGCCACTGTCTTTCATGAATAAGCTCAAAGTCGATGAGTGGAATCGTATGGTTGATGTGAACATTAAGGGAGTATTGAACGGAATCGCTGCATGTCTGCCTGCGATGGAAGAACAACAAGCCGGCCATATCATCAATGTTTCTTCTGTTGCCGGCCACCGTGTCGGTGTCGCTGGAGCTGTATATAGTGGTACCAAGTTTGCGGTTCGCGCCATAACAGAAGGCCTCCGTATGGAGCTAGCCCCTTCCAACATTCGAACAACGATTATTTCTCCCGGTATTGTTCAAACTGAGTTACAGGATACGATTACAGATACAGATGCGCTGGAGGCTTTAAGAACTCGTGGAACGACACAGCCTTTACAACCCGAAGACATTGCTAAAGCGATCTGCTATGCCATCGAGCAACCGGAATGGGCCTCGGTGAATGAAATCATTATTCGCCCCTCTGCTCAGGTCAGTTAATCTTCTACTCAGCCTGATTAGCTTGCGAAGACAAGCTGGTCGGGCCTTTTTCTTTATTTCTTATTTAAGCAAAAAATCGCACTATTTATGGTAAGGCTGAGCTTAACGGGTCTATCGGTGAAAAGTAAAAAGGAACTTGTCACGGCGTGACAGCTCCTAGAGATCCGGTTAATTAACGTAAACAATATTGCCTAACTGCTCGATGGAATTCAGATCTGGGTTATAGGCTGAAAGGGTAATAGACTAAATATTTTATTCCTCATATTCAAACGGTTCTTCACTAGAATAAATTTCATCGAAGAATCCCTTATACGGAATATTGTCTTCCAAACATTTTATGAGATAAGACAGTTCCTCGTCACACTCCGGTTCCTCACCGGTATTCTGCATCACTTCGAATGCATCCACAATATTCTCCATAATGCATACCTTAATAAATAAGGGCAACTTATCCAACATCGAATCGTCGATCTCGGTCTCGGATCTGTATCCCGTGAGGACTGTTCCAAAATACTCATCCATAAACTTTCTACGTTTGCCGGCGTCTGGTTCGAATTGTATCCAGCCCACTCCGTTTGTCCAGAGACTGGCCAAGTCAAACATATACCAACAGAAACAAGAATTATCGAAATCATATACAGTTATTTGTCCGGTATCAAAATCTATCGAGTAATTCCCATCGTTGTAATCAAAATGGATCATACCGTAAGACTCATGGTTCCTGTCCAATTCTTCTAAGGTTTTAAGAAGCTCTACCATCTTCTCCTTAAGTAGAGATAAGGAGCCCGGTATCAGTTTATCGATATATTCGGCATTGTATTTGTCAAAAAAGCTATACCGGCGTTGGACAGGCGTATACCCTTTCGATATTTGGTGCAGTCTACCCAGGGTTTTGCCACAATTATAATAATATTCGGTAATTGGAGCATCTTCTCGGTACCGATAATTATTTTCTACAAGCATTTTTCCCTTAGCCTTTTCAAACAGGCAGACAAAAAAGATGTGGTTATTGTGGGTGATCTCCTCCAGCAGATTCCCCTTTCGGGAGCTGATTACATTTGAGACACTGCCTCCGTGCTCAAATAGATACCGAACAAATTCCACTTCGCCTAGGAAATCTTCTCGGCTCCTGTCTAGTAAGAAAGCGATCCGGAGTATTTTAGCGCTCTCGCCCTCTTTTTCACAGGTATAAACGACATTTCGTCCTCCATCATGTGCCGGAATTCGCTGAATTTCATAGCCTTCTAATCCGAACATCTCTGATACGACTGTAAGTAAATAGGTATCTCCGATTGCAACAACTTCGTTATAATTTATAACTATCTCTCCCTTTCGTGCAAACATTTATGAATTACAAAAATAGCATACCTCAATAATGGCAAGCTCAATGAACTTTTTTGATCATTTTAAGAGGGTGTTCACTCTAATGGGCGCAAACCACTCCATTTGACAATACTCCCCATCATATGCATCCGTATCAATTTTTTCGAAGAAGAATTCGCTATCCAGAAGTTCGTATCTCCCGTTGTGCTCTTTGGCAAGCCTATCGATGGCAGTATACAGCGCCTCTGCGCGTAGTTCGCTAATCTCCTCGTAATGATGGTTTCCAATATAGCGAAAGCCGACGTACATGGAAGCTGGGACGGTGTCGCCTGTAAAGTCGTCAGGAATATCGTTCAGATCCGTTACACGCATAGATGGTAGATAGTACGTCCAACTAAGCGATGAATCAGTTATCCTCGTTAGACCGTAATAGATATTGGGTTCCACCGGATTAGGCACATGATGCCGCTTGTTCCACCAAAACTGTTTGGCAGCTTCGGGTGCTTTGGTCGGTGCTTCAGCAATCTCAATTTGATACCTTCGCCCGATTACATGAAAGGATGGAATCATGACCAGATCCGGCCCGTATACCATATTTCCGCAAACATCGTTCTTTGGAAATAGATGAAGCGGAGGGGTTATGTGAATGTTTTTGCCGGATTCCCTGCATTCGCCAGGCGTTATCCCATATTCGCGTTTGAATGCGCGTATGTAGGTTTGTTCATGTTCATAACCACATTCGATGGCAATATCGAGGACCCGCTTCTCAGTTTGCATCAAATCCTCTAAGCTGACGGCTAGCCTTCGAGAGCGGATATAGCTTTGTAACGGCACGCCAAAAGCGAACTTGAAAAGTCGACGCAAATGAACCGTGGAGATTGGGAGATCGTTCAGATATTCTGTCTCACTCGTACCAGAAACATTTGCTTCTATTCGGGATAGGAGCTCAGAAAGAAGTTTGTATGGTTGTATAACCTATGTCACTCTCCTAGTATGTTTTTGTTCCTTAAAATCCTTAATGGAACATATTTGCTACTAGTGAAATTATACCACAAGATGGAAATTATTTTCTTTTATTACATATATGAAAAAGTTACACTCAAAATTATTCGCCCTACTTATGATACGGTTCAACGTAACATCTATAAAACGAAATAAAATAGGCGAACTCTCATTCAAATTCGAATAAGAATTCACCATTATCTGTTCTGGGTATTTCAATTAAAATCTATAAGGTTTTTTGATGTCGTAACATAACAACTGCTGCTTCTGCTCTAGCCTTTTCTGTGCCTATTTTATTTATTTAGATTTTTTACTGCAACAAGACCAAAAATCATGTACGCTACCTCAGATCGAGTTGCTTCTTTCTTTGGAGCATAGCCCTCCTCGAAGTAACTAGGTATGCCAAGTCCACCTAAAAAAGAAACAGCTTCCTTCGCCCAGTCACTTACCGTATTGGAATCCTCGTATGTATATTGTTCGACTGAGGTTAAGTCAAATCCGAATGTTTTGATTGCTCGTTCTATCATAACTGCCATTTCTTCTCGCGTTACAGGGGCAAGGGGATCAAACACAGTATCCCTCTTTCCCTTTATAAGACCTTCAGTGTATGCCGTCATAACGTAAGAGTAATACCAAGACTTATTCGATACATCATCGAACACAGGCTCTCCTATATACATGCCACCGTACCCTAATGCTCGGACTAAAAAAGTTGCAAACTCTGCCCTTGTAACCTTAGCATAAGGATTGAAGTTACCCTCGGTATCTCCTGTTATTACTCCGAGATTGAATAAGATTGTTGCTTCCTGTGCAGCAAAAGCATCCTTTAGATCAGGGAGTGAACCTTCATCAAGCTTGTTTAAATTAGCATTAGAAAAAAGTAAACCTTTGGAGTGCGTCACATCATTAAGAGTAAGCTCTTTACCCCCATTAGCTGAAACTGAAAGAACAAGACTCAAAGCCAGAATAACCGATATTACAGATACTATAGATTGACGTAGAAATTTCATAACATGTAACCTCCATTATTATCATATCTATATGAAAAGGGGTTACCCCTTGTAATTAAACAATAGACTAAGTGATTAGCTTCCCCATCAAAAGAGGACAGGTCAAAGAAGTCTGTTCCATATAGGATGATAACGACATCCTATAATAACTTGTTAATATGGGTATCCATCATTTGAGACCCTTATTTACTTATGCAATTCCTCCCATTATATTACCACAAAATTACTTAAATAGGTATTTATTATAGTTTAAACCTATAAAAATGTCCTCAAAGACGTTAGCGAATACATTCGCTATTACAACAATTATCATTATACGGAGTGTTTGGGTGGCGTCTATAATAATAGTTTTACTTTTGATCATGTTCTTTTCCAGTGCGATCTCAACCGTTTTCCCAATAAGCATATCTAGGAAGTATTTAAAAGGCATATCATATTTTGAACGTTCAACAATGTCTACACCTGATACATCAAAAATAGCTTTTAATAAAAAAAAGGGAGGTATTTGACGATTGAATCGCCGAATACCTCCCACTATGAAAACTATATGGACTTTTTCAGTGCCCTCGCCGGGCTCTACTGTCTTTTTTGCTTGCGATTAAGTTATTCGCTTAACAGGAATCCATACTTCGTGTATTGAATCGACTTGCTGGTCGTTTACCCAATAATACTTTTCAATACACGGACCTTCGACTTGTTCAAATTTTGCTGACGGAAACCATTCCGAATAGATACGTTTCCAAATAATCTGAATTCCCTGACCACTCTCAACGTCCTCCGTAACTTCTTCCTTGCCCTCGAATACAGCGTAGGTTTGAGGTTGAATATTTAGAGTGGTGAGCCCTGACGGAACTTTGTTCCCTTCCGGCAGCTCATAACCCATCAGATAACGCTTTGTTCCATCATCATCAAAATCATAATGATAACCATAGAGCAGTGTTCCCGCTGATCTACCCAAAGACTCGTTAATTTGATCATGCGTGCCGTTCTTCCATATTTCCTCCACAAATCTAGGAATCTCCGTATAAGCATCATTCTTAATGACTACATCCTTGCCGATTACATGAGTTTCATTTTCTTCCACAATACGATAGTTCATTTCCGAATCTCCCTTGATATGAATTTGAAAGGAGATCCGAGGAAACGACTTGAGCTTTACATCTTTTCTCTTTGCAGCTGAAGGTGTCACACCATGCAACCGTTGAAAAGCTTTGGCGAACGCTTCCGGACTCTCATAACCATACTTAAGTGCGACATCAATTACCTTGCTGTCCGTCCCTGCCAATTCTTCAGCGGCAAGCGTTAGGCGACGATTTCGAACATATATGGTTACAGTGAAACCCGTCAAAGCATGGAACATTCGCTGGAAATGATATTTTGATGACAATGCGGCACTTGCGATGTCATCTAGCTCAAGCTTTGATTGAAGTTGATCTTCAATATAATCAATAGCTAGACGAAGCGAACTTAACGTATCCAATAGACCTCATCTCCTTTCAATTTCATTGTACATAATCAAGCGATTCCATTCCTGTCCGAAGATGCTCATTTCTGTCCAATAATTTCGCCCTACTTATGATACGGTTCACCGTAACACAAATAGGGCGAAAAAAACCTTCATGAAATATATCCATGAAGAGTTTATTCCATAGGATTTCACATATAGAATCTAGGGTTCGTGAGGATATCGATTCATAATGATGTCGATGTCTTCACTACTAACCCGAATGAAGAATACTTTTACGAATCATACTTTTATGCTGACAAGGTAGTACAAATCCAACTGGAAGGTTACCCCGATATCATCTCTGCGAAAAATGCATCGTTGACGTCACGAGATGGTTTGTAAAATCTCCGCTACCTGACTTTCCAAATTGGAGTCGTCAATCGTACCCAAATGTTCCGGCCTAATCATTTGATACTGTTTCATCTTATAATATTCGATAATGGCTTGTTTTAACGTGAGATCATACCATTGGATACTAAAGGTCGGTTCCATAATACGCCGCAGGGTGGCGTCATCTTGAACCAAGGACAGCACGGCATTCATTCGGTTAAACACCTTCTGGTCCATCCCGGCTTCAAAAAAATCCTGCAAATTCTTATTCCGATTTTGTTGGGCATAGACAAGCTTTTCATAAAGTGTCGGATAAAATTCCTTGAGATCTTGCAGAAACAAATCAGATATATAAGCAACGCACAGCACCGATTGCAGAAATGTTTTTTGGAAGCGATCTATAAAAGAGAGGGAATCATCATTTACAACGAGATCAGCCTGCTGCAAATACTGAATTTCATATTCGACTACCTGTTCGATAATATCCTCTTTGGATGAAAAATGTTTATATAACGTCACTTTGCTAATATCCATATATTTTGCGATATCGTCGATTCTCAATTGGCTATACTTGGTCTTTCGAACGATAGGCTTGATTTTATTCATATAATGATTTGCGCTCATTGGTTTTCTCACGACTTAAGCCCCCTTTGATGCTTACTTCACAATAGTATAGCAAAATCGCTAGGATTACAAACTTCATTAACTTATTTTATAAACTTAACCAATTTAGTAAATTTTGTTTACTTTAAAGATTCCTTGCTGTATAATCTTTCCTGTACCTAATCATGCCAATGAGATGAAAGGATGGATACTATGCGTGTATTTGTAACTGGTTCAACGGGGTTCATCGGTTCTGCCGTCGTACGCGAACTTCTCAATGCGGGGCATCAGGTTGTTGGACTCGCCCGCTCGGATAAGTCCGCCACAGCGTTGAAGGCGTCCGGCGCCGAAGTACACCGCGGCGACCTCGATGACCTTGATAGCCTGCGAGAAGGTGCCAGATCGGCAGACGGGGTCATTCACTTGGCCTTCAAACACGACTTCGCCAGCTTTGAGGCGGCTGCAGCAGCCGACAGTCTGGCGATCGAGGCCATGGGATCGGTGCTCAAGGGTACCGGGAAACCATTCGTGGCCACCTCAGGCACATTGATGCTCATACCAGGAATCCTGGGGACGGAAGAACAAGCGTCGACGCAATCTACGCCGCGACGCTCCGAGGAGGCAGCGCTTGAGCTGGCTGAGCACGGGGTGCGGTCATCGATCGTCCGCCTCGCGCCGTCCGTACATGGTGAGGGCGAGCAGGGCTTCGTTCCGACCCTCATCGAGATCGCGCGTCAAAAAGGGGTTTCAGCCTATGTGGGAGATGGACTCAACCGATGGCCGGCAGTACATCAATTGGATGCAGCACGTCTTTTTAGACTGGTGCTTGACAAAGGCGACAAGAAAGCCATCTATCACGGGGTCACCGAAGAAGGAGTGCCCTTCCGGGATATTGCCGGCGTCATCGGACGTCACTTAAACCTGCCGGTGGTCAGCATCACCCGTGAAGAGGCAGACGCTCACTTCGGTTGGCTCTCCTTCGCTGCCTCCACGGATAATCCAGCGTCGAGCTCGCTGACAAAGGAACGCTTAGGATGGCATCAGGTCCACCCTAGCCTGATCCAAGACCTTGAACAGGGCCACTATTTTAATAGGTGAGAAAAGGTTGTAGTTGAATTACGGTTGTTGGAAATAGGTTGAAAGATGACACAAACAAAGCTCGCTGCGACAGCGAGCTTCTTTAATATATAGACTGTAAAAGATTACCCGCCTCCTACGTGCAAGTGTACTCCCGGATTGGCCCTTCGACTCCTTGCTCCACCGCTTTCCGTTCCCGCTGCGCAAGACCCTAATGCACATGACTTTCGTTGGGAATGAAAGCCCATCCTCTAACTGTTTGCCAGCATTGTGTATTTGTTATCTTTATCTTTATTAATTTTTTCTACTAACCCTTTCTTGCAAAGCCCTTTTGCCAAAAATTTCGCCCTATTTATGGTATGGTTCTCCCCGATTAATCTTCACCCCACGATACACCTGCTCAATCAACACCAACCGCATCAACTGATGCGGCAACGTCATTCTTCCAAAACTCAACCGTTGATTCGCCCGCTTCAGCACATTGCTCGACAATCCATTACTTCCACCTATAACAAAAGCCACGTGGCTTTTTCCATACGTGGCTAGCTTGTCTAGTTGCTGGGCAAGGTCCTCACTTGACCATAGCTCTCCATCAATTGCGAGAGCGACCACATGAGCTTCTTGCTTTATTTGAGCGAGGATTTTCTCTCCCTCGCGATCTCTTACTTGTTCTTCTTCTGCAGCACTCATCGTTTCTGGTGCTTTCTCGTCCGGCACTTCAGAAAGGGTTAATTTAATATATGGCCCTAATCGCTTCGCATACTCGGCCATACCCATTACGAGATACTTTTCTTTCAGCTTTCCTACTGCAATAATCTGTATATGCATCTAGACCACCAACACTACAGCGGCTTCCTCACACAAATCGCATTTACGCGGTGGGTCCCAGTCTGCAAATTCTGTTTCGTTCAAATCAACCATATCTGGTGCATCCTCATATTCATCTACAAAAAGTTCAATTGCTTCGTCAATACATTCTTTACATACACAATACATAGCGTCTCTTCCTATCTGTGAGGTTGTTATTCATTATTATTCCTACTTATTACGGCGTATTTTCGCCAAGTGTGACCTTCGTCTGCAGCAGTTCTTTGCCACGATAGTAATGAACGATCATCTCTTCGCCAACTTGCTTATGATCGTATAGATATTTACGAAGCTTACGTATACTATTCACCTTCGTATCATCCAATTGCACGATAACATCGTTATATTGTAATTCAGCTTTAAGTGCAGGGCCTTGTACCTCTGTAATTAAAACACCTTCATACACTCCTCGTGGCAAACTAAGCTGCGATTCGCCTTCGGTACCTTCTTCATCCTTATCCGCTTCTTGATCTAACTCCTGCTGTGCCCAATACTGCTGCAGATCAAGCATACCTATACCTAGAAATGGCCTAGATACATAACCCTGCTCAATTAACTGATCGATAATTGGCATGACATTGTTGATCGGAATCGCATAACCAATACTTTCAACGCCAAAATTCGAGATTTTCATACTATTAATCCCTATCACTTGACCGTTCAGATCAATGAGCGGTCCACCACTATTTCCTTGATTAATGGCTGCATCGACACGAATAACTTCCTGCTCCCAGTCCATAACCCCATTCTGATTAAGCGACACTGCGATTGTTTCATTCGTGACACTGACAACGCCAAGCGTAATCGATTCACCCATCCCAAGTGGATTTCCAATAGCTAATACAAACTCAGCTGCACGTAATAAAGAGGAATCTCCGATCTCTGCTACATTCTCGATACCTTTAGCCTTTATTTTCAATACAGCGAGGTCTGTAATTTGATCTAATCCGACGATTTCCGCCTCGCGTTTCTCACCTGTTGTTAACACCGCCTGCACACGTCCTGCACTGGCAACGACATGAAAGTTCGTAATAATATAAGCGTAAGTATCATCCTTCTTAATAATAAGTCCTGAACCTACCCCTGCTTCCTTATATACACTACCTTCATCACTTTCCGGATCAACGATTTTACTATCGAGACCCAGTGTGAATTTCTGCTCATTAATAATGCTTACGACGGCTGGTCGTACTTTATCTGTCGCTTGAACGGCACGCTGTGACGGATCAAGACCAGCAATTTCACGATCAGAGGGCGCTCCTCCGCCAAAGCCAAATATAAATCCGAATAGCAAGCAAGCTACTATAGCGCTTGAGAATGATGAGATCAATGCAATTTGCAGTGTTGATAGCTTACCTACTTTCCAATCACGTAAAAAAGGCTGCTGCCTACGTGAACGCTTACCTACTCCAAATTGCTCCCGTAACGCTTTACGTGAAACTTTTGATGAGTAAAAATCGTCATCAAACAAGCCCATACTATAATCGCCCCTCTCCACTATTCTATATCTTACTAACCTTTCCCATGAAATAGGAATGTTTTTGCGAGATTAGACTACACTAATAAGAGACTACTTATGCAAATCATTTATAAACACAAAAAATTCCTATAGGGGGCTTATTATATGTCAACTTCTTATTCATTAGAACATGTTCAGTTAGCCGCACAATTAGCTGACTTAAAGCAAGAGCATTACCATACCCTTCTTACATTGAACGCTCTAATTGCTATTCTAACTTCGAAAGGACTCGTTAACGATGCGGAGCTACAACGAACGATGAATCGGATTGATCGAACACTTGAACAGCTTATTGCAAACCTAACCCATCCCAAGGTGTCGGTCGATCAGCAAAGGTAGGTCTTAGCGGAAACTCCTCCCGCTTATAAAATATTCCATTACTTTCGAATATAGAATTAACAGTTAACATAGCTAGGTCCATCTGATTATGATCCTGGCTAAGATGTGCCAAATATACACGCTTTGTACGATCCGTCATTAACTCTATCAAAGCTTCTCCTGCAGCAACATTCGATAGATGACCAACATCGCTAAGTATGCGACGCTTAATATTCCAAGGATAACGCCCGATTCGCAGCATCTCAGTATCATGATTAGATTCTAATACAAGCACATCACAATCAATAATTTGTTGTTTTACCTTTTCACTTACATAGCCAAGGTCAGTAGCAACACCTAATCGTTGTCCGTCTTGTTCAAATGTGTAGCCTACTGGCTCGGCCGCGTCATGAGAAATATTATACGTATGCACATCCATAGATCCGAACTTCAAGCTTTCGCCACTTTCGAACACATTGCGTTTCTCTGGGCTAATGGTACCAACATGACGTTCCAACGCACCCCATGTTGCTTCATTTGCATAAATTGGTAGATTATGCTTTCTAGCAAATGCCCCTAAACCTTTAATATGATCAGAATGCTCATGGGTAACAAGCAGTGCATCAATCGACTGTCCACTAATACCTTGCTGTTTCATTAACTCATCGAGCTTTTTGGCACTTAATCCGGCGTCAATCATCACCGTCTTATCATTGCCTTCTATAATTGTCGCGTTTCCTGTAGAGCCGCTCGCTAGTACTGTAAATCGTAATCCCATAATACTTCGTTCATATCCCTTCTCCTGGCTGACAGGAGCCTTTATAGCTTGTCCTCCGTATTGTCAGTTAATACCTCTCCACTAATAGCATCAACATAATAAACTTTACTATCATCTAGCATAACACGCCACGCCGGCGTTGCAACCTGAACTTCTGAGTCAAATATTTGTCCATAGTATCCTAGCTGAATATCTACAATGACTACACCGTTTTCTAGATACGATTCAATTAAGCTAGATACTATTTTTGAAGCAGATAATACTTGCTGCTCCTCACCTGTACCTGTAATTTCCACTCGATCCTGCAAAAACGCTGTAATTTTCAAATTACTATTGTATAACTCTAGCTTCGTCTGGAACATCGGGCGTCCATTGACCATCCGTTGCAAGACGAACACACCATCACGACTACTATGCACATCATACGCATACTCCGATAGATCCGGAATGAGATCACCTAGTGACTTAGTCAATTGCTTACTAATGAAAACCACTGAACTGTCTACAGGTGGATTAATAGGCGCTGCTTTATGATTTTCCATACTATCAGACTGTAATAAATAGGTGAGGTCACCCATTCGCGGCGTTTCCGACGGTAAATTAGTAGACAGCGTAATTTTTTTCTGTTGCATGAGCTGCAGCTTATCCGCAGGCAACTCAGCCGTATTGGCGTTAGCATTCACTTCCGTACGCACTTCACTCCATAGCTGATAACCAAGTAATAGATTAAGCATCAGAAAAGAGAAAATCAACGCACTCTTAGCCCGACTCCAGTCCACGAATGTTCACCTCCTAAAACTTTTCGTTACTAACTTGAATAACTTTCTGCAAACGAAAAGTTACTTCGAAAGCATAAGCCAAACTTTTCGTTAGCTCCTTAGAATCACTTCTCGAATACGAAAAGTTACTTCGTAAGCATATACCAAACTTTTTGTAACTCCCTGAGTAACCTCTTGTAAACGAAAAGTTACCTCGTAAGCATATACCAAACTTTTAAATGTTATTACTACTTAGGTCACATACACCAACCTACAAAGAAAAGAGGCACTATGTCCAATCTATTCGAGCAATAGTACTGTTGTAATGCTAAAATTGACGCTACAGATGATCTTTTCGAGCAATAGTACTCCTGTAACGTCAAAATTGACGCTACAGATGATCTTTTCGAGCAATAGTGCTGCTGTAACACCAAAATTGATGCTACAGATGATCTTTTCGAGTAATAGTACTGCTGTAACACCAAAATTGACGCTACAGACGATCTTATCGAGCAATAGTGCTGCTGTAACACCAAAATTGATGCTACAGATGATCTTTTCGAGCAATAGTGCTGCTGTAACACCAAAATTGATGCTACAGACGATCTTTTCGAGTAATAGTACTGCTGTAACGTCAAAATTGATGCTACAGATGATCTTTTCGAGTAATAGTACTGCTGTAACGTCAAAATTGACGCTACAGACAATCTTTTCGAGCAATAGTGCTGCTGTAACACCAAAATTGATGCTACAGATGATCTTTTCGAGTAATAGTACTGCTATAACACCAAAATTGACGCTACAGACGATCTTATCGAGCAATAGTGCTGCTGTAACACCAAAATTGATGCTACAGACGATCTTTTCGAGCAATAGTACTGCTGTAACGTCAAAATTGATGCTACAGATGATCTTTTCGAGTAATAGTACTGCTGTAACGTCAAAATTGATGCTACAGATGATCTTTTCGAGTAATAGTACTGCTGTAACACCAAAATTGACGCTACAGACGATCTTATCGAGCAATAGTGCTGCTGTAACACCAAAATTGACGCTACAGATGATCTTTTCGAGTAATAGTACTGCTGTAACACCAAAATTGACGCTACAGACGATCTTATCGAGCAATAGTGCTGCTGTAACACCAAAATTGATGCTACAGACGATCTTTTCGAGTAATAGTACTGCTGTAACGTCAAAATTGACGCTACAGACAATCTTTTCGAGCAATAGTGCTGCTGTAACACCAAAATTGATGCTACAGATGATCTTTTCGAGTAATAGTACTGCTGTAACACCAAAATTGACGCTACAGACAATCTTATCGAGCAATAGTGCTGCTGTAACACCAAAATTGATGCTACAGACGATCTTTTTGAACAACAGTGCCGCTGTAACGTCAAAATTGACGTTACAGACGATCCGTTCGAGCTACTAGCTCTCTCTTATCTTGAAACGAATTCCCCCAGAAGCATCAGCAATATTCATTACCACCACGCTCACAGCTCTTTCTTCGCACGATCTAGAATGTCCGGATCAATGCCCGGCAGCATCGCGTCCATTAATACTTCCTCTGTTGCATCCTGCAGTTGTACTGCCCACACAGGAATAAATTTAACTTGATTATCGCTTTGTGGAACTGCTGTCAGTGCTGGGAAAATCGCAACGACTTCATCTTTATTGCTATAGGACTCCAGTTGACTCCTCAACCCTGTACCTCCAAATAACCAACGAATCGTTTTAGATTCTGCTACGCTAGGCAATGAAATTAGTGTACGTTCATACTCGACAACGACACCTTGCTGGAATCCCAATTGAATATATCCATAATTGAATGGACTTATATCAATAACAGGATACTGCTCAATATATTTGCGGAAGCGTACATATTTCTCATCTGCCTCTGGTACATTTGCTAATTGATAACTGGAATCCCATCCACCATGCTGGTTGACAAAATCAACGGCTACGTATACATTTTCACTCGCTGGAGCTGTATTCGTCTGTGATGCCGTCGAATTGGAATAACTAATCCATAATCCATTTTGCTCAACCTTCAGACCGCGCTTTCCATCGGTATAAATTTGTGAGCCTGAACGATTCACAATCGCTCTAGTTGTACTAGAATCAAAGAAAAGACTACGCTGCATCTGCTCTGGCGTAATAACATCATAGCCAAAACTATATTCTGTAGCTTGAATCGGATCAATCGCAACATATAAATGCTCATTAAGATATTCGTAACGTGGCAAGTACTCGCCAAACCCTACATAATCTTGAAGATCCTTCACCGTTAGATCGACTCGCACCGCTTCATACACAGTTGATCCATTTTTCTCAAAGAAAAAGGCATGTACCTCTTCCGATTCTTTAATTGCATAAATGTAAATACGATCAATTTGCGTTGCCGCATGAACCCCATCTGTCTCAATCTTCAATAGCTTCTTCAATAGATCAAAGGAAATACCATTGCGAAATGATAGCTCAATACCTTGATGATCTCGCTTCAGCTGCGTCCAATCCATTGCCTTGTTAGCAACCAATTGCAGACCTTTTAATTCACGATTAGCAAGACGTTGACGAACGATCAGATCGTAGAATTGTGTATTGGGATAAACAATCGTATGCTTGTCCTCACCAAGATGAAGTATTAATTCCTCCGGATATATCACACTCTCTACATTACTTATCTTACCGATTAACTCCGTATTTACATAATCTTGATCACTTCTCGTGGTCGTACCAAGCCATGGCATTCGATACGCAAGGAAATACGTCTGAAGTAAGCTTAAAACAACTAGAAACACTAATAAAGCGGACTTAAATCGCTCCATCATTTGGATTTCCCTCCTTCCTGTAGCAAGGGCAAACTAAATGTAACCTTTGATCCTACATTTAATTCAGATTCAAGCGCTATTTTGCCTCCATGCTTCTTCACAATTTCCCGGGCAATTGATAATCCTAAGCCCGTACCGCCCATATTACGGGATCTCGCCTTATCGACACGATAGAAACGATCAAAAATTTTCGTTAGATCCTTCGCAGGAATTCCAATCCCTGAATCTTGAACACTAATATCAAGGGATGCATTCTCTCTTGATTTCATAGCAATTAATGTAATCTTGCCACCATCGAGCGTGTATTTCACCGCATTGGAAATTAAATTATCGAGCACTTGATCGATTTGATCGCGATCAAGCCATATGTTACGAACACCTTTTCCTACTCTAACCGTTACCGTAATCCGCTTCTGACGTAATTGGAACGAGAAGCGATCTGCTACTTCATCTAACATATCTTGAATATTCGTTTGTTGACGACGAAGTGGCGCTTGATTCGAATCTAGTCGTGACAAATGCAATAGATCACTAACAAGACGGATCATACGCTCTGTCTCATTACTAATTACACCAACAAATCGTTCAGACAGCTCACGTTCTTCTAACGCTCCATCATTCAACGCTTCTGCGTAGCTTTTAATCGTTGTTAGTGGTGTTCGTAGCTCGTGAGATACATTGGCTACAAATTGACGGCGAGATAATTCAAGCTTCTCTTGTTCGGTAACATCTTGTAGTACCGCAATTGCGCCAGTAATCCCACGATCCCGCCGATGAATTGGCGATAATGTCACTTTCAAAATACTATCTTCTTCCGTTGATGTATCGTAGTCAGGACTATCTCTTCGAATGATAAAGCTTTGCATACGTCCTTGTTGTAGAGACTGCTCTTGCTCCTTACTCAATTCTAATACTTCTGGTAATCCTTTATCCTGCAATGTACCGAGCTCTAATAATTCCAATGCGCGTTTATTCCATATAATGACCTGTTTATTCTCATCCACTGCCAATACGCCATCACTCATATTGGAAAGAACGGATATTAGCTTTTCATTCTCTTCCTCGTTCGATGATAATGCTTCCTTTAACCGAATCGTCATCTCATTGAATGCCATACTAAGACGAGCGATCTCATCATTACCAAGTACGGGTGCTTTCATATCGAAATGCCCTTCTGCTACAAGCTCAGCCTGGCGCGTTAATCCTTGGATCGGATGCGTAATCGTATGCGCAAGCACTACACCGAGCACACCTGTCAAACCGAGCGCAATAATAGTACCCGAGAAAAAGATTTGATTTACACGATTCATCGTACCGTACACTTCTGTCATTGAAGCAACAATATGTACTGCTCCAACTATTTTATCGTTATGAGTAACAGGCACTGCGATCATCTTCTTACGCGAGCCATCTTCCTCAATGTATTCTTCTTCATTATCAGAAATATTTTGCAGGGCACGGCTGACCGCTAACGACTTATTTTTCTGCCCAATGTACGATTGATGAAGCTGCAGCGATGTCGCAACGATTTTACCATTCGCGTCAAGCACTTGCACTTCTGCCCCACTAATACTGAACAAATTACGGACAACAAGATTCAAATCCTCCGAAGTATTATCCGATGAATCCGTATCATTATCTATACTAGGCGATAGACTCGGAGCTGCAAACTTTGCAAGAATATCAGCTTGTTCCTTCAAATTATTCGTAAAGTTATTCACTAACGATGTCTTTACTGCACTTATAAAGTACACGCCAATCAATTGCATCGCTACGAGAATAAGTAATAAATAAATAATAACAAGCTTTACTTGAATCGTTTGAAAGTACTGTTTCAGCTTCATTATAAACTCCCGAATTTAGGATTACGCATCATATAACCTAGTCCACGACGAGTTAAAATGTATTCTGGACGACTGGGGTCATTCTCGATTTTTTCACGCAATCGACGAATCGTTACATCGACGGTACGTACATCTCCGAAATATTCAAATCCCCATACTGCCTGTAATAAATGTTCGCGTGTCATCACTTTCCCGCAATGCTTAGCCAAATAATGAACAAGCTCAAATTCACGATGGGTTAGCTCTATCGGCTCTCCATCCTTATATAAAGCGTACATATCGGTATCAATAAATAGATTAAACAAACTAAATCCTTGTTGTTCAAAGCTACCCTGATCATGACCGTCTTCAGCCAATAACTCCTGTGCAAGCATCGTTGACTTCTTCTGTCTTCGCAGATGTGCCTTTACCCGTGCAAGTAATTCACGTGTACTAAAGGGCTTTGTTACGTAATCATCGGCACCTAGCTCTAACCCAAGCACTTTATCAATTTCCGTATCCTTCGCGGTTAGCATAATAATCGGCATATGCAGCTTTGCTCTTACTTCGCGGCACACATCCATTCCATCCTTAATGGGAAGCATCAGATCTAGCAGCATCAGATCTGGTTGCTCTTCAAAGGCAAGACGAATGGCTTCTTCACCATCGAATGCGCAAATGACTTCATATCCTTCTTTTTCTAAGCTAAATTTCAAAATATCTGCAATCGGCTGCTCATCATCTACTACTAATATTTTTCCGTACATGCGCAAACACCGCCTCATTTATCCTTCTTATATATACTATTTTACCATAGCCTTACCGCTTGTACTCAATGATTGCAGTATAGTTTTCTAATAATTTTTGAATAGCTGTCAACATAACAAAAAACGAGCACAAAAGTATAGATACTTTTGTACTCGTCCTTCAATATATAAAAAATTATAAATAGCTAAGTGGATTCACGTTGCTACCATCTTTCAAAATTTCGAAGTGAAGATGTACGCCTGTAGAGCGACCAGTATTACCCATAATACCGATCTTGTCACCCTGACTCAACTTATCTCCTTTACTTACATCAAAGGACTTAAGATGACCGTACAATGTTTTATATCCGTTTTGATGGTCAATAATAATAGTATTTCCATAACCACTTTTCGATCCAACAAATTCAACTACTCCAGCATCCGCTGCTTTTATGCTTTTATTACCTGTAAGATCAATTCCTTTATGACTTCTACCCCAACGGGAACCATATTTACTAGAAAGTCGAGAATTAGATACTGGATATGCAAATTGACCAGAGCCAACACCAGCTATAATCATCGTACCTTTTTCAATAATAGTAGGAACTGCTTCGACAATAACTTCCTTAGATATTAATTCTTCAGTAAGAATGTATCCATTCTCTTTGTAAATACTATACGTTAACTTTTGCGAACCTACCGATCCTTCTTGAATCGTTTTATTTTCGCCTTCACGAATTTCATTGTTTTTAACATATTCAATAGGAATAGCAATTTCTTCTATCTCTATTGATTTTTCCGTAGATTTTACTGTTATTTCCGGCATACGAACCGTTAAGTCTAGCTCATCTCCGGCAGTAATTTTGTCGCCTACAATGGAAGGGTTATTCTCATAGATGACTTGCTCAGAAATACCAAGTTTATGAGCGATACAACCTACACAATCGCCCTTCTGCACAACATATTTCGTTGGCTTCGTACTGCCATCAACAATGGTAGAATATAAAGCATCTTCATCCATAATAGAAGTTGGCTCTGTAACAGTATTCTCTACATTAACATCTTCTACGAAACCAATTTCTGTAACGACTGTAGAAGGTTCATCTGAGCTTACTGTAGCTGGCTCATCTGTCTTTGCATCAACTGCATTATAAGATAATGATTCGATCGTTTGACTCTTTGATTCTGCACTTGCTAGTGCAGGCGCATATTCACTTTGTAGTCTACTTAAAATATTAGTAGCAGTTGCTTCATCCTTAACGATACCTAATGTTTTACCGTCAACTACGACAGCTACTCCGACTGCATGTGATGTAAAGGATTGTTCAAGCGCACTTAGTGTTGCATCTGTATCAGCGTACAACTTAAAAGCTGTTTCACTTTCATATGTAAGTTCGCCTGTCTCTAGCACCATATTAATACCTGGATTATTATTAGCTAATTCTAATTGTTCATCACTTATTAACTTTTCCACTTCATTCTTAGTATCTACTGAACCGATTATCGTTCCATTTTGATAAACATGAAAAATCTCAAATGTATTATTAGTCCTATATTCATTATATTGTTGAACGCCGATAACGCCTGCAGTTGTTAGTAGAATTATGGCTCCACCTATAAGTTGGGTGGATTTTTTACGCCAAAGTGGTGTTGATGGTATCAATGCATCGGTCTGTTCATCTGGTTCAGCTTTTACTGCTTGAGAGTCTACTGGACGAATCTTACTAACTAGCTTATCTACTAATTTCGTAACTGATTCTTTCAAACGACTCATGTCCCCGAATCCGGTCATGATATTCTCCTTTTAGCACTTTTGCTCTTATTAAAGTATCCCCACAGAAAAAAGACAAACGCTCCTGATAGGATCATCCGCCTTTAACTTTAACATAGGATTTACAAATTGAGCAACCTTTGGAGTTTTTTAATCACATTAATATTTCTTAAGAATTAAATGAGAGACTTATAATGTTTCATAATATTTGCTGTTATGTTGATATATTGGTTTTGTGAAAAAACCGTATAATAACTTGGTATATCATTTCATACATTAGTGTACAAAGAGCGGGCAACATGAGGGCATCAAAAAAAGCGAAGCTCTAGGGAAATCCTAGAACACTTCGCTTTTCATTTCCTACTTACTTAAACGTAGCAGTATTAGTTGATTGATACCAAACCACTTTAGCACCGATTGTATCACTTAATATACGCAATGGAGAATAAGTAGAACGATTCCGTCAATACTTGATTTTTGCTACCTCATGAGAACTAATCAAAAGTGTTTGCTTTACTAGAATAACTTACTTTCGTTATATCTAATAAGGAAGTTTATAATATACCAATACGGGCTTACATATAATATCTTATAACTTCCCTACACCCTGCTTAATCTGATTACATTCGTTATACAACTATATGGATTTATTTTTAACAATATGTAAATTTGTAAATAGTTTCAAATACATATTTACAAAAAAAGGAAATGGGTTATCATTAATTTGTAATAAAATACTAAGAAGAGGTGATTGTATTGAGAAAATTAGCATCATTCGCACTCGCACTTGTTTTACTGTTTAGTTTAATTCCTGCTACATTCGCACAAGAAAATCCTTCTATGAAGCTATCACAACCTGCAAGCTTTACACAAGATGATATTCTTAGTTTAGAAAAGTACATCTCTGTTAATGAGAACGGTTTCTTTGAAATTAACCTTAAAGAAGCAAACGAGAATGGAGTCAATTCTGAATTAATTAATGGACAACAAAATTTTCTTAATGAAATAAATAAACAAATCGAAAGAAATGAACTAGTTGCATATCCCGATTTAAGCATTCAAAATATTAATATCCTTCAAGATTCTCGCAATAATTCAACCTCAAATTACTTAATTGCGGCTAGTTGTAACGGAGTAACCACATCGCCTGATACTCATTGGTGGGGTTATAGCGTTTCTTTGAATAGCTGTGATGCCGATAGATTCGCTGCAGATCTTACAAGTATAACTGCTGTAGGTGGCGGAGTAACAATAATAGCAGCCTATTTCGGCGGACTTCCTGCTATTCCTCCTGGTCTTACAACAGCATATTTTGGTTTAGTTGCATCTAGAGTTTATGCAAACAATTCAAATGACACTGGTGTACACATGGACATGACGTGGGTTCTTGTTTTTGATATCGAGCCACAATAGTATCAAGACTCAAAAACTTATGAAGGAGGGGTTTTATGCCAGCTTTTATGTTGCCTTACACATTGATATTACTAACTATAGCAGTCATTGTAATGTCCTTCTTATATCACCGAAAAAAAAGAACTAATAATGGTAAGCTTCAAAAAAAAAAAATTATTATTTCTTTGTTAATCACTATTTTTTTAATCGTTCTAGGTAATTATTTTATATTTGCTACGCTATAGTTGAAGTTAATTTTATTATGGATAATAAAGGTTGTCGATGAATTATCGACAACCTTTATCTACATTTAATACCATATAGAAAGCGAGGCTTGGTTGAAAAAATCGGAAAAAAAATTTGAAAATTAATTGCAATCCCACAAGTGTATTTTTATTCAGATAATTTTCAATATCGACTTATTTCTTAAGAATTATCATTAATTCCTCATATTCCGCGTCATTAAGGTGCTGCGCCATCATTTGTTGAATGTCGATTAACTCTTGATCGGTTAGTCCATCCTCTAGATAAGTTGAGAATGTTTGCCAAGAATCTGGTGGTAATTGGGTCGTCAACAACTCTAGCATTCTATCCTTATCCTCTAGCGAAACGGTATCTTTGGCTGTTGAAATTTCCTCTGGTGTCATCGCAATTTCGGTATCGTCCACTTCAATAGGGGCTAATACTTCTTGAGCAGCCTCGTCAGTTGCAGTATTAAGATCACTCGGTATTTGTCCCTCATCAGTCTCTGGCTGCTCTGTGGCGATAGGAAGGTCCGTAATGGCTTCACCACTACCACTTAATGTATCTATTTCACTTCCCCACAACCTGCCCCAAACACCAGACATCGCCATTGGTGGAATCTCTATCGGAATTTCATATTGCTTCAAAATAGATTCCACATAACTAGTGATAATATACCCCGTCGTCCATACTGAGAGCATACAAACAATTAACACCGTTGCTATCGCTTTACCCGCCCACATCAAAATCTTCAAAATCATCCATCTCACTCCCACCACATTTCATAGTCTCTATCATTATGGACAGAAAGAGCGGGACTCATTCTTATAGAAACTACTTATTTCCTAAATGTGTTCCGATCAAGATCGCTCCAAGAACCAATTACTGTTACGATCGCCGTTGGCCTCGGATTTAGTTCTTTCCGCTACCACTTTAAGTAGAATGAACTACATAAATTATGTGCCAAGGGAACAAAAAAACTCTCCTACAAGCGAGAATCGCTCATAGGAGAGTCATTATTTAGTATTTTTATCATTTCACTTGTGAGCATCATAACGTGATCACAAGTATCATCATCGAGCATTCAATCACAGGCTTCACTTATGAGTATCACGAAGTGATCATAAGTACCGTCTCTGAACATTCTAGCAACCACATCTCGCCTACCCACGAAGAGGGCATCCTCGACGATTCGCTTGTCAGCACCAAGAAGATGACTCACAGCGAAAACGAGTAGCACAGCGTACGTTATGTGTACGTGAGCACACACAGGCTTTCGATGGGGGGCATATTCGCCGCCGACTATGCTACGTTAGCATAGTCATCGTGATCACAAGCGGATCACTGGTAGATTGGGAGTACTTGGTTCGTCTGTTCTCTATTCCGCCCCACAGAGAAGATCGCAATTGGAATTCCTGTTAGTTCAGCAATACGATTGACATAGTTCAATGTGTTGGTCGGTAGATCTTCAAGACGTTTTACGCTCGTAATATCCTCTGACCAGCCTGGTAGCTCTTCATATACCGCTTCACATTCACTTACTGCTTTCAAGCTTGCGGGGTAGTGGTGAATGATCTCACCGCGATATTTGTACCCTGTACAGATCTTAACGGTATCAAGGCCAGAAAGAACGTCTAATGAGTTAAGGGAAAGCCCCGTAATACCACTGACACGGCGCGCGTGACGGATAACAACGGTATCGAACCAGCCTACACGACGAGGACGGCCAGTAACCGTACCGTATTCATGGCCTATATCTCGAATCCGTTGACCGATTTCATTATCTTGCTCAGTAGGGAAAGGACCGTCGCCGACACGAGTAGTGTAAGCTTTTGCTACACCAATAACTTGTTGAATACGTGATGGGCCTACGCCAGAACCGATACAAACACCACCTGCTGACGGGTTTGAAGAAGTAACATATGGGTAAGTACCCTGGTCGATATCAAGCATTACACCTTGAGCACCTTCAAATAACACCTTTTGATCAGCATCGATAGCATCATTCAAAACAACAGACGTATCTGTAACATATGGACGAAGTACTTCCGCATATGCAAGATACTCTTTAATGATTTGCTCAGCGTCAACACCTGCAGAACCGTAAACTTGCTCGATTAATTGGTTTTTCTCAATAACAATCGCACGGACACGAGCAGAGAACTCTTCTGCATCCATAAGATCTGCGATACGAATACCGCTGCGAGAAGCTTTATCCATATAGCAAGGGCCGATTCCTTTACGAGTTGTACCTATTTTTTGATCACCTTTGCGATCTTCTTCAAGACCATCAAGAATAATATGATAAGGCATAATAACATGCGCACGATCACTAATTACAAGGTTTTCTGTAGAGAAGCCATTCTCTTGAATATAATTAATTTCAGTAATTAATGCTTCAGGATTAATGACCATACCATTGCCAATAACACATGTTTTATTGGCATTGAAAATACCAGAAGGAACCATCGTTAACTTATATTTTTTATTATCAATAAGAATCGTATGTCCGGCATTGTTACCACCTTGATAACGCGCTACTACGTCCGCACCCTCCGCAAGAAAATCGGTAATTTTACCTTTCCCTTCATCTCCCCACTGCGTACCGACAACAACAACTGTTGACATAGCTCTACCCCCACTCGATGATTCTACATCGATAATTTTTGTCACAACAAAAGATGATATTCAAGCGGTTGCTCAAAAAGTCTACTTTTTGAATTTTCACTTTAAGTAACCGCATTAATATTTTATCAATTGTCCTAAAAAAAGTCAAATAAAAAACGAACGATTACATGATAGTACATGTAATCGTTCGTGATTTATGACGCTTTCGACGGATCTTGATGAGTTCTATCTATATTTACGAATTTATTGAAGTTTTTGAGGAATACGAGCTCCACCGTCCCAACGGGACCATTACGCTGCTTTGCAATAATAATTTCGATAATATCTTTCTTCTCTGACTCTTTATCATAGTAATCATCGCGATATAGGAAGGATACAATGTCGGCATCTTGCTCAATTGATCCTGACTCACGTAGATCGGACATCATTGGACGTTTATCTTGACGTTGTTCAACGCCACGACTAAGCTGCGACAGTGCGATAACAGGAACTTCCAACTCACGAGCAATTTGCTTCAATGTACGTGATATTTCAGATACTTCCTGCTGACGATTTTCTCCAGCTTTCCCACGACCTGAGATTAGCTGCAAATAGTCGATCACAATCATACCCAAACCATTTTCCTTCTTCAAACGACGACATTTGGCGCGAATTTCCGCTACAGTAATACCTGGAGTATCATCAATATAAATTTCCGCTTCAGATAAAGCGCCGATCGCCATCGTCAGCTTCTCCCAATCATCTGGCTCTAAATTACCTGTACGCATACGTGTCGCATCGACATTGGCCTCCGCACAAATCATACGCTGTACAAGCTGAGCAGCTGACATCTCCAGACTGAAGATTGCTACCGTCTCTTTGGCACGTACACCAACGTTTTGCGCAATATTTAAGGCAAATGCCGTCTTACCTACAGAAGGTCGAGCAGCAACGATAATTAAGTCACTACGCTGAAAACCTGCAGTCATCCGATCTAGATCAATGAAGCCCGACGGAATACCAGAAGTTCCTCCGCGGTTTGCATAGAGAAATTCTACTTTTTCGAAAACTTCCATCAATACATCTCGAATCGAAATAAATCCGCTACTTGAACGACGATTGGAAATTTCCATAATTTTTTTCTCTGCATCACTAAGCATACTCGTTATATCTTCTGCATTCGCATAGCCATCAGAAACAATATTTGTTGCTGTCCGAATTAAGCGACGTAACATCGACTTTTCTTCAACGATTTGCGCATAATATTCTACGTTCGCAGCTGTAGGTACGGAATGGGCAAGCTTCGCCAAATAACTTACTCCGCCTATTTCCTCTAACGTGCCCTTATCCTGTAAATGCGCTGTTAACGTCACGAGATCAATCGGTTGACTGTCCTCACCGAGATCCAACATAGCTTCAAAGATCAGTTGATGGGCACTATTATAGAAATCTTCACTCTTTACACGTTCCATCGCTGTAATTAAAGCTTCTGGCTGTAACAATGCTGCGCCAATAACAGCCTGTTCAGCCTCCATATTTTGCGGCGGCACGCGGTCGAATAATGGTTCTGAATTCACCAGCCCACATCCTTTCTTTTAGAGGTAGTTCAAAAAACGGACTTTGATAACGATGATTGACTTCGAAGGTTACTCGACGTCGAATATGAAGCGAACTTGGAAAGTACGGTTCGCGTGTACCAATAACGTACACTTGCGCTTCCGCCTTTCTCAAGTAGCGCTCCATCTTCTCGGTTCTGAAAGCCCTTTTTTTGAACTTTCATGTTAAGGTGGTTCAATTTATCTTTCAAAAGACATCATAGCCAAGCTATGACGATTTCTATGCAACGGAGCATAAAACACAACGTACACAAAGTGTATGTAAGCAAACCCACACCTTCGAAGCATAACGAAAATGTCTATGCAACAAAGTGAAGCCACGATGTCTTTTGACCGAACTTCAAATAAAGGTTCAAAACGTTCGCTTGTCAGCACCAAGAAGATGACCCACAGCGAAAACGAGTAGCACAGTGTACGTTATTGGTACACGAGCACACACAGGCTTTCGATGGGGAGGCATATTCGCCGTCGACTACGTTACGTTAGCATAGTCATCGTGATCACAAGTGGATGTTTTGAACTACCTCTAACTATTCTTCGACGATTTGTACTTTCATTGTCGCTTTCACATCCAGGTGTAACTTAACAGGTACTTGCGTTACGCCAAGGGAACGAATTGGCTCATCCAATTCCATTTTGCGTTTATCGATTTTGATGCCAAGTGCTGCAACAGCATCAGCAATTTGTTTTGTTGTGATGGCACCGAATAATTTACCGCCTTCACCAGCTTTTGCTTTTACTTGAATCGTTAATTCTTCAATTTTTTTGCCTAATGCAATCGCATCTTGTTTCTCTTGCTCTTTGCGCTTTACTTCAGAAGCATGCTGCATATCTAATGTTTTCACATTACCGGCTGACGCAATCTTAACTAAATTTTTCGGCAATAAGAAATTACGTACATATCCTTCAGACACATCTTTAACTTCACCTTTTTTACCTTGACCTTTAACATCCTGTAGAAAAATCACTTTCATTCGAATAACCCCTCTTCTTCCTCAATTTGTTTGAGTACATTTTTCAGCTTAATAGCCACTTCATCTACCGTTCCTTCTAACTGTGCTGCAGCATTGGTTAGATGTCCACCGCCGCCCATACGCTCCATCACAACCTGAACATTGATTTGTCCAAATGAACGGGCACTTACGGAAATTAAACCATCCTGTCGTTCTGAAACAACGAATGAAGCATAAATATTAGACATATTCAGCAATGTATCTGCCGATTGAGCAATTAATAATTGCGATTTCACTTGGCCTTTTTCCACAACAGCTAATGCAATATGTTCATAGATGATCGTTGCATGCTTAATAATATCAGATTTGTTCAGATACCCATTCAAATCCTCTTGCAGCATACGTTGAATCATCGATGAATCTGCGCCATTACGACGTAAAAATGATGCTGCTTCAAATGTTCTAGCACCCGTTCTTAATGAGAAGCTTTTCGTATCAACGGTAATGCCCGCTAATAATGAAGTTGCTTCCCGCACATCTAAAGAAATTCGATCATGAATATATTGTAACAGTTCCGTAACTAATTCACATGTCGACGATGCATAAGGCTCTAAATACATCAATGTAGCATGACTGAGAAACTCCTCACTACGTCGATGATGGTCGATAACTACTAATCGCTCGGTCATACTTAATAACTTCGGTTCAGCTACCATAGATGCCTTATGCGTATCTACAACAACAGCTAAAGTCGCTGGCGTCATCAGACTTATCGCTTGCTCAGGTGTAATGAATCGCTTAGCAATTTTCTCATCCTCGCGCAAAAGCTCCATCATACGATCGATAGATGGATTATTTCCTTCCAATACAATATAAGCTTCCTTGCCTAGCATTCGTGCAGCTTTCAATATACCAACTGCAGCACCGATGGCATCCATATCAGGCATACGATGGCCCATAATAACCACATTATAGCTTTCTTTAATAAGATCCCGTAATGTGTGTGCTACTACACGCGCCCGTACACGAGTACGCTTCTCGACTGCATTCGTTTTACCACCATAGAACGTCTGACGTGTGCCAAACTTAACCGTTACTTGGTCGCCACCACGACCTAATGCGATATCTAAGCTACGATGTGACCATTGTCCTAACTCTAGAACATGATCCGCACCAGCAGCAAATCCAATACTAAGCGTCACTGGTATTTTCTGATCACTTGTCAACTCACGTACATCGTCAAGAATATCAAAGCGTGTTTGTTCAAGAATGCGAAGTGTCCGCTGATCGGTAATAAGTAGGAAGCGATCCGAAGTTAGTCGTTTCAAATACACTTCATATTTCTGCGCCCAATCGGTAATTTCACCAGTCACTTTTGAGAGAAGTACTGCACGTTGGTTATCGTCTAGCCCTTGTGTCACTTCTTCTAAATTATCAACCATAACGATACCTAGTGATAGACGCTCCTCATCATACTTTTTATGTAACGCCCATGTTTCCGTAATATCTACCACGTAGACGATCCGATCCTTCTCACGGAAAGTTAGCCGATACATATGCTGGTGCAACATAACTTCAATATGCCCTTCTCGATCTTTCGCTTGCGAGATAGATGGAAATAACTTCGTTAGCGATTCACCAATTAACGATTCTTGATTCAGAATCTGGGCAATAAAAGGATTATGCCACTCTACTATGTTTTCTTCATTAAATATAATAATTCCAAAAGGTAATTCCTGAATAACATCCGTTCCGCCCTTCTTCAGGCGATAGGATAAAGTCTGAATGTACGATTTGAAATCCTGACGAAACGCACGCTCAGCAATCAATAAATAAATTGCTACACCTATACTTAACAAAAGTCCAACCGCTCCTGCTATCCAAGAAAAAATAGTTAGCATCGCTGTTAATATGAGCATAATAACGATGGATATAATACTATGAAGACCGTGCCAACGTCTCGTTAAAAAATTCGGCATATTCATAATCGCTCCCGTGCTTAGGTTTGCTTAGAAAAATACTTTCTAAGTGGAAAAGCCGCGTCCAATATCCCTAAAATACTGAAAAATGGAAGTAGGATAACAGGAATTGCTATTAAAACCGGAATGATTTTTGGCCAATTTCGATTATGTGCGAGATAGAAGAAAAAACCAACCGCTTGAATAGAAAATAGGAAACTTAATGTTGGCACAAGACTTGCAAGTGCTACCGTTAGAAATGATGTATCTAGCGGATTTACCATCATCTGCACAATATAGACAAGCAAGTAAAGAAATAATATTGAACGGGGTAAGCGCCAATCTCTAGCTGCTGGAAATGCAGGCACAACGATACCCTCCATCGTCGCTAATTTACGAGCAACATAATGAGAGCATATGACAATGCCGAACGAAATAAGTAGCATGACAAAAGGAATCATATCTAGAAACATTTTCACAAAACCTTCTGATACTTCAGCGTTCCAATTCAGCGGTAACGCAGTTAAATTATTCATCGATGCAATCAATGTAGTGCGAATATCGTTTAACATAGAAATACCGATCACATTTTCAATCACCAATAGTTCCAGCATAAGAAGAACTAGCATTATCCCCGTCATTTTCGGGATAATCTTTAATGAAGGTGTTCCGCCTCTGTACATATGGCCCATGTAAATGCTCGGAATTAATGCTAATATACTTGTACTTAGAAAAATAAATGGATCTATAATGACAGATCCAACGACAAGAATTACAATAACATGTACAACAAATGACTTTTTGTCCAATTGCGTATAAAGAAGCGTAAAAGGAACCAAGCTAAACAATAGTGTTAATACATTAAGACCCGGTACTATGATGAACAAAGACATCGCAAGTGCCATTAAGCTCCATAGTATCGGTTTTATACCTGTTTTCAAACCATTCACCTCAATACGTAGAATCATTGTTTGTAAGTTACACTAAACATCATTATATCATAAATCATTCCCTGTAGTATTGATCTACATGACCGTCTTCATTCGGTAAATTGTAACTTAGATACAAACATCAAACTTTAATAATTGTCACCATAATCATGCTACTAGAATTTTATTGCATTTTCTGGAGTAGATGAACTATGATTCATCTTAGTTATAAAAATTAGGAAGTGATATGTTTATGAAAAAGCAATTTCTTATTGTAGGTTTAGGTCGTTTTGGTAGTAGTCTAGCACGAACATTAGTTGCTAATGGACATGAAGTATTAGCCGTTGATAGAGATGCCGAATTAGTGCAGGATGTCGCACCTTATGCAACACACGCGATTCAAGCTGACTGTACAGATGAAGCCGTACTTAAGGAATTAGGTGCGAGTAATTTCACCCATGCGATTGTCGCCATTGGTGATGACCTACAATCAAGCATTCTAACCACTTTATTACTTAAAGAATTGAAAATACCAACCGTTATCGCCAAAGCACGGGATGAAATGCATGGAAATGTATTGCGCAAAATTGGTGCAGACCAAATCATTTATCCAGAACGAGATATGGCCATGAGATTAGCGAATCAACTTAGTTCGAATAGCATTATTGATTATATTGAGCTTTCTGAGGAATACAATATCGTCGAAATGCTAGCATCACCTGCCATGCATGGATTGTCTTTGCAAAAGCTTAATATTCGTGCCCGCTTCGGCTGTACCATTCTTGCAATCAAAACAAATAAACGAATGAATGTTGCCCCAAGTGCTGAAGATAAGATCGAAGCTGGAAATTTGTTATTACTGATCGGCTCTCTCGAGCAAATCAGACAGTTGGAGACACATTATGATCGAAAACGCTAACTCCCCATCTCAACAAAAGCAGAGTAAACTTTCCAATAAAGTTAGGATATTACGTTATCAGCCTAGTCCGCCACAATTTATCGTATTAGCTTTCTTGATGCTTATTACTATAGGTACCTTGCTATTGATGATGCCTGTGTCATCGCATAATGGACATTCTATTGGTTTCATTAATGCCTTTTTCACAGCAGTTTCGGCAGTTTGTGTGAACGGGCTTAGTGTGCTCGACGCTGGTACTGACTTCTCTATTGTTGGACAAAGTATCCTTATGCTGTTAATTCAAGTCGGAGGACTCGGATTCATGACAATCAGCGTTATTATTGCGATTCTTTTGGGCAAGCGGATTGGATTGAAGGAACGACTTCTCATTCAACAAACAACTCAGTCAACAACCTCACAAGGCCTTGTTCGCTTAAGCATTTATATATTTATTATTGTGTTTACTTTTGAATCGATTGCTACGCTCATTCTGACATTTCACTGGGAAGCTTCTATGGGCTGGAAAACGGCATTTTTCTATGCGTTATTCCACTCCGTCTCCGCCTTCAACAACGCAGGGTTCGCACTTTGGCCAGAAGGATTAGTTGCTTATGTTGGTGATCCTGTTGTCAATTTTGTCATTATTGCATTATTCGTAGCCGGAGGATTAGGCTATATCGTTATTGTAGAACTATTCAAAAAACGGAAGTGGAGTAAGTTTTCGTTACATACCAAAATAGTTCTTTCGTCTTCGCTGATCATTACTATCGTTGGTTTCTCAATCTTATTACTACTTGAATCGATGAATCCCGCTACATTCGGCACGTTGAACTGGGGAGAACGAATTCAAGCTTCTTTGTTTCAAAGTCTCGTACCGCGAAGTGTAGGATTCAACACACTTGAAATTACCCATATGCTTACGGCATCACAATTTCTACTTATTATCTACATGTTCATTGGTGCGGCTTCTGGCGGTACTGGTGGTGGTGTGAAAATTAATACCGTTGTTGTGCTTATACTAGCTACCATTACAACATTCCGAGGTGGCGGGCAGATTCACGCCTTTAAGCGTAGAATCCCTCAAGAAACTGTGCTACGTGCGCTTGCCGTTGTTATGAGCTCACTGGCATGTGTACTCATCATCGCACTTGTATTGACGATTACAGAGGACATGCTAGAGGATCATTTCTTAGAAGTTTTATTCGAAGCTACTTCTGCGTTCAGTACTACTGGCTTATCTATGGGACTGACCAAAGATCTTTCGACACTTGGTAAAATTATTATTAGCTTCACAATGTTCATCGGGCGACTCGGACCGTTAACGCTTGCTTACGCACTAGCTAAACGCAAACAGCAATCTCGTCTTGGCTACCCAGAGGATAATATATTGATTGGTTAATAAATAAGGCTTATGCGGCTATAGTCTCTTATTTGAGATCATAACGGCATAAGCCTTTAATATTATGCGCTTAATGTTTCAGTCATGCCTGATTTCTTGACAAGCTGTGAGCTTTCCTTATCCCAGAGCACCAATTCAACTTCATAACCATCTTCTTGAAGTCGATTCACTACCTTGGTCAGTGATAAGATTGCTGATTGATCCCATAATTTCGAGTTGCTACCGTCAATAATAATCCGCTTATATCCTGCAACGGCTTCGATCGAATGATCAAACGCCGTAGACGTTGCGAAAAATAGTGGACCATTTATATAATAGGTTAGTAAGCCTCGTTCTTCGTCCGTAGCAGTCGTAATATGAAGCTTACTAGATTGAATTGCGAAAATAACTGCACTCAACAATACCCCTACCAATACACCCTGTGCAAGATTATGAGTAATTAATATGACAACAACCGTTACGATCATCGTCATCGTATCACCAATTGGCGCCTTCGGAATCTGCTTAATCGATTGCCATTCAAATGTGCTAATCGCAACCATAATCATCACGCCGGCTAGCGCAGGCATCGGAATTTTCACCACTACATCGCGTAATACAACGATAAGTAATAACAATACTCCGCCTGCAACCATCGTTGAAAGTCTACCTCGTCCACCTGAACGTACATTTATTAATGATTGGCCAATCATCGCACAACCAGCCATCCCGCCGAACATACCCGTAATCGTATTGGCAATCCCTTGACCGCGAACTTCCTTGTTCTTATCACTCTTCGTCTTCGTATGTTCATCGAGGACCGTCGCCGTTATCAATGATTCAAGTAAGCCTACAATAGCCATAGTTAACGCTACTGGGGCAATAATTTTTAAGGTTTCCCATGAAATAGGGACATTTGGCCAATGGAACAATGGCAGGCTACTATTAATAACACCCATATCTCCTACCGTTCTTACATCTAGACCGATCACTATTACAGCTATAGTCATCACAACAATCGCTACTAAAGTAGACGGAATTGCTTTAGTAATATAAGGTAAGCCATATACAATTAACAATGTAACAGCACCAATCATATAAACTACCCATGTCTCATCTACAAAATGCTGTAGCTGGCTCATAAACACCATAATACCTAATGCATTAAGAAATCCAGATAATACCGATTGTGGAATGAACGAAATCCATTTTCCTAGCTTTAATGCACCAATAGCATATTGAATTAATCCTGTAAGGATCGTCGTAGCATACAAATATTCAATCCCATACTGCGCTACAAGTGTTACCATCAAAATAGACATCGCACCTGTTGCAGCAGATATCATCCCCGGTCTTCCGCCAAAAATTGATATGAGTACCGCAATACAAAACGAAGCATGAATCCCAACCATAGGATCAACACCAGCAATGATCGAGAACGCAATAGCTTCAGGAATTAACGCTAATGCGACCGTCACCCCTGCAAGCACATCTCCTCTAACATTGAATAACCATATTGACCGTAACTTATTAAGCAATGTAGTTCTCTCCCTTTGTTGCCTAACTTAAACTTGTCCATTCTATCATCAAGACAGCAACCTACTCACTATAAATCCACAAGATTAAGCTGTCAATATAAGTTTGATACTAATAAAACTACAAGCGAAGTGTACGTTATTCGTACACCAGCAATGAATGGCATAGTCGGCGTAGGCTAAGCTATAACACGATGCAGCGTGATCACAAGCAAGGCTTCTTGAAATACCTTAATCGGTTGTCAGCACCAAGAAGATGACCCACAGCGAAAACGAGTAGCACAGCGTACGTTTTGTGTACGTGAGCACCTACAATGTTTCTGCAAGAAACATACATCGGAAGCTTATGCCAGGCTTTCGATGGGGAGGCATATTCGACGCCGACTAAGCTACGTTAGCATAGTCATCGTGATCACAAGCGATTAATACCTAAAAAGGACTTCCCTTGTGGGGAAGCCCTTTATCCGTAACCTACTATTCAGTAGTGTATGGTAGTAATGCGATTTGACGAGAACGCTTAATAGCGATTGTCAGAACACGTTGATACTTCGCGCTTGTACCAGTTACACGACGAGGTAGAATTTTACCACGCTCGCTGATAAACTTTTTAAGCAAATCAGTATCTTTGTAGTCGATGTGCGTAACTTTGTTTACTGTGAAGAAACAAACTTTACGACGCTTGTTGCGGCCGCCTTTACGAGAGAACTTACGCTCTCCACGATCTTCTCCGCTTTCTTTTCTGAAGCTCATTCGAACCCTTCCCTTCTGTTATAAATTTAATGGCAATTCAGATCACTGACATAGTCCGAACTGACTAAGGTTAATTTTGAATTTTATCTCTATTTTTCGATAGGTACATCTAGGTACCCTGTTAAAGTCACTTACAATAGAATAACTCATAACACTTTAAAAATCAAATAAATTTCCACGTTGTTTGCACAAAATTAATGGAATTTATATTATAAATGAGCCAATTATCGTGAATGATTGAATTCCAATCGCTCTAGCGTTAGTTGCTCGATATATTCGCGATCAACTTCAAACCCAATCCCTGCTCCTGCAGGCAGTACTACGACACCCTGCTCAATCTTAACCGCCGGTACAATAATATCTTGATGCCAGTATCTTGCCGATGCCGAAATATCTCCTGGAATCGTAAATTGGCTTAACGAAGCGAGCGCCATATTATGAGCACGTCCGATGCCTGACTCAAGCATTCCCCCGCACCATACTGCAATGTCATGCTGTTGACATAAATCATGGATGCGCATCGCTTCCGTCATTCCGCCAACACGACCTAGCTTCACATTAATGATTTTGCAGCTACCAAGCTCAATCGCTTTTCGCGCATCATCATATGTAATAATACTTTCATCAAGACATATCGGCGTAGTCAGCTGAGCCTGTAGCTTCGCATGATCAACAATATCGTCGCTCGCAAGCGGTTGTTCGATCATCATCAGATCATAATCATCCAGTTGCTGTAAATGAGCAATATCACCCAGATCATACGCCGAATTAGCATCGACCATTAGTGGAAGATTGGAATAACGAGATCGTATAGCTGTAACAAGATCAATATCCTGACCAGGCTTAATCTTTATTTTCATTCGTTCATAACCATCCGCAGTATATTGCTCAATTAAGCGATAATAATCGTCTAAAGAAGATTGTAAGCCGATAGCCACACCGACTTTCAGCTCTTTCCTTATACCACCGATAAGTTCATATAACGGTTTCCCAACAATCTGACCATACAAATCCCAGATCGCCATCTCTAATCCAGCCTTCGCCATCCCATTGCGTTTCACATTAGCCAGTAGCATTGGTAGCTCCTTCGGATGCGACACACTAGCTCCAAGTAACGTTGGAATAAGAAAATCTCGCAATATATGCCAAGCGCCATGCACCGTTTCCTCAGTGTACCAAGGCGTAGCGAATGCTACACATTCGCCCCAGCCGACATTCCCTTGGCTATCTGTAACTTCTATAACAATCGTCTCACGATCGAGATAAGCACCGTTAGCTGTAACGAAGGGGTCCTTCAATGACATACTAATCCGATATAATGTAATCGATTGAATCGTTATCATAAGCAACCTCCTTCCGTCTAGCGCAGTTTCTTTCTCGCCACTCTGCTTTTCAAACCTCTAATTACATTCTTTGCTTGAAAGGTAGCAATTGCAATAAGTCACGACGAAGTAATTTATTAGAAGCATTACGCGGTAATTGTGTCACAATATGTATCTGCTTAGGCAGCTTATACTTTGCTAATCGCTCGGCACAATGCTGCTGCAGCTCCTCTACCGCAATCACTGAATTAGTATTAGACTCTAAGACGACAAATGCAACAGGTACTTGTCCCCAATGCTCATGAGCGATACTCGTAACACCTGCTTCGTGTACAGTCTCATGACTTATAAGTGCCGCTTCAATCTCGGCAGGATATATATTTTCCCCGCCAGATACGAACATATCTTTGCGACGATCGAGTACATAAAGGAAGCCCTCTTCATCCACATAGCCGATATCTCCTGTATAGAGCCAACCATTAGCAAAGCTATCTGCACCTACACCATTCAAATAACCAGCAGTCACATTAGGACCACGAACAATAATCTCTCCCGCTTCCAAAGCTTGCGCCTCATGACCATCAGCCATAATGTTCAACTCTGCTTGGAAAAGTGGCTTTCCGGCGGAACCTAGCTTCGACAGCATATATTCAGGCTGCAGCGTCACAATCTGCGAACATGTTTCCGTCATGCCATATGTTTGAAAGACTGGTATCCCCTTTGCCACACATTGCTCAAGTAACGAAAGTGGAGCAGGTCCCCCGCCTAATAACATACAACGAAAATGTTCAGGATAACGAACGTCACCGAGCTGCCCGATCATCCTCGATAGCGTAGTACTGACAACCGACATTATCGTTACACCTTGCTCGATAATTGCAGCATTGGCAGCAGCAGGCTCAAATTTTTCATGAATGACCATTGGAATACCGTAAATGACACTGCGAATGACGATCGATAAACCGCTAATATGGAACAATGGGACACATACAAGCCATTTATCATGTTCAGAAAGCCCTAGATTGAGCATCGAGCCAACGGCAGAGTTCCAATGATTACTGTAGCTTTGAATGACACCTTTCGGAGAACCTGTTGTTCCTGAAGTATACATAATCGTATGCGTCTCTTCTTGATCGATATAAGTGATCAGAGGTGCATCCGTCGCCAGCTCAACTTGTTGCAAATCCGTCGTAGATATACAGCGTATACTGTCATATTCACTAGTTATAAGTTCAACAAGCTGCTGGAATTGTGGATGATAAATGAGTACGTTACACTTCGCATCTTGCAGCTGATAGCGTAGTTCATGTGCCGTAAGCCTACTATTAAGCGGCACAACAATGCCGCCAACATATTGAATAGCATGAATAAGCTCCACAGTATAGCTATCATTAGAACAAAGCAAGGCTACTCTGTAGCCTTGCTTTGTTGGTAATGATCTTATTCTGTTAGCTGTCACGAGAGACTGATCGCGCAATTGCAAGAACGTAATCTGCTCGTTGCCATATTCAATCGCTATCCGATTAGGCGTAAGAGAGGCTCGCTTATCAAGCCAATGAGGCATATGCATCACTTTGCCCTCCTTGTATACGTCTTATGGGAAACGTGGGAACTGCTTGAAGTCCGGATCTCTTTTCTCTTTGAAGGAGTCGCGACCTTCTTTTGCTTCTTCTGTTGTATAGTATAGCAGCGTTGCATCTCCAGCAAGCTGTTGAATTCCTGCTAGTCCATCTGTCTCTGCATTGAAAGAAGCTTTTAAGAAACGTAGCGCCATTGGCGACTTGGATAAAATCTCTTGGCACCATTTCACTGTTTCTGCTTCTAGATCTGCAAGTGGTACAACGGTATTCACTAGACCCATATCCAATGCTTCTTGAGCATCATATTGACGGCATAGATACCAAATTTCTCTAGCCTTCTTCTGACCAACAATGCGAGCTAGATAGCCTGCACCATAACCACCATCGAAGCTACCAACCATCGGACCTGTTTGTCCAAAGCGTGCGTTGTCTGCTGCAATCGTTAAGTCACATACAATATGTAGAACATGTCCACCACCAATAGCATATCCTGCCACCATTGCAATAACTGGCTTAGGAATCGTACGAATCAAGCGTTGTAGATCAAGAACGTTAAGACGAGGAATTTGATCTTCGCCGACATAACCACCATGACCACGAACCTTCTGATCACCGCCTGAACAGAAAGCTAAATCACCAGCACCTGTTAGAACGATAACACCAATGTTCGCATCATCACGAGCAATCGCAAATGCATTAATAAGCTCCATAACCGTCTTAGGACGGAAAGCATTACGAACTTCTGGACGATTAATTGTGATTTTCGCTATACCATCATATGTTTCATATAAAACGTCTTCAAAATTACCATATTTTTCCCATGCTACTACTGACATCTGTTACACCATCCCTTTTCTCATTGTGGTTATTCAAATAGATCGCTCTTTGAACCTGCACTCATCGTTAAGTATCTCTTTACTATTGTATCAAATTTATGAGGTTGTTCCATATGTACATTGTGACCAGCTTCGGAAACAATCTCTAATTGCCTTTCCGAGTTACTCATCCGTAGCATCATCTGCTCCGCAATCGCTCGAAACTTTGTATCTGCTTCACCAACAATGAATAATGTCGGCCCAGTAATATTATCCAATTGCTCCCACCATGATGGCTGAGCACCAGTACCAATGCCTCGCAAGCTATTGGCTAAACCTAGCGGCGTATTATTGCGACGCTGCTGATCAATCGCTTCTCGCTCTACTAACGGTAGCATTTTCAGACTAGTAAATAGCGGTAGCTCTGCCCAATAATCTGCAAACCAATCGATGCCATGCTGTTCAAGCTTGGTAGCTAAAGCCTCATCACTCGCAATTCTAGCTTGTCGTTCTTCTAATGTCGCGATTCCTGGAGAAGTACTTTCTAGAATTAAGCCACTCACTTTAGAAGGAACAAGCTGCGCCATCGATAATGCAATTCTACCACCCATAGAATATCCTAACACAATTGCTGATTCAATATGCAGCTGATCAAGCAGCTCCACTAAGTCATTGACCGTTTGCTCTGAGCTATAACGAGTGAACGCAATGGGGGCATCACTCTCACCATGACCTAATAGATCAACGATAACGAGCTGATGCTCTGCACTCCAGCTGTCAATGAACGGAGCCCATTGCTCATGATTGCCTGAGAAGCCATGTAATAACAACAATGCTTGTCGTTTTCCATGAGCTTCTGGATGAGCTTCTCCATGAACTTCTACATAGTAAGATACCCCATTGATGATGTACTTCATCCTATTGAGCTCCTTATTAAGGTTGTTCAAAAAGCAGTCTTTGATAACGAAGTAGACATCGATTCTGAAAGCCTGCTTTTTGAACACGCACATATTATAATAACTTCGCTAACTTAGCGGACAGCTTAGGCCATATTTGACGATGAAGCTCCACATTAAGTTCGCGGTCCGTTGGAACTTCGATAACTTGTAATCCACCATGCTGCTCGGCATGCTCAAAAGCTTCATGGAATTGCTGCCAGCTCTGAATACGGTGGAATTGACCACCATACATCTTAATCGCATGCTCATAATCAAGTCCAGTTGGTGTCCCGAACAATACTTCAAAATGATTCGGTAGCTTCGCTTGTGGTAAGAAGGAAAAAATACCCCCACCATCATTATTAACAATAACAATCGTTATATTAAGCTGATGAAGCTTAGCTGCTAATAACCCATTCATATCATGATAGAACGATAAATCACCGATTAACAATACCGTCCGCTCACTTACAGCGCTAATACCGATTGCTGTTGATACTAGGCCATCAATTCCATTTGCTCCGCGGTTAGCGAGAATACGAATAGCGTCTTCCTTGTTGCAGAAGAAACTATCTACATCACGAATCGGCATCGAATTACCAACAAACAGCGTACTATTGCTACTCATTAAAGCCTGTAGTTCCGTTACAACTCGTCCTTCGAACAGCTGACCACCATGTTCACCGTATGCTTCCTGCTGTAGTAGCGCTCTGGTTGCTTCATTCAGCTCCAGCCATTGCGATGCCCACTTAGTCAACTGCCTAAGCCGTTCAATACCCTCGTATTGCTTTTCCTGTCCTATGGCTTCACCAAGCTGTAGTTGCTCCATAGCTTCGCACAGCTGCCTACAGAATAAGACAGGATGCACAGTAAAGCGATCCGACATTAGCAATGTCGGATCACGCCATCCCGCTTCATCGACAACAATCATTCTACTATGCTGATGACGATTCATATATTGCAGCAGCGGCTTTGATACCGGCATTGCTCCAAAACGAATAATTACTGCTGGCTCAACCGATTTCGCAACTGCTTCATCTCTAAGAAACGAGTCATAGCTATCTATAACGAAGCTTTGATCATGAGCGCCGCTTCTTAGCTGTGACAGTGGATCAGCTAAAATAGGGTAATCCAATTGTCTAGCTAAAGCTGTTATTGCTTCTATTAGTGTAGGCTCATCATGAGCGCCACATACAATAATACCGTTGTCCACATCGAATAGCTGTTTAGCCAAGCTATTCATTTGTGCAGCTGAAGCAGTCATCACCCCTGCCTCGTGAACAGTATACGGTCGCTTCCCTGCTCTCCCCCCGCCAAATAGCTCAGGATGCTCAAGATTAGGCAGCAATGGCTCACGCAATGGGAAGTTCAAGTGGACGGGTCCACTTGGCGTGCTACATGCCGTCATCACCGCACGCGCTGCGGAAATACGTGCATGCTTCAGCATAAGTTCACCTTGCTCGGGAATCGGCATCTCAGAAAACCACTTCACATGATCACCGTACAGTCCGATTTGATTAATCGTCTGTGGCGCGCCTACATCACGCAACTCATGTGGTCGATCTGCTGTAATTACCACTAAAGGTACTCGTGACAGGTTAGCTTCTGTAATCGCAGGGAAGTAATTCGCCGCCGCCGTTCCTGACGTACACAATAGCGCTACCGTTTCTTGCCTCGCCTTGGCTATACCTAGCGCAAAAAACGCTGCAGAACGTTCATCGATATTCATCCATACTTGAAGCTGTTCATGTTCTGCGGCTAATACCGCAAGAGGTGTCGAGCGTGAGCCAGGACTAACAACGATATGCTTCAAGCCCGCTCTTACTAATTCATCTATAAATGCGCTGAGATATAATGTTGCTCCGTCCGAACTCATCACGTATCCCCCTAAGCTTTTAGAGTAACTTTTTTCTTTATTCCGTACCGTTAGTGGCTTTCTTACTCAGAAGCTTGTAATGCGGTTAGCATGGGCTTGAATTTCAATGCTGTTTCATGATATTCGCTCAACGGATCTGAATCTCCGACGATGCCACAGCCAGCAAATAAGTATGCACAGCGATCCTTTAACAATGCGGAACGTATCGCTGCCGCAAATTCACCTTCTAGCTCAGTATTCAACCAACCAATTGGAGCTGCATACCAGCCGCGATCCATATGCTCCAAGGTCCGAATAGCTTCCAAAGCAGCTTGCCTTGGCATACCACCAAGTGCTGGTGTCGGATGTAATGCCTCCACCGCTTGCAGCAATGTAACATCGGGCTTTGCCAGACCAGTAATAGGCGTAGCAAGATGCTGAATATCTTTCAGCTTACGAATAATTGGTGCGTTAGGCGCTTCAACATCTTCACATAGCTCTAGCATAGCATCCTTAATCATATGGACAGCTAGCTCATGCTCATGTAGATTTTTCACATCTTGGCTTAAGAAGCTTCCTAGATGTTCATCCTCAGACAACGTTGCTCCGCGAGCGATGGAACCTGCTAATGATAATGTTTGGAACTGATCACCTTGGCGCTTAATTAGTCGCTCCGGTGTTGCTCCGACAAAACAGCTGCACTGCTTATCAATAGCAAATACATACGTATCAAGTTGATCCGTTAATAAACTTCTAACGACTTCTTCCGCATGGAATGGTTCCTTCGCTTCTAGCGTAATTGCCCTAGCGAGTACCACCTTCTCTAACTCCCCATTACGTATAGATGAAGCAGCATTTCCAACTGCACTCATCCAGTCAGATGGTGCAATTTCTTCCTTCATTACGGATAACAGCACTTCTCGCTCTACAGCTTCATATGCATATTTCACAACATCAATACTTAATAGTTCCTGCTCGACCTCATCTTCATCAGGTGAAATCCATGCATTCATAGTGAGCCATGTCTTGCCTTCATATTCCGTAACCATAAATTGCGGCACAGCAAAGCTAGTATGAGCAAAATCGCTCCACTTCTCTGTCTGTGCAATATTAGGATCAAATGAAAAACCACCAAATAATATAGGTCCTACATATCCAGAAATATTATGGTCAATGATTGCTTCCGTAGCAATTGCTGTCCAAGCATCATTAATCTCTTCATAGCGTGTTGTAGCATTGCTTGCAGTCAATGTAAGCACACTACCTAAGCCGACAAATGTTAACGTTCTACCTGGTTCAGACCATAAAAATCGATTACCTTTATATTTGTGTTCATCGTATGAAAAAAAGGCTGGTAAATCCATCTTTTCAATCTCAGAAACGGAGCTTACCAACACATTATTTCCAGAAAGACGGGCTTGTCGTTTGCCTTCTTTCATTAATATAACCATTTTATTATTCAAATTCACGTTATTCACCCTTGTCATTACCTTACCGATTTATCTGTTTCAAGAATACACTCCTACTAGAATAACGTCAACTTTCTACCAAGTTTCTAGCGTTGACACTTTTCTCTAGTTATCCTACACTTATAGTTGAACTTTATTATGTTACTTATATTATAATAGTAAGGATGCGGTATGATGCAAACAGAATTACACACAACCACACAAAATGTTTGGTGGAGGCTCATGCGACCTCATACATTAACAGCATCTTTTGTTCCTGTATTTACTGGTACTGCCATGGCACTTTTTGATAATAATATGAATGTCTTATTGTTTATATTGATGCTAATTGCCTCACTGCTCATTCAAGCGGCAACGAATATGTTCAATGAATATTACGATTTCATTCGTGGGCTCGATACAAAGGATTCTGTCGGTATTGGTGGAACCATTGTCCGTGATGGTGTAGCACCGAAATTCGTTCGCAACCTTGCCTTTTTGTTCTACTTTGTGGCCATACTAATTGGTGTATATATTTGTATGTCTAGCTCTTGGTGGATTGCTGCAATTGGAGCGGTATGTATGCTTGTCGGTTACTTCTACACAGCAGGCCCGCTGCCTATTTCCTCTACTCCATTTGGTGAACTGTTCTCTGGCTTATTAATGGGACCCGTCATTATTATGATTACGTATTTCATTCAGACAGGTCATCTGTCCTGGTCGCATTTCTTCGTCTCGATCAGTGTTGGCTTCTTAATTGGCGCGATCAATTTATCCAACAATATTCGTGACCTTGATGGTGACAAAGAATTTGGACGTAAAACAATCGCTATTCTACTCGGTCGTCCTAATGCGATTAAGCTACTGGCTGCTACATTTATTATTGCCTTCGCTTGGATTGTTGTGCTTGTCTTCACTGGACATGTTACGCCTTGGGCAATAATAGTATTTGCTAGTGCACCGAAAGCGATTCAAGCCGTCAAACAATTCCAAGGGAAAACAGTTGCCTTTGAGATGATGCCTGCTATGAAATCGACTGCACAATTCAATACATTGTTCGGCTTATTATTAACGTTTAGTATATTACTTGGCTATGTCGTGCATCAGTTCTAACTAATGATCCTCTACAAGTCATGTACGGAGGAATATCGCGATGATGGATATTAAAGGTACAATTATTGAAGCGTTAGGGATTGAAACATTAGAGCTTTCAGCTGATAAAGTCATATGTACGATGCCCGTTAACGAAAAAACAAAACAACCTTTTGGCTTATTGCATGGTGGTGCATCTGTCGTTCTGGCAGAAACGGTAGCTAGTATTGGTGCTTGGGCTAGCATTGATCAAGAAAATGAAGTTGCGATGGGCATGGAAATTAATGCGAATCATTTACGAAGTGTAGGGCAAGGGATCGTTACTGCTATCGGTATACCACTTCATAAAGGTCGCAGCTCCGCAGTATGGGAAATTAAGATAACGGATGAACAAGACCGTCTAATCTGCATTTCTCGTTGTACGGTAGCCATTGCTAAGAAACGTAAAGATTAATCGTCTTTTTAGAAATAGTTCAAATGTAGCTTGGAATAATCACTATTTGTATAAATTATAAATACCCTATCATCGATGTAGCTGACAAAGATTAATCGTCTTTTAATTACATTGGGATAGGGTATTTTCATTATCAAACGGTATATCACATGCTACAAAAGGAAGGAGAACAAACGATGTTACGAATCGAGCGATATGAAGCCTCACAAATAGAAGAAATTATTGCACTATTTTATAATACGGTTCACCATATTAATGCAGCGCATTATTCAGCTAAGCAGTTACAAGCGTGGGCTCCACCAGAGGAACGTGCCAATAAAGCAGACAGTTGGCAGCAAAGCTTACAACAACATATTACTTATGTAGCAATGAAAGATGGCATTATCGTAGGTTTTTCTGATATGAGCGATGATGGTTATCTCGATCGGCTATTTGTTCATAAAGATTATCAACGCCAAGGAATTGCTACTGCACTACTGACACAATTAGAACATGGTGCCAATCAATTGCAGCTATCCTCCATCTATACAGAAGCAAGTATTACGGCTAAACCGTTTTTTGAGCATCACGGATTTCACGTTGAACAAATGCAGCAAGTCGAGCGCCAGCAAGTTTCAATGACTAACTTCGTTATGAGTAAATCGTTGGAGTAAATTAAGCTGAACTACTTTAGTGGAGCATTTTTCTATCCACAATGAACAATCTGTTAATAACTTTTATATTCATCGGTTCATACTTGTCCACAGTGGATATAATTGTTTATGCGCTAACAGTTATCAACTTGTGGGTAACTGTTAGCGAGGAGCATATTACCCATAGCGTAGTTTCATATCCTTCACATTCGCACATCCATTACCAAATATTTTATCCTTCAATAAACTTATCTCCACAGTTTTTCACATTGATCAGTCATAAAAATCCTCTATAAATTATTATTTAATGTAATTAAATTTCTCTTATATACATATAATCATTGATTTTTCCATCCCCTTATCCATCAATAGACAAAAAAAGAACCCTTGCATCAGCAAGGGTTAAAGTGACTTGTAACATAAATTCAAAATTGTCAGTGCATCAAAACGGTAAGTCGTCTTCAGAAATATCAATAGGGCGTCCGTCATCCTTGAATGGATCAACATTGGTACTGCGTGGGGCTTGAGCAGGACGATTAGTCGGAGCTCCGCCATCTGCGTTATATCCGCCACCATTATTACTGCTAGAGCCCTCTTCACGAGGACTACTATCACGATTGGATTCCAAGAAGCGAACATTGTCTGCAATTACTTCTGTAACATACACACGCTTGCCCTCATTGTTCTCGTAATTCCGCACTTGAATGCGTCCTTCAACTGCAGTTAAACGACCTTTACGCAAATAGTTTGCGCAAGTTTCCGCTAATTGGCGCCACGTTACCACTGGAATAAAATCCGCTTCACGCTCTCCGCCAGCAGAAGAAAACGGTCTATCAACAGCAATCGTAAATTGAGTAACAGCAACACCTGCTGGGGTATAGCGTAGCTCTGGATCCTTCGTTAATCTTCCGATCAATATCACACGGTTCAACATTTTTTACGACCTCCCAATCGAAACCTTGAGACTTCTTAAGCTACATCTCTTACGATCAACGTACGGATAACTTCATCCGCAATCTTCATTACACGATCAAGCTCGTTAACAATTTCAGCAGTAGCTGTAAATTGTACTAGTACGAAATGACCTTCACGAAGTTTGTTGATTTCATACGCAAGGCGACGCTTTCCGATAACATCGGATTTTGTAACCTCACCACCGTTGGAGATAACTCCATTAAACTTTTCAACAAGAGCTTGGACAGCTTCTTGTTCAACATCCGGACGAATGATGTACATCACTTCATATTTGCGCATTTATTTCACCTCCCTTTGGACTGACGGCCCCATAAATGGAGCAAGGAGCGAGTGTGTACTCGCATCTGCCTAGTATAACAAATATTATAGACAAATACAAGATTATCTATAGGATGTTAAAAAAGCTTGCCAGTGATCATGATGCTGACAGGCAAGCTTTTTAACGTTCATTTTCAGAAGCATGAATAACATTTTAATTTTTCATGTATATTAGACAATCATTATGTACATATTATTATTGACGGTGAAGAGAGGTGTGATTCCATTGGACTTAATAGGTGCAAAGGATAAAAGCTTTTCAACTCGCTAAATGTAGCAAGGGAAGGATTACATTATTGCCCACGCAATAATGGTCATTACAATTAGTGGAATAACCGCTTGGCTTATGCTGAGCTCGTTCTTACTAGCGTAATATGTATCTTTTCTTACAGAAGATGAAGTGTAACATCACTATCATTAGCCGTCACGCTAAGAAAGACCCTATTGCTAAGATTATCTTAGTGGTAGGGTCTTTTTCCCATCTAATGATGGAATAATTCCTTGTGTGCGCGATACAGCTTAAGTTAATGATAGTGCTGGATTCTCACCCAATATTATTGCTACCTCTATTCCACTTATAGCATCTGTATCGGCATAGGTGTAATGGTTATATTGTATTTTCCGTTAATCTAATATTCGCATAACATTTGTTTTATAATCCATAACTTTAACCTTACTCTGTCTTACCCTGTCTTACAACTTTGCGCATATTTTTCTCGAATTTAGCACGAGGGATCAGAATGCTATGTCCACATCCTACGCATTTCATCCGGATATCCATCCCCATGCGGATAACTTCCATTTCACTTGATCCACAGGGATGTACTTTTTTCATTAGAACGATATCCCCAAGTTCAAATTGCTTTCGCTCCATTACAATCCCTCCCTCTATTCAATTTACAATTTGCATATGTGTTAGATTTTCTGCACATTGTTTCGCAATTCACATAATATAATGCAAGTAGTTACCATTATTCGCCGACGAATATTAATCAATCAATCTGTAATCATGCTCAGCCTTTTCAAATATACCTCTAACTTCTACATTTTCTTGCATAATAATTTGCTGAACTGTATTCAGATCTTCTAACGGAAAATGAATAGAAAGTGCGCAACCGGCCGTAATTTCCTTCGGTGTGGGGCAAATATCGATTTCAATATCTGCGTATTCTAGTAACATTTCCGCCCGTAATGCTTGCTGTGTAGAATCAAAAGCGATTAATAATAGATTACTTTCTACCATGATGCCGATAATCCCCTTTCATGATTCTCTACTACAAGTATAAATCCTTTATTTTCTCTACATACTAGTATTATATAATTTGTTTCAAGAAAGGAAACTTACAAGAAACAATGTCTAATCACTCAGCAGTAAAAATATCGCATAAGTCCCCTTTAGTGCGTAGTGCACTGCAACAAGAGTTGCTTACTCTATTACAATACGCATCCCCCGGGCAAGAGATTGTAATTGTATGTATTGGAACGGATCGTTCAACGGGTGATTGTTTGGGTCCTTTAGTCGGCACCCATCTAGCTAAATATCGATCTACACTTATGCAGGTGTATGGCTCAATAGCTGAACCTGTGCATGCACTTAACCTCACGCAAACGATGGATACGATTCAAAAAAGCTACCGTAATCCCTTCATTATCGGAATTGATGCCTGCCTAGGTCAAGCATCAAGTGTAGGCTTTATTCAAGTAAATCTAGGTCCAGTCAGGCCCGGCGCAGGTGTTAATAAAGAGCTACCGCCTGTTGGTAATATGCATATTACCGGTGTAGTGAATGTTGGTGGATTTATGGAGTATTTCGTGTTGCAAAATACTCGACTTCATCTTGTTATGTCGATGGCAGACATTATTGCACAATGTTTATATCATTCTATTGCAAAACGTTCTCGCAATAGTTCCGAAGTTGAACAACAATTTAATTTGTCTGAGTTCAACTTGTAAATTATTTTGCTGTATTAATAACTTCTTGTTCTTCAGGTGTTAATGAGTATTGAGAAGTCCCCTTCTCCACTGGCTTGCCATAAATATAGGCGCCATCACGACTATGAATACTTGTTAACACTATTCCGTCTTTCTGATCATTCGTAATAGCTACAGAAAAACTCAAATCACTACCTGTATTAGAAAATGCATTGTAACGCTTAATCGCTATATTACTCTTTTGTTGTGGAATTCTAGCCTCAACATTGGCAATACGATGTGCTGCTTGCTCTAGTTCAGCATTTTGTAGTTTTTGTTCTTCCTTCAATGACGTAATAACGCCCTCAAGATTTTCTACGCCTGCGCCTTCCATCACATTAACATATGACTTTCTTAGTTTTTTCAGCTTACCACCAAGATTCAGCATCATTATCCATTGGATAAGTACCATAGCTATAAGAACAATTACAATTAACCCAACATTCTCCGTCAACCAATCCACTACATTTCGCTCCCCTATGCTTCATATATGCATGTTCTATATTTCTAAATGTGCAAGTTCGCTTGTCAGTTCCCAACAATGAAACAACCCCCAGCAACGTGTACGGTACAAGTACACAAGCGAGCATCTGCCCGAAGCCTCCAATAAAAGTTCATAACACTCGCTTGTCAGTTCCTAACAATGAAACAACACCCAGTAACGTGTACGGTACGAGTACACAAGCGGCCAAATGCCCGAAGCTTCAAATAAAAGTTCAAAAAGTGGGCTTTCGCAAGCCGAGCAGTTGAGACGCTACTTGAGAAAGGCGGAAGCGCAAGTGTACGTGTTTGGTACACGCGAACCGTACTTTCCAAGTTCGTTTCAAATGCGATGCCGAATAACCTACGTCAGCATCCCCATCGTTATCAAAGCCCGCTTTTTGAACTACCTCTAGCCGTATTGTGCTATTATTTCTGCAATGGCACCGATAAACACGTCTACCTGTTCCTTCGTTGTACCATATCCGATACTCGCTCGTACTGCTCCTCGTTCAGTTGTACCTGCAACTTGATGTGCAGTTGGCGTACAATGAAAACCTGCACGAACAGCGATATTATAATGTTGATCTAGAATGAATGACAACTCTGAAGGGTCAATATGTGGGATATTAAATGCAACAATTGCCGTTCGTGGCTCACCAAGTTGTGGACCTAAGCACTGTACGCCTTCAATCTCCTGTAATCCCTTTAACAATTGCTGTGCTAGCTCCCATTCTTGTGCATAGATTTGCTCTACTCCTATCGCAAGAACATGCTTAACACCTTCTGTTAGCCCAGCTATACCCGCAGTGTTTTGCGTACCAGCTTCATACCGATCAGGACGCACTAGCGGCTGATAAGCAGCCTCTGATTGACTACCCGTTCCACCATGCAGAAGCGGTTGCAAATCGATGTCAGGCGCGATATAAAGCCCACCTGTCCCTTGTGGACCTAATAACCCCTTATGGCCAGGAAATGCTAACATATCAATCCCCATAACCTCTACATCGATGGGGATTATCCCTGCACTTTGTGCGCCATCAACTAAAACTTTTGCTCCTTGCTTATGGGCAATTTCACTAATTTCCTCTAATGGCATTATTGTACCAAGCAAGTTCGAGCTATGATTAACGACAATCAATGTCGTATTTTCTTTGAAGCTTTGTTTCAAATGGGTCATATCGATATGACCCTCTTCATCCGCATCGATATATGTAACTTCTACATCATGATTTTCTTCTAATTCATAGAGTGGTCTTCTTACTGAATTATGCTCTACAGATGTTGCGATGACATGGTCACCGCTTTTTACAAAACCTTTAATAGCCATATTTAGCGCCATCGTCGTATTATAAGTAAACGCAATATCATTCGGATTTTTAATGCCAAACAACTTTGCAAGTTGTTTTCTCCCGTTAAACAGTACTCGGCTAGCACGTACTGCCATCGCATGACTTCCACGACCTGGATTTGCACTATCATGAACTAAAGCATGTGTTACAGCTTGGATGACTGCTTCAGGCTTTGGCCAAGATGTTGCTGCATGGTCAAAATACATATATTGTTGTTGCTCTGACAATCCGTATCCCTCCAGTAAACATAATAATGGCATATCTAAGTTTAATCCTTTATACAAAAGATTACAACTTAGATATGCCATCTTATACGACCCTATTCACCGTTAATTATTGGATTTGTAGCATTTCCAATATACGCTCCAAATCTTGCTTACTATAGTACTCTAGTTCAATTTTACCTTTGTTTTTAGCTTGCTTAATTTTCACGCCTGTTTGGAACTTTTCACGTAATTCTGCCTCAATACTAATAATGAACGGATCCTTCTTCTTAACTTTTTCTTTTTTAGCAGGAATCGTTTTTTTATCATTCATTCCACTTATTGCATCTTCTAGTTCACGAACACTCCAATTACTCTCCACTACTTGCTCAGCTAAGTCTAGTTGGATGTTCTGATCCTTCACACCTACAATTGCTCTTGCATGTCCCATTGACATTGTTCCACGTGAAACATAATCCTTTATACTTTCAGGTAATGCTAGCAAACGCACAAAGTTCGCGATATGAGAACGGGATTTACCAACCTTCAATGATAGCTCTTCTTGCGTTAATTTAAATTTATCCATTAACGCCTCGTATGCTACCGCTGTTTCAATAGCATTCAGATCTTCACGCTGTAGATTTTCAATCAAAGCAATCTCCATTACTTTAGCATCATCCAAGTCGCGAACTACAGCCGGTATTTTATCATTTCCGCATAACTGCGAAGCACGAAAACGTCGTTCACCTGCTACAATTTCAAATCCACGTAATACACGACGAACAATAATCGGTTGTATGACACCTTGTTCTTTTATCGATTCAGCAAGTTCTTTTATCGTTTCATCATCAAATGTTTTCCGAGGCTGATACGGATTCGGTCTTATATCTGTAAGGTTAAGACGAAGCACCTCTTCACTTTCAACAGGTTGAAACAATGCATCTAGCCCTTTACCTAGAGACTTTTTCATAAGATATCACTTCCTTAGCCAATTCAAGATAAACCTCAGCACCTTTGGACTTGGGATCATACGAAATAATCGCTTGTCCATGCGATGGAGCTTCACTTAAACGCACATTTCTTGGAATAATAGTTTGATAAACCTTCTGTTGAAAATACTTTTTCACTTCTTCTATAACTTGAAGTCCAAGATTCGTCCTTGCATCTAGCATCGTTAACAATACACCTTCAATTTGTAATGATGTATTCAAATGTTTCTGAACTAGACGAACGGTATTTAACAACTGGCTTAATCCTTCCAGTGCATAATATTCACATTGAATAGGAATAAGCACAGAATCAGCAGCCGTTAAAGAATTTATGGTTAAAATACCAAGCGAAGGCGGGCAATCAATCATCACATAATCATATTGATCTTTAACTGCCGTAATAGCTTTTTTCAATCGTTGTTCGCGCGAAATTGTAGGAACAAGTTCAATTTCAGCACCAGCAAGCTGAATCGTTGCAGGTATAATATCAAGACCAGGAACAGCTGTTGCAAGAATCGTTTCCTTCGGGTTTACTTCATTAATTAGCACATCGTATATACAGTTAGCAACGTCACCTTTGTTAATACCTAGACCACTCGTTGTATTCCCTTGCGGATCAATATCAATCAACAACACTTTTTTACCAAGCGATGCAAGACAAGCTGATAAGTTGACTGAAGTCGTCGTTTTCCCTACTCCACCCTTTTGATTTGCTATCGCGATAATTTTAGACATTTCTCTCACCTCATGTGTGATACTATTGAAGAAACAGCATTACCACCTCCATTGAGAGGTGGCAGCGTTTTCTTTATTATATTTCAAGTTTATTTTGAATTTTTCGGAATTTTAATAATAATTTCATAATGATCTTCATGATCCTGTTCCTTCGTATTAATCTCAAGACCAGAACCTGATACCATCTCAATCGATTGGCGAATCGTATTAAGTGCCAAACGCACATCTTTAGTAAATGAAATCCGTTTTGCTTTTTTCGGTTTCGTCAATTCTTTCAGAAACGCAATGCGTAGTTCCGTTTGTTTTACATTCAGTTCATTTTTGTTAATATCTTGAAGAACCTTCAATTGCAGCTCTTCACTATCAAGTGACAACAATGCTCTAGCATGTCTTTCAGTAATTTGACGCTCCATTAATGATTGTTTCACGACTTCAGGCAATCCTAGCAATCGTAGCTTATTTGCAATCGTAGATTGACTCTTACCCAACCGTTGAGCTAAGCTTTCCTGCGTTAACGTATGCAGTTCAATCAAGCGCTGATATGCAACCGCTTCTTCAATAGCGGTCAAGTTTTCACGTTGCAAATTTTCAATCAAAGCAATGGATGCCGTTTGAGAATCATTGAATTCTCGAATAATTGCCGGAATCGATTCCTGACCTAATTTCGTGACTGCTCTCCATCTACGTTCTCCAGCAATAATTTCGTACTTATCATTTCTAACTCGCACGACAATCGGTTGAATAACACCATGAGTCCGAATCGTTTGACATAACTCATCAATCCGTTCATCATCAAAAATAGTCCTTGGTTGAAAAGGGCTGCTTACAATTTCAGTAACCGGAATTAATTTTACATCTTCATGGCTAGATTTCTGTTCATTAAATCCGAACAATTTCGAAATTTGATCTTTCATATTGACTATAACCACCCAATCATGTGATGAAAACCAACTATAGTAATCTTACAACTCTATAGAAGATACTAATAGGTCAATAACCCGCACATATTAAAATTCAATCAATAATATTTTGAACGCATACTCATTATAGAATAATTCGACTATCTCTCACTAGAATCCTGCTATTTCTACAAATTATCTATGAAATAAAAATAGCAACTAACGATTGTGCTGTTAGTTGCTATTATACACTGTAAGTGCTAACGATGAATACACTAGAATTGTTTCACGTGAAACATTCAATTAAATTAATGGTTCCTTCAATGGTGTACCCGCTTTACGTGGATACTTCTGTGGCGTCGGATGCATCTTCTGAATGCAAACGATATGACGCTCTGAGCGTTCGTTAGGGAGCTGTAGCTCATGCTCCTGAATCAATATGCCCTTTAGTTCTCTAAGACTCAATTTCGCCTCTTGAAGCTCTGCTGATAGGCTCGCACCCTTCATACTAGCAAACACGCCTCCTGTTGCGACGAACGGTAAGCAAAACTCGTTAAGTACAGCTAGTCGAGCAACAGCTCTAGCGGTAACTAACTCATACGAATCACGATATTGTGGCAGTCTCGCAATATCCTCCGCACGGCCATGAACACATTGAACATCTTGCAGCCCCAACTGCTCCACAAGATGTTTCAGGAAGCCAATTCGCTTATTCAATGAATCTACTATTAATACTTGCAGATGTGGAAATACAATTTTTAAGGGAATACTTGGAAACCCAGCGCCCGAACCAATATCCGCAATATTACGTTTGCTATTCATATCTACATAGAAAGCAAGTGAAATCGAATCATAAAAATGCTTCTCGTATACAGCATCACGTTCCGTAATGCCTGTTAAGTTCATCTTCTCATTCCATTCCACTAATAGCTCATAATATCGTTCTAGCTGAGTGAGTTGTTGCTCATTCAATGAAATCTGGTGAGATTGTAATTGCTCTGTAAACCATTGTATTGTCTGATCCATTATGATCCTTTCGCTGCTGTTACTCGGTTATAATGCTCCAAGTAAATAAGCATCACTGAAATATCTGCTGGTGTTACCCCACCAATTCGCGTAGCTTGCCCAATGGATAATGGACGTATCTTTTCAAGATTCGCTTTCGCTTCATTCGAAATACCATTAATTTCTCGATATACAATGGTATCTGGAATGAGTTTACGCTCCATTTTGGCCATACGCTCAACTTGATGAAGCTGCTTATCAATATATCCAGCATATTTAATTTGAATTTCAACTTGCTCCTTCATTTCCTCCGTCAGTTCATACGGTGAAGGTGATATTTTTTCTAGATGACTATACAATATTTCCGGACGACGAAGTAGGAGAATAATACTACCCCCGTGAATTAACTCCGCTGATCCCGCTTCATCCAAAACATCCTTTACATCACTTGGTTTTATTTTGGTCTCAGATAACCGCTCAATTTCTTTCTCAACCATTTCTTTCTTACTAATAAATTTCGCATAACGCTCATCACTGATTAATCCAATTTCATGACCAAGCGGCGTTAAGCGTAGGTCTGCATTGTCGTGTCTTAGCAGTAGACGATATTCTGCGCGCGAAGTTAATAATCGGTAAGGTTCATTCGTTCCTTTTGTAACAAGGTCATCCAGCATTACACCGATATATCCTTGTGAACGTTGGATAACGATAGCTTCCTTACCTTGTACTCTACGAGCCGCATTAATACCTGCAACGATTCCTTGCGCAGCTGCTTCTTCATAGCCAGAAGTACCATTAATTTGACCCGCTGTAAATAAATTAGCAATTTTCTTCGTTTCAAGCGTTGGCCATAATTGAGTTGGTACAACCGCATCATATTCAATAGCATAACCGTTACGCATCACCTGTGCATTTTCAAGCCCTGGTACAGAACGAACCATTTGCAATTGAATCTCTTCAGGCATACTCGTTGAAAGTCCTTGAATATAATATTCGTGTGTATTACGACCTTCTGGCTCTAAGAAAATTTGGTGTTTAGGTTTATCTGCAAAACGCACAATTTTATCTTCGATAGAAGGGCAATACGTTGGTCCTGCTCCTTCTATTGCACCCGAATACATAGGGGCACGATGAATATTATCATTAATAATTTTATGGGTTTCCTCAGATGTGTACGTTAACCAACAAGGAAGCTGTTCAATATTAGATTCTGTCGTTTCATGGGAAAAGAACTTGGGATTATCATCCCCAGGTTGAATGACTGTTTTAGAAAAATCAATCGTTTCACCATTTACACGTGGAGGTGTACCCGTTTTAAAGCGAATTAATTCTAAACCATTCTCCTTTAAAGAATGAGCAAGCTTGACGGACGGCTGTTGATTGTTAGGTCCACTTTCATACATCAGTTCGCCCATAATGATTTTGCCACGCAAATACGTACCCGTCGTAATAATAACCGTCTGAGCGCGATACTGGGCACCTGTTTGCGAAATAACCCCTACACATACGCCATCCTCGATCATTAAATCCTCAACCATACCTTGACGTAACGTCAGGTTTGGTGTTGTTTCTATTGTTTTTTTCATCTCATGCTGATATAAAAACTTGTCAAGCTGTGCACGCAAGGCATGAACAGCAGGACCTTTACCAGTATTAAGCATTCTAAGTTGAATATATGTTTTGTCGATATTTCGGCCCATTTCACCACCAAGAGCATCTATTTCACGAACAACATGCCCTTTAGCAGGTCCTCCAATTGATGGATTGCATGGCATGAACGCCACCATATCCAAATTAATCGTTAGCAATAACGTATTACAACCCATACGCGCTGAAGCAAGTGCCGACTCACAACCTGCATGACCAGCTCCAACGACAATAACATCATATTCTTTCGCTTGATAACCCACTATTTCAACCTCCTTACTTACCTAAACAGAATTGGGAAAAAATTTGATCAATTAAGGAGTCTCCGGCTTCATCACCTAAGATTTCACCTAAAGCTTCCCATGCTAATCGTGCATCTATTTGAATCACATCAATCGGTATTCCCATATACGTTGCTTCAATCGCATCCTGCATGGACTGCCTCGATTTCTTCAATAAGGAAATATGACGAACGTTACTAACATACGTAAGATCATTCGCTTCAAGCTTGCCTTCAAAGAACATGCCACTGATGGCAGCTTCAAGTTGATCTAATCCTTCTTGCTTTATCATAGACATTTTAACAAGAGAACCACTATGAAGGAAAGGCATAACTTCATCCAATTGTAATTGTTGCTCCAAATCAGTCTTATTCACAATAACGATAACAGAACGTCCTGCTAATGAAGATAGCAACTCCTTGTCTTCCGCCTGCAACGGTTCGTTACCGCTCAGCATGAACAGAATCAGATCTGCCTCAACAATTGCATCGCGTGAACGCTCTACTCCGATCTTCTCAACGACATCATTCGTCTCACGAATGCCTGCTGTATCTAATAAGCGCAATGGAATCCCATTAAGTGTAACATATTGTTCGATAACATCGCGCGTTGTGCCGGGAATATCGGTTACAATTGCTCGATTTTCTTGCGTCAATGTATTCATAAGTGAAGATTTCCCAACATTGGGTCTACCAACAATCGCTGTAAGTATACCTTCACGTAATATTTTACCTTCACTAGCTGTCTTTAATAATTTATCAATATCAACGATCGTTTTCTCACATTGTTCTCTTATATAGTTACTTGTCATCGCTTCGACATCATGCTCTGGATAATCGATGTTTACTTCAATATGCGCCAACAATTCTATTACATTTTGACGCAAATCTTTGATCTTGTGCGAAAGTACGCCTTCGGCTTGCTTACGAGCAACTGCAAATGCACGATCTGATTTCGAACGGATTAGATCAATGACCGCTTCAGCCTGCATCAAATCGATCCGACCGTTAAGAAAAGCACGCTTAGTAAATTCACCTGGTTCGGCGATACGAATATCTTCTTGTTGCAGTAGCAAATCCATTACACGCGCAACTGCGATAACACCGCCATGGGCATTAATCTCAACAACGTCCTCAGCTGTGAATGAACGAGGACCTCTCATTATTGAGATTAACACTTCCTCTTCCTGCTCACCTGTTGCGGGATCGACAATATGTCCATAATGAATCGTATGTGACTGTGCCTCAGTTAATGGTTGCTTTGATGAAAATATATGATTTACGCCTGCAATTGCTTGTGGTCCACTTACACGAATAATAGCTATCCCGCCTTCTCCGACAGCGGTAGCAATTGCTGCAATAGTATCTTGTTCAATCATTAGTTACACCTCTCATAAACGGAAAACAGCAATGACCTCTTGGAGTCATTGCTGCACCTCTATTCTATCTTACCTATATACTTACGAGCAGATCATTTCAAAGCGATGACAATGCGACGATTTGGCTCGTCCCCTTTGCTGAAAGTTCTAACTTTCGCATGGCCTTGAAGATGTGAATGAATAATTTTTCGTTCATGCGATACCATTGGTTCGAGAACAATTTCTTTTCTCGTACGAATAACAGTACCTGCCAATCGATCAGAAAGACTTTCTAGTCTCTTGCGACGACCTTCTCGAAAATTCTGTGCATCTAAAACGATTCTAATGTGGTTATCCGAATAACGATTCGCTACAATAGTGACCAGATATTGCAATGCATCCAACGTTTGTCCACGTTTTCCGATTATCATACCGACGTCCCCATCACAAGCAATAGAAAGTAGTTTTCCATCTTTCGATTGTTGCCAAGTCAATTGAACATCAAGTCCCATCGCTTTCGCAACATCTCGAATAAAGATTTCCGCTTCTTCTTTAGAATCTGGAATTAATTCAAGCTCGACTTTAGCTTCCTTTGAACCAATCAATCCTAAAAAGCCTCTTGAAGGTTGTTCAACGATAACAACTTTCACACGATCTTCTGTAACTTGCATTTGCGCTAAACCGTTTTTCACCGCATCGTCTATCGTCTTGCCTGATGCAAGAATTTTTGTCATTTCGCAAGAACCTCCTTCTTACCATTCCCGTTCTTGTCATTCCCCTTACGGGCTGGAAGTACATATAAGAAGTAATTTTGAACAATTGTATAACAGTTACTGAATACCCAATATAATGGTAGTGCCATTGGGAAAGACAATGACATTACGAAAATCATAACCGGGAAGACAGCTAGCAAAATAGACATGCCTGGCATTTGCTGTTGCTGTGTTTTTTGCATCATCTTCGTTTGAATAAATGTTGTTAATGCTGCTAATAGCGGCAAGAAGTACCATGGGCTTGGCTCATTCAAAGACAAACCAAACAATGCCGTCTCACGAAGTTCCGGATTCCAATAGATCGAATTATACAAAGCAATAAAGATTGGCATTTGCACGATCAGCGGCAAACAACCCGCCAATGGATTAACTCCGTTAATTTGGTACAATTTCATCATTTCCTCTTGTTGCTTTTGAGGATTGTCTTTGTACTTAGTTTTTAATTCCGCTAATTGTGGCTGTAACGCCTGCATTGCTTTGGAGCTACGATACTGCTTTAATGTTAATGGTAAAATTATTGTACGCACAATAATAGTAAGTAACAAAATTGCAAGCACATAACTACCGCCAAACCATTTTGCGAAAGCATCCAAGGTTAAAGCGAAGTAATAAACAACATTCTTCTCCCAAAAATTACCGTGAACCAAGTCCTCAGTAGTTTTCGTATTATCAACCTCAGGCATACAACCTGATAGTAAGCTTATCGAAAGCAATAAACCTACAATTAAAATCCATTTCCGATTGTTACGAAACAAGATGAAATCTCCTCTCTGAGAGCTAGTACATTTACCTCAAATTAGACTATACCATAATTTATTCCACAAATAAATACGAGTTAACTATAATGGAAATGCAATATTGGGCAAGTTTATGTCCAAATGAAGAAAGCTTCAACTTTTCTTTGATATCGTAGTACGTTTTGGGGAATTAGGCTTGCTGTTTTTAAGCAATCCACCTTTACGTAGCACATGGTGGATTGACCGATCAAGCTCGGAATAGGACATGCTAACGGCTGGCTTTCTTACTATTATAATGAAATCAACATTTTGAGCAATTTCTTGCTCCCTATGACGAACAATTTCCTTAATAATACGCCTCATGCGATTACGAATAACAGCATTACCTATTTTCTTACTTGCAGATATCCCTAGCCGGAATGGTTCTGCTATAGGCTGCCGCGACCAATATACAACGAATTGACCATTAGCAAATGATTTTCCTCCACGATATACGCGACCGAAATCCTCACGATTACGTAGACGCAACTTTCTGCGCATCTTCCATCGCCACCGTTTCTCTAAATTCCAATATCAGTATTTCCAATTTTTCTGCAATTCAGCATACAAAAGCATAAAAAAAAGACCACCTAATTGTGGTCTTTTGAATTATGCGCTTAGCACTTTTCTTCCTCTTTGACGACGAGTAGCCAAAATTTTACGACCATTTTTACTGCTCATACGTTTACGGAAACCATGTACTTTAGCACGTTTGCTTACATTCGGTTTAAATGTAGGACCCATTATGCTGCACCTCCTATGAGATTCTTATTCAAACGTAGTGATCTCCTAGAAGATATACGTCCAATAGTTATCAAAAAATACGCTTTTACTATTAAACCATGTCACGACATAAAAGTCAATAAAATGACGACAGGTAACCGTTTCCTATTCTGATTTTCTAGTGAATAGCTTTCGTTACTATTGTGGATAACTAAGTAGTGTAATCTATTTAATGTTTTTAACAACCTGTGGATACTAAATTTAGCGTTTTGCGATAACTGTCGAACTTTACACATGTTACAAACAATATCTTGTGTTGTAGATAAGTTTTATACACAACCTATTGACATTGTGGATAATTTACTTAAATTCGTTGAAATACCGCACATCTTTTGCTATGATAGATATGTTTTCGTTGTGGATTGTTTAAAAGTTAATCAATGTTATTAACAGCCTGTGGATAATATTGTGTACAACATATTCCATTCTTAATAACTCCTATTGTAGAAATTCTGCATATTGTGGACAACTTTCTCTTTTATAATGTCAATTTCGACATAAACCCAATCTATTCCTAAATTCGCATTTTTATTGATAAGGAGTGACAAGCTGTGGATAGCCATACTCAAGATTTATGGCAGCAAGTATTGTCAATCATCCAAACGAAGCTTAGTAAACCAAGTTATGACACATGGTTTAAGGCCACTAAAGCTAACTTTATTGATGATTCATTACTAGAAATTATCGCACCAACAACATTTGCTGCCGAATGGTTAGAAAACAAATATACAAATTTAATAAAAAGTACTCTTTATGACTATTTAGGACAAAATATCAGTATAAAATATTCAATTGGTGAACCTAAATCAGCAGAACAATCCGTTGTTTTTCCATCTAGACAGCCTACACCAATCGTTTTGGCTGAACAAACACTACCTAATATGTTAAATCCGAAATATACATTCGATTCATTCGTTATTGGGACAAACAACCGTTTTGCGCATGCAGCTTCACTAGCAGTAGCTGAAGCTCCAGCAAAAGCCTACAATCCATTATTTTTATATGGTGGCGTAGGGTTAGGCAAAACCCATTTAATGCATGCGATCGGTCATTACATTATGGAACACAATCCCAATACGCGGGTGCTCTACATTTCCTCAGAAAAATTCACCAATGAATTCATTAACGCGATTCGCGATAGTCAAGGTGAAAGTTTCCGCACAAAATACCGTAATATCGACGTTCTATTAATCGATGATATTCAATTTATTGCTGGAAAAGAACAAACTCAAGAGGAGTTTTTCCATACATTTAATGCATTGCATGAAGAACGTAAGCAAATTATTATTTCCAGTGACCGACCGCCCAAAGAAATTCCAACTTTGGAAGAACGACTGCGCTCGCGCTTTGAATGGGGACTTATTACCGACATTCAACCGCCAGATCTGGAAACGCGCATTGCGATTCTTCGCAAAAAGGCACGCGCTGAAAATCTAGACATTCCGAATGAAGCAATGAACTATATTGCTAATCAGATTGATACGAACATTCGTGAACTAGAAGGTGCACTCATTCGCGTTGTCGCTTATTCATCGCTAATTAATGCAGATATTACATCGCATCTTGCAGCTGAGGCCTTGAAAGATATTATTCCTTCTTCTCGTCCTAGGATGATTACAATGAACGATATTCAAGCTAAAGTTGGCGAATTTTACGGTCTACGGATGGAAGATTTCAAAGCTCGTAAAAGAACAAAGGCTATCGCATTTCCAAGACAAATTGCGATGTACCTCTCTCGTGAGCTAACTGATTATTCTTTACCTAAGATTGGAGAAGCTTTCGGAGGACGAGATCATACGACAGTTATCCATGCACATGAGAAGATTACACAGCTTATAAAAGTTGATCAAGAGCTATATAAAATTATTCAAAACCTTACTGAAAAAATCAAAAATTAACTGTGAACAACTGAACAAGCCTATGCACAAGATATGCACATGTGGATAGGCTTGTTTTATCCGCATTACAAGGGGTTATCCACATATTCAGTGCCCCTACTGCTACTACTACTAATATTTTAAATAAATATCATCTATATAAAACGCCGAAATGAGGACTTTTCAAATGAAATTAACCATTGCCAAAACTGAATTAAATCAAGCCATTCAAAACGTAGCAAAAGCAATTGCAGCAAGACCAACCATACCCATTCTAGGTGGTATTAAAATCGACGTTACACATCAAGCGGTCACATTAACAGCAAGTGATACTGATATTTCTATTCAAAGTTATATCCCCGTAGAACAAAACGGACAAATTATCGCTGAAATTGAAAAACCAGGTAGTGTCGTATTACCTGCAAAGTTTGTCGTAGAAATCGTCAAAAAGCTACCTTCAGAGCAAGTATCTATCGAGGTATCTAATCAATATCAAACGTTGATTAGATCTGGTTCAACTGAAATTCAAATGGTTGGTCTTGATCCTGAAGATTTCCCAGTTCTACCGAATATCGAACAAAACTATGTATTACAGGTGCCCGGTGATCTAATTAAGTCAATGATTAGACAAACGGTTCTCGCTGCTTCAACAAGTGAACAAACACCTATTCTTACAGGGGTTCTATGGAATTTATTCCAAGGAGAATTGAAATTTATTGCAACAGATCGTCATCGTCTAGCTAGTCGTAAAACAACGGTTAATGCTGGTGAAGATTATAAATTCGGCAACATCGTTATCGCTGCAAAAACATTAAATGAGCTTTCTAAGCTTATTCCTGATAACAATACTAATATTGATATTGTCGTTGCAGATAACCAAGTGTTATTCAAGTTAGATCATATTATGTTCTATACTCGTATTTTGGATGGTATATATCCTGATACATCCAAAATCATTCCATCTGTTTTTGAAACTGAAATCGTATTGAATACAAAAAACTTAGCGGATGCGATGGATCGTGCATATCTAATGTCACGCGAAGAAAAAACAAATATTGTTCGGCTAACGACAATTGATAATGGTATGATAGAGGTTTCTTCAAGTTCAACTGAACTAGGACGTGTTATTGAACAAATTGAGGCTATTGATTATAAAGGCGAAGCATTACGTATTGCCTTTAACTCAAAATATATGCTGGATGTATTAAAAGTTATTGATAGTGAGAAGATTGTGATCGGGTTTACTGGTGCGATGCGTCCAATCATTATTCGTCCACTCGATCATGATTACAGCATTTACGTTATATTGCCTTACCGTACAACAGGCTAAGAAAAGTATGTGCTTACGAAGTACTTTTCATTGCAAGGAAGCTTTAGCAAGAAGTTATGAAAAGTTTAAGGAGTGAATAAGATGACAGAAGTACAGATATCCACAGAATATATTGCCTTAGGACCATTTTTGAAGCTGTCTGATTGTATATCCACAGGTGGACAAGCTAAATTTTTCTTACTTGAGACAAAAGTGTTGATAAATGGTGAAGTGGATCAACGCAGAGGACGTAAAATTTACGTTGGGGATAAAGTAGAGGTTGAAGGACACGGTAAATTTGTTATAGTAGGTTCATAGGGATAAGGTAGTCCAGGAGGTTAAAAGGTGCTACTAAACAGTATTAAGTTACAAAATTATCGTAATTATGAATCTTTAGATTTGGCAACACCGCATATGGTAAATGTGTTTCTTGGGCCCAATGCACAAGGGAAAACGAATTTACTAGAAGCAATATTCGTGCTTGCCTTGTCTAAATCACATCGTACAACGAAGGACAAAGAACTGATTGGCTGGAATGAAGAGTCAGCTCATATAACCGGTCAAGTTGATAAAAAATACGGGTCAGTTAAGCTTGAATTAAGCTACAGTCATAAAGGCAAGAAGGCAAAGTTGAATGGGCTTGAACAACGGAAACTAAGTGATTATGTTGGCGCTTTGAATGTTGTGATGTTTGCACCTGAAGATCTTGAAATAGTGAAGGGAACGCCAGGGGTACGGAGACGATTTCTCGATATGGAAATCGGTCAAGTACAGCCTGGCTATCTGTATTGGCTTCAGCAATATCATAAAGTGCTACAGCAGCGTAATAATATATTGAAAAATGGTAATGCCCGTTCTGATCTGACTATGCTGGAAGTGTGGAACATACAGCTAGCACAGTTAGGTGTTAAAATTATGATTAAAAGGCAACACTTTATTAATAAGCTACAAATTTATGCACAGCAAATTCATGCAGAAATTACGAATGACAAAGAAGAGCTTCTGTTAGAATATCGTCCTTCGTTTGATTGCGATGCTTCCGGAGATGAAACTATGTTATTTGATCAATTTATGGTAAAGTTAACACAGGTCAAAGAACAGGAATTTCGGAGAGGTGTAACCTTAGTTGGACCTCATCGCGATGATATCGGATTTTATATTAACGACAAAGAAGCTCAAACATTCGGTTCACAAGGACAGCAGCGGACAACTGCGTTATCTATAAAGCTTGCAGAACTCGAACTTATCCATGAGGAAATCGGTGAATACCCGATATTACTTTTGGATGATGTGTTGTCTGAACTCGATCGTAATCGGCAAACACAGCTAATAGAAACCTTCCAAAGCAAAGTGCAAACATTCATAACAACTACTGGACTTGAGAGTATTGATATGGAGAAGCTGCAAGATGCGGGTATTTATTATGTGCAAGAAGGCAAAGTGAGTTTATCTCCGTGAATGAGGTGAAAGCCATCCATGTATATTCATGTAGGTGGAGAAAAAATTGTGAGAACATCTGAAGTAGTAGCTATTTTCGATATTACGATCGAAAGTTCATCCAAGCTTTCTAAGCAGTTTGTGATGGGTGCTCGTAATCGTAAGGAAGTCGAAGTCATTGGTGAAGAAGAAGCGAAAAGCATCGTTGTCACATCGAATAAAGTTATTTATTCTCCGATTTCATCGTCTACTTTGAAGAAAAGAGCTCACCATTTTGCAGCGTTATAATATAGAAAAACAATAGATTTAAGATGCATTAGCAGTTGAGAGGAGCAGTGAACGTACATGTCTTTGGAACAAAATTCGTATGACGAGAGCCAGATACAAGTATTAGAGGGGCTAGAAGCAGTTCGTAAGCGTCCTGGTATGTATATTGGTTCTACAAGCGGAAAAGGTTTACATCATCTAGTGTGGGAAGCCGTTGATAACAGTATCGATGAAGCATTAGCAGGTTACTGTACGCAAATTGAAGTTATCATCCACGCTGATAATAGTATTACCGTAAATGATAATGGGCGTGGTATTCCCGTTGGTATGAATACTAAACTCCAAAAGTCTACGCTTGAGGTCGTTATGACGGTACTCCATGCGGGTGGTAAATTTGGCGGAGAAGGCTACAAAGTTTCTGGTGGTCTGCATGGTGTTGGTATTTCCGTTGTAAATGCCCTATCTGAGCATGTGAAGGTTCAAGTAAAGCGTGACGGACATATCTATCAACAAGAATATAAGCGTGGTGCCGCGCAATATGATATTAAAGTTGTTGGTGACACAGATGAGACGGGTACGACGGTTACGTTTAGACCAGACCGTGAAATATTTACAGAAACGGTTGAGTTCGAATATGAAGTACTACAAACTCGTATTCGTGAGCTAGCATTTTTGAATAAAGGTATTCGTTTGGTGCTTAAAGATGAACGTAATGACCAAGAGGAAGAATTTTACTATGAGGGCGGTATTATAGAGTTTGTTAAATATTTAAGTCGCCATCGTGAAGTTATTCATGAAGAACCAATTTATGTTGAAGGTAATCGCGATAATATTCATGTTGAAGTTTCATTGCAATACAATGCCAGCTACTCTGAATATATCTATTCCTTTGCTAACAATATTAATACGCATGAGGGCGGTACTCATGAGTCTGGCTTTAAGTCAGCTCTAACAAGAATCGTTAACGATTACGCTCGTAAAAATAATATGTTAAAAGAGAATGATACTAACTTCACTGGAGACGATGTTCGTGAAGGATTAATAGCGATTATTTCTGTTAAAATTCCGGAACCTCAGTTTGAAGGTCAAACAAAAACGAAACTAGGTAATAGTGAAGTTCGTGGTATTGTAGAATCTCTATTCTCTGAGAAGCTCCAAGATTTTTTGAATGAATATCCGAGTGTAGCGAAAAAAGTTATTGAAAAAGGTTTACAAGCAGCAAGAGCTAGAGAAGCAGCTCGTAAAGCTAGAGAATTAACTAGACGTAAAAGCGTACTAGAAGTTGGTTCATTACCTGGTAAACTAGCCGATTGTTCTTCAAAGGATGCTTCAATTAGTGAATTGTATATCGTAGAGGGTGACTCTGCAGGTGGTTCTGCCAAACAAGGTCGTGATCGTCACTTCCAAGCTATTTTGCCATTGCGAGGTAAAATTTTGAACGTAGAAAAGGCTCGTCTTGATCGTATTCTAGGAAATGCTGAGATCAGAGCAATGATTACAGCTTTGGGTGCTGGCATTGGCGATGATTTCGATATTGAAAAGGCTAGATATCATAAAGTGATCATTATGACGGATGCCGATGTCGATGGTGCACATATACGTACATTGCTATTAACATTTTTCTATCGCTATTTGCGTCAAGTTGTTGAAGCAGGATTTATCTATATTGCACAACCCCCTCTATTCAAGATCGAACGTGGTAAAACTGTACGTTACGCATTAACCGAGCAAGAAAGAGATGTTATTTTAGAAGAATTCGGTGAAGGTGTAAAAATCAACATTCAACGTTATAAAGGTCTTGGTGAGATGGATGCCATTCAATTATGGGAAACGACGATGGATCCAGAAAGTCGAGCAATGCTTCAAGTTACAATTAAAGATGCAATGGAAGCAGATGCAATATTTGATACACTGATGGGTGATCATGTCGAGCCTCGTAGAGAATTTATAGAAGAAAATGCGAAATACGTAAACAATTTAGATTTCTAACATTCAAAGATGTTATTCAAATTATAGAGTTAATCTGAATAGCATCTTTTTTGTGCAATACAATAGATTTCCATCAAGACACTCACCACAATAAATGGTATAATAAAGTTTGTTATTTCAATTAAAACTATTGTTATCCGGCAGGATACTTATAGATTATGAACGTCATTCAATTTCGATCTTCCTGTTTGCTATCGTTGAATATTGGGGATTATATGAATAAGATTTATATGACGTCAAGGAGGTAAAGCATGGCTGAGGAACAAAGATCGTCAATTGTGAATCGTGATATTGGTACGGAGATGCGTGAATCATTTTTAGATTATGCAATGAGCATTATCGTAAGCCGCGCATTGCCTGATGTAAGAGATGGACTTAAGCCCGTTCATCGCCGTATTTTATATGCGATGGCAGATCTAGGCATGTCGCCTGATAAACCTTTCAAAAAATCAGCTAGAATCGTTGGTGAAGTAATCGGTAAGTATCACCCTCATGGTGATACAGCTGTATATGAATCAATGGTTCGTATGGCACAGGACTTCTCCATGCGTTATATGCTCGTTGAAGGCCATGGTAACTTTGGATCTGTCGATGGAGATATGGCTGCAGCCATGCGTTATACAGAGGCTAGATTATCAAAAATAGCAATGGAACTATTGCGTGATCTTAATAAGGATACCGTTGATTTCATAGATAACTATGATGGTGAAGAAAGAGAACCTGTCGTACTTCCAGCAAGATTCCCTAACTTGCTTGTAAATGGGGTAACTGGTATCGCAGTAGGTATGGCAACGAATATTCCACCTCATAACCTTATAGAAGTTATTAATGGTGCTCAAGCGCTTATTCGTAATCCTGAATTAACACCGCTTGATTTGATGGAATATATTAAAGGCCCTGACTTCCCTACCGCAGGGTTTGTTATGGGGCGCGCAGGTATACGTCAAGCTTATCTAACAGGTCGTGGATCTGTTACGATGCGAGCTCGTGCTGAAATAGAAGAAAACAATGGTAAATCTCGTATTATTGTTAATGAGATACCTTATCAAGTGAACAAAGCTCGTCTAATTGAAAAAATTGCTGAACTTGTTCGTGAGAAAAAGATAGAAGGAATTACGGATTTACGAGATGAATCAGATCGTAATGGTATGAGAATCGTTATTGAGCTTCGTCGTGATGTTAATCCGAGCGTAACACTTAATAACTTGTACAAGCATACTCAGTTACAATCTAACTTTGGTTTTAATATGCTTGCTCTTGTTAACGGTGAACCTAAGACATTAAATCTTCATGATATGCTTTATCATTACTTACAGCATCAAATCGAAGTTATTCGTCGCCGTACACAATTCGAATTGAAAAAAGCTGAAGCTAGAGCTCATATACTAGAAGGTTTACGCATAGCATTAGATAATTTAGACGAAGTTATCAAATTAATTAGAGCTTCTCAAACGGCCGATGAGGCACGTGAAGGCTTAATCTCTAGATTCTCCTTAACGATTGAACAAGCGCAAGCAATTTTGGATATGCGCTTACAGCGTCTAACAGGACTAGAGCGTGACAAGATTGAAGCTGAATACGAAGAACTTCAACGCAAAATTGCTGAGTTTAAAGCTATTTTAGCTGACGAACAGCTAGTGTTAGATATCATTTATGAAGAGTTAGAAGAAATTAAAACTCGCTTCGGTGATGAAAGACGCACTGAAATTACAGCTAGTGATGAGGAAATATTGGATGAAGACTTAATTCCTAGAGAAGATGTGCTTATTTCAATTACTCATTCAGGCTATATTAAACGTTTACCGGTAACTACATATCGTAGTCAGAAGCGTGGTGGTCGTGGTGTTGTTGGGATGGATACGAAAGAAAATGACTTCGTAGAGCATTTATTCGTAACCAATTCGCATCATTACTTACTGTTCTTCACGAACAAAGGTAAAGTTTATAAGATGAAAGCTTATGAGATCCCAGATCTAAGCCGTACAGCTAGAGGAACACCAATTATTAATCTTATTCAGATTGAACAAGGTGAAACTATTAATGCTGTTATTCCAGTAGTTGAATTCAACGATGAGCAATATCTATTCTTTGCAACGAGACTTGGTGTTGTTAAGAAAACGCCGCTGAGCGATTATGTAAATATTCGTAAAGTTGGATTGATAGCTATATCTCTTCGTGAAGACGATGATCTAATAGGAGTTAAGCTTACGGATGGCAATCAGAATGTAATGCTAGGAACAAGTTATGGTATGTCAATCCGCTTCCATGAAAAAGATGTTCGTTCTATGGGACGTTCGGCAACAGGTGTTAAAGGTATTCAATTAGTAAAAGAAGATAAAGTTATTGATATGGATATTATTGTTCCAGATCGTGAAATTCTTGTTGTTACTTCTAATGGATATGGTAAACGTACACCTGAAAGTGAATACCGTCCGCAAAATCGTGGTGGTATCGGTATTAAAACAATTAATCAAACGGATGAACGTGGTTTAGTTGTCGCATTGAAGGTAGTCGACGATTCAGAGGATCTAATGATCATTACAGCTTCTGGTACGCTTATTCGTACAAGTATGGACGGTATCAAGTCTATGAAGCGTGATACAATGGGCGTTAAGCTTATTAATACACGTGACGAGGATACAGTAGCAACGGTAGCTCGTGTAGATAAGACAGAAGATGAAGAATTTGATGAAAATGATGAGACTGGTATTAATAGTGAAGATTCGGACACAACAGCGGAAGTTTCAGATGAATCTACAGATACCCAATCATAATACAGATCTATAACTAGAAAGGAAGAGGACCCATGGCATCTATCAAAATTAATCAGCTTAAGACGGGTGATAAATTGATCGAAGATGTCCTCACTCCACTAGGAAGTACTTTATTTGTTAAAGATAGAGTAATCTCAGAACGAGATTTGGATATTTTAGCAGCCTTTATGGTTAGTAAAGTTCAGATTTCAGTGAATACGGCTGAGGAACCAGTTAAGAAGAAAGACGTAGTCGAGGGCAAAGCTGGAGCTAAAGTTATAGCTCCAGTAAGTCCATTTATTAAAGAGTACGATAGAATGGTCGAGATGCTCCGTAATGTTCCACATCTCATCTTAGCCAATCAGCCAATTCCGCTTATGGATATTCGCAACCAATTAGGTAATATCTTTGAGCATATTCGCGAATATAATCTGATTACATTTGCACCAGCATATAGTAACAATATTGATTATATGATGCACAAAAGCGTATTAACTTCACTAACCTCATATTTATTGGCTCAATGGGTAGGATTTCCACAAAAGGATTGGATGCAAATTGCATTAGCTGGCCTTTTGATAGATATCGGTAATGTAAAAATTGATATAAGTATTCTATCTAAGTCAGGTAAGCTAACTAATTCTGAAAAGGATGATATGAAGAAGCATACGATTATTGGCTATCAACTTCTTCGTAACATTACAGCATTGAATGAGGGAGTTAAGTTAGCTGCCTTGCAGCATCATGAGCGTGTGGATGGTTCTGGATATCCGAATGGTTTTGATGGGGCGCAGTTACATCCATATTCTAAAATCGTTGCAGTAGCTGATATATATCATGCTATGACGCTTAACAAAGCATATCGTGAGCCAATCTCGCCATACTTAGTTATGGACCAAATCCAAAGTGATGCATTTGGTAAATTAGATCCTGTATATGTTCGTATCTTTATTGAGAAGGTCGCAAAGTTCAATACAGGAACAAAAGTAAAACTAAGTGATAATCGGATTGGCGAGATTGTATTTTTCGAAAGAGACTATCCAACAAGACCGTGGGTATCTATTAATAATGATATTGTGAACTTAACAGTTAAAAGAAATCTATATATATTAGAAGTATTAAAATAGAAAAAACCTCAACATCTAGCGTTGTTTAATGAACAACAACTAGATGTTGAGGTTTTTATTTATTCGACAAAAAACTATAATAATTATCGACAAAAAGCTTGCAATAGCTTTACGTTCTATGGTATATTATTTCTTGTCGCCGCGAGAGATTGCGAGACACACGAAGAAAACAAGACGAGCTTCAAACTTACATAATGTAATGAGAAACTCACTTGAATTTCTAACACGAAGATAACATGAACGCAAGTTCATTGCATACCTTCCTTGAAGAATTTCCGAGCACAAGCTCATCGAAAAACTTCTTTGATCTTTGAAAACTGAACAACGAGTAAGAACTGCCATTAACAATTTCACCCCGTGAAATTGTTAATAACAAGCGAAACAAATTGAGCAAGTCAAACACCTTAATGGAGAGTTTGATCCTGGCTCAGGACGAACGCTGGCGGCGTGCCTAATACATGCAAGTCGAGCGGAGTTTGGAAGAAGCTTGCTTCTTTCAAACTCAGCGGCGGACGGGTGAGTAACACGTGGGTAACCTGCCTACAAGCCTGGGATAACATTCGGAAACGGATGCTAATACCGGATACGCGTTTTGATCGCATGATCGAAACGGGAAAGACGGAGCAATCTGTCACTTGTAGATGGACCCGCGGCGCATTAGCTAGTTGGTGAGGTAATGGCTCACCAAGGCGACGATGCGTAGCCGACCTGAGAGGGTGATCGGCCACACTGGGACTGAGACACGGCCCAGACTCCTACGGGA